>JAWVZB010000040.1:0-25815 GCA_033722375.1 Nitriliruptorales bacterium | reverse complement strand
TCGTCGATCACGAGGAGGATGTAGGGCAGGTGTCCGTAGGTCTTGGCTTCCTCGCCGACCGCCTCGGGGTCGACCCCGTGACGCTTGGACAGCTCCGCCTCGACCTCGCCGTGGGCGACTGCACGGTTGTAGCTGTCGATGTTGCGGTAGCCGAGCCGTGCCAGGATCTCGTAGCGCTTCTCCATCTCCTTGACGCACCACTGCACGGCGTCGGTCGCGCGGCGGGGGTCGGTGACCACGGGTGACAGCAGGTGGGGCGCCCCGTCGTAGGAGGTGAGCTCGACCCGCTTGGGGTCGATCAGGAGCATCCGGACCTGGTCGGGGCGCGAGCGCATGATCACCGAGGTGATCATCGAGTTCAGCGTGACGGACTTCCCCGAGCCCGTGGCGCCCGACACCAGCAGGTGGGGCATCGTGGTCAGGTTGACGAGCGCCGGGTTGCCGGCGACGTCCACACCGAGCGCGACGTAGAGCGGGTGGCCGTTGTTCTTCGCGTCGTCGCTCTGGAGGATGTCACCGAGGGTGATGAGGTCGCGGTTGCGGTTGGGGACCTCGATCCCGATCGCGGACTTGCCGGGGATCGGGGCCACGATGCGCACATCGGGCGCTGCGAGGGCGTAGGCGATGTCGTCGCCCATGTTGGCGACCTTCTTGACCTTGACCCCGGGACCGAGCTCGATCTCGAACCGGGTGACGGTCGGGCCACGCGACCACCTCGCGACGATGGCCTCGATGCCGAACTGCTCGAAGGTCTCCTGAAGCGCCTCGACCTGCGCCTCGATGTGCTTGCGCGACTCGCGCTTCATCGACTTGCCGGCCGTGAGCATGTCCAGGGGTGGGAGCTGGTAGTCGTCCCAGTTCTCGACGGGTGCCACCTTCCGGGCCTTGCGCTTCCCGTCCGCGGTGTACTCCGGCAGGGGCGGAGCGGGCGTCCGCCCCGCCGCGACGTCGGCGGCCGACATCCCGTCCGGCGGCGGTGCCATCACGGCATCGTCCTCGGGCTCGTCCTCGTCGGGCTCGATCTTGATCGTGGCGCGCGACCCGGGATCTTCCTCCTCGGTCTTCTCGGCGGCCGCGCTGTCGTCGGTCTCGCGCCCGGTGAGGGTGCCGGTGGCAGCGTCGGTCGCCTGCGCCCCGACGGTGCGCGCCGCCTCGAGGACCTTGGCGAACGGGGTCTTGGTGACGATGAGGAGGCCGAGCAGCAGCACGATCAGGAGCACCGCGGCCGCCCCCCAGACCGACAGCGCCCACACCAGTGGCCCCGAGACCGACCAGCCGAGGAGCCCACCGGCGTCCCACAGCGTGCGGATGCCCTCCGAAGGCGACGGCGCCCCGGCGATGAGATGCCATCCCGCGATGGCCGCCGTGAACGTCAGCGCGACACCGACGGCGACGCGACCCACGTCGGGGCCGGGACGGCCACCGGCGATCAGGAGCCCGAAGTAGGCCAGGAGAACGGGAACCACGAACCCGTAGACGCCGAGCAAACCGCGCATGACGGCGTCGAGGAACTCGCCGACCGGGCCTGCCGCATCGGCGTAGATGCCGAGGCCGGCCACCACCGCGACGAGGATCAGCCCGAGCCCGACGGCGTCGTCGGAGTGCTCCGACAGGTGACGCACGAAGCCCTGGCCCACGCGGGCGAGCAGCCCAGAGCGACCGCTCTTCTTGGTCGCGCTCTTGGCCATCGCGGCTCCTCTGGGTCGCAGCCATCTCAGAGGGTAACCGCAGGACACAGCGATGTAACTACATCCCACGAGCCCACAGCGTGCACACCCACCCCACTGCCCCCAAGAACGTGCAGAGAGCGCACGGTTGATATCGCATACCGCACGAACCCGCGAGCCTGGGCCAGCCGTCCCCCACCACGTGCGGGGAGGCGCGTACACCGGGTGGCGACGGGAGGCGCTCAGTGGCGCAGGTGACCTTCACCGCAGGGGTGGCAAGACGCGGATCGCTGCGTCGTCGGCTGCTCCTCGCCCTCCTCGCGGTCGTGGTGGCCGCGATCGGTGCGGTGGCGTGGCTCGCGTGGGACCTCCGGCAGTTCGAGGACCGCTACGACGGACGCGTCCTGCCCGGCGTCCGGGTCGCCGGCCTCGACCTCGCGGGGATGACCACCGACGAAGCGCTGGCGGCGGTCCGCGAGCGAGAGGACCCCGAGCGCAACCGCCGGATCACGCTGCTGCTCGGCGACGACCACTGGACGACCACCCCCGGTGAGCTCGGCTACCGCTCCGACGCCGCGACGCAGGTCGATGCGGCGGTGGCGATCACCGACGACCTGACGACGTGGGAACGGCTGCGCCTGCGGTGGGGGCGAGCCTCCCTCGACCACGACCTGCCGGTCACCTCGGAGATCCCCCGGGCGCCCCGCCGGCGACTCGTCCGGGAGATCGCCGAGGTCGCGGCGCGCGATGCCGTGGACGCGGCCCTGACCTGGGACCGCGACCGGCCCACCGTCACCCCGGAACGGGCGGGGCGCACCATCGACGTTCCCACCACACTCACACGGTTGAACGACGCGTTGGAGGGATCCGGCTCCGGCCTCGTGAGCGTCGCCGCCGAGGAGATCGCACCGACGGTGACCACCGCCGCGTTCGACCAGATCCTGTTCCTGCGGCAGCACCGCCACCAACTGGACGTCTGGCTCGACGGTCGGCTCGTGCGCTCCTACCGCGTGGCGGTGGGCACCGGCAACTACCCCACCCCGACAGGCCGCTACGAGGTGACGCTCAAGCGCTACCTGCCGACCTGGGTCAACCCCTCCCCCGAGGGCTGGGGTCGTGGCATGCCGGCCCGGATCGGGCCGGGCCCGAACAACCCGCTCGGCCTCCGCGCGCTGAACTGGTCCGCCCCCGGGGCCATCCGGTTCCACGGCACCGCCGACGTCGACTCGCTCGGCCGCGACGCGTCCCACGGCTGTGTCCGGTTGTCCAACCCCGACATCGTGGAGCTCTACCGGCTGGTCGACGAAGGCGCGGTGATCATCTCCACGGCCTGACGGTCACGCCCTCCGTACCATCCGAGGCTCGACTCCCGGGGGGTTCGCCATCCGTTCGGCTTTGCAGTTGATCGTCGCGATGTTGGTGGTTCTCACGCTGCAGACCACCCCCGTGATGGCCCAGTCCGCACCTCCAGCGATCCCAGAAGACACGCTCGTCGTACGCGTGATGGAAGGCTCTGAGGGGCGTCGAGTGCGTGTCGAAGGCAGCGGGTTCGCCGCCTCCAGGCCCGTGGAGCTCCTCTTGGTCGGATCCAACCGCACCTCCGCCGGGAGTCAGCGAGAGGACCTCCCGACGCCGCTCGCGACCGTCACCACCGATAGCTCTGGAGCCTTCACGACGACCATCGAAGTCTCCTCAGAGGTGCCCGACGACTGGTACTTGCTCGAGGCGCGTGGCGAGAATCCGGACGGTACACCTCAGGTCATGGCGCGAGACGTTCGGATCGGCTCCACGAGTACCGGGGATCAGAGCCTGTTCGCCGCACTGCAGTGGGTCGGCTACTCGCTGGTGCTCTTCGCCTTGGCGGCGCTCGGAGCCGTCGCTACCCGCCGCATCGCGGCCCGTCGGGAAGACGCGGCCCCGTAGCGCCGCAGCTCGACACCGCCGAACCTCATCCGAAGATCCACCTCGCGCTCAGCATCAAGCCAGGACAACACGTGACCGTCGGGGTCGAGCCGATCCCCGTGCGCGTAGACGAGCCAGACCGGCGTGGAGCCGGCCACTTCAGACGCGACACGATCCACGGCTCCTGCAGTCACCGTCTCGTCCCAGATCTGCCGCTCCGCGAAAGGGCCCGGAAGGGGGAACGAGCGACCGGGGACCGTCCCGATCCAGCTCGTCGCTAGCTGACCGACGTTCATCACGTACAGCACCGCCTCGTCGCTCTGCACCTCGGCCTCGAGCACGGCCGTGACCTGCTCCCACGCGTGCGTGTCGGCCCGCAAAAGGTTCGCTCCGCCAAGCCCAAGGACGATCGCGAGCCCTGCAGTCCCGGCTGTCGTCAGCCATCGGTAGGACAACGACGCGAGCCCCGCGGCGACCAAGCCGATCAACGCCACCGAGGTGGGCAGGAGGCTCCGCACGACGAGGAACGGGATGCCCAAGAGCGACAGTAGTTCGAAGATCGGCAGCACCAACAGGAGGGCCAAGAGCATCCATCTCGCAGCGCCTTCCCTCGGGAGCCGCTTCCACCCCAGCAGCGCAAGTGGGACGGCCACGGCGCTGGCGACCATGAGTTCGCTGAGATCCCCGAGCTCCGAGGTTGCCCACACGCCCGCCACCCCGGTCACCGCATCGAGCCAGCCGGTTTCGCGCTCCACCCATGCAAGGTTCTGCTCGACGTTCCCGAGCTGACGGATCATCGACGGCAGCCACAACAGCCAGATCCCTCCGACCGCCGCCGCGGCAGCCTCCCAGCGGCGGGCCGCGGCCGCTCGGTGACGGCGTAGGAACAGCACCTGCGGTACTGCCACAGAGGCAACGAGGACGATGCCGACGTTGTGCGTGAGAACGGCGATCGAACCCGCGAGGAAGAAGACCAATGGCCCTCTGGAGCGACTCTCCGGACCGTCGCTGTGTGATCGCAGAGCGGCGAGAAGCACGAGCGCTACCGCCAGAGTGAGGAGCGAATAGCCACGGACGTCCTGGCTGTGCCACAGATGCCAGGGAGAGACCGCGACCAGGGCGGCTGCGACCAGCCCGACCGCTCGTCCCTGAAGGCTGCGACCGATCGCGTAGACCACCGGGACGAGACCGACACCGAAGGCGGCGGAGGGGAGCCGAGCCCAAGCGAGGGAGTCGGTCAAGCCGAGCCAGGCATGCTGGAGGAGGTAGAACAGCGGGGGGTGCGTGTCGACGGCGACCAACGTCTCAACAACGTCCCCACCGTGCTCGGTCGCCACCCACCAGGTGAACACCTCGTCCAGCCTGACGCCCGACGAACCGAGCAACGCGAGCCGGAGCCCCGCTGCGAGCAGGATGATGCCCCAGAGCAGGAACCGGCCTTCGGGATCGGGACGCTCAAGTGGCGTCCAGCCGACTCCGATCCCCCGTGTTCCCTCCACGCAAGTGACGGTATCGACGTCTGGCCCACTGACTGTGAGCGAACGACCCCGGCCGTTCCAGTACGAGATCCCTACGGCGGATCGTCCTTGTCGTCGAGCAGGATGGCGACGATCAGTGACAGACCGATACCCGCAGCGACGAGGAAGAAGATGATCGCGACCGCGGGGTAGCCGAAGAGCTGCGCCTGCGTTTGGACCCGCATCAACATCGCGGTGCCGACGATGAGGGCCGCGACGATGAGTCCGGCGGTGACCCGGTTGGCGGTCTTGCGGATGGTGCGGATCAGCCGGTCCTCGTCGATGGTCTCGACCGAGATGTCGAACTCGCCGCTGGCCAGCCGCTCCATGATGGCGTTGATGCGGCTCGGCAGCGACTCCACGAGCTCCTTGGTGTCGAGCACCGAGCGGAGTATCGACGAGGGGGTGAGCTGCTCGAACATCGCCTCGGTCATGATCGACCCCGCGTGCCGCCGGATCGCGGCGTCGGCGTCGAAGTCGGGCTGGAGCGTGCGGCCCACGATGTCGAGGCTCATGAGCGTGCGCGCCAGCAGTGTCAGCTCGGGCGGCGGCTTCAGGCCGGTCTCGCCCGAGATCCTGGTGATGTCGGTCAGGATGCCACCGATGTGGATGTCCTCGGGCGGCAGGTCCTTGTAGCGCCCCAGGAGCTCGCTGACCTCGCGGTGGAAGCGGGCCTCATCGAAGGCTGGCCCTTCATCCCCCAGCTCGATCGCGGTGCTCGCCGCTTCGTCGACGTCCCCCTCGGCGACCCCGACGAGCATCTTGAGGAGCGTCTCGCGGACCTCGGGCTCGATCCGCATCACCATGCCCACGTCGAACAGGACCAGCCGCCGGTCGGGCGTGAGGTGCACGTTGCCGGGATGGGGATCCGCGTGGACGAAGCCGTCGGCCAGGATCTGTTGGAGGTAGGCCTCGAACAGCTCGTCGGCGAGTTCCTCGGCGTCGAACTCGAGTGGGGCCAGCGGGCTCATCTCGGTGATCTTCTCACCCTCGACGTACTCCATCGTGAGCACCCGTGAGGTCGAGTAGTCGTCGATGTAGCCCGGAAGCACGACGTTCTCGTACGGGGACAGGTTCCGGCGAAGGGCGTCGAGGTTGTGTGCTTCCCGGCGGTAGTCCAGCTCCCGGGCCAGCGACTTCCGGAACTCGTCGACGATCGTCGAGGTGCGGAAGTGCGCGCCGGTGTCGGTGTGCGCGTCGAGCTTCTCGGCGACGTCCTCGAGGATCTGGAGGTCGGTTCGGATCGTCTCGCGGATCCCTGGGCGCTGGACCTTCACGGCGACACGACGCCCGTCGCGGGTCTCGGCCAGGTGGACCTGCGCGAGCGATGCCGAGGCGAGGGGCTCCTCGTCGAACCGCGGGAACACCTTCGACAGGCGGACACCGAGTTCGCGCTCGATCACGGTGACGATCTCGTCGACCGGGACGGGAGCCACGTCGTCCTGGAGGGACTGGAGCGCCTCGAGGTAGGGCCCCGGGAGCAGGTCGGCGCGGGTGGAGAGGAGCTGACCGAGCTTGATGAAGGTCGGACCGAGCTCCTCCAGGTCGTCCGCGAGCTGCTCGGCGTCCGCGTGGACGTCGGGGTCGTGGAGCTCGGCCTCCTCACCCAGGCTCTCGACGAAGTCCTGCTCGAGCGCGATGTCGTTGCGTAGGTGCGTGAAGAGGACACGCACGATCTGTGCGGTTCGCTCGAGCCGGTCGGGCAGCACCTCCACGGCTCAGACCTCGAGCACCACAGGCAGCAGCACCGGGCGGCGCCCCGTCTGCGACCGCCAGTAGCGGCCGAGCGCTTGGGTGACGTGGCGCTGGATACCGGCGCTGTCGGTGAACTTATGGGCCTTGAGCCCGTCGAGTTCTGCGACCACCGCCTTCATCGCCTCTTCGAGGATGTCCTCCTCACGCTCGTCGAAGACCACCCCCTCCTGGATGATCAGCGGCTCGCCGACAGGCTGACCCTGGTGGGGGTCGATCTCGACGATGCACACGCAGATGCCGTCCTCCGCGAGCCGGCGGCGCCGGCGAAGGACCGCGGGCCCGACGTCGGGCAGCAGCCCGTCGATGAAGACCTGACCAGCCTCGATCGGGTCGTCGACCCAGGCACGACCGTTCTCGAGCGTGACGACGTCGCCGTCCTCGCAGACGAAGGCGTGGTCTGGCAGGCAACCGGTCGCGATCGCGATCTCACGATGCGCCGCGAGGTGGCGGTACTCGCCGTGCACGGGCACGAAGAACTCGGGCTCGGTGAGGTTGTGGAAGAACAGCAGGTCGTCACGGCTCGCGTGCCCGGAGACGTGCACGTCGCTGACACCCCGGTGCACTACCCGGGCGCCACGACGTGCGAGCCCGTTGATCGAACGGAACACCGCGTGCTCGTTGCCCGGGATCAGGCTGGACGCCAGGATCACGAGATCCCCCGGCCCGACCTCGAGGTACTTGTGGTCCCCGGAGGCCATGAGCGACAGCGCCGAGTACGGCTCGCCCTGGGAGCCGGTCGAGATCACGACCAGATCCGAGCGGTCGAAGTCCCCGACGTCGTGGAGGTCGACCGCCACGTCGGGATCCAGATCGAGATAGCCGAGCTCGTCGGCGATCCCCATGTTGCGCACCATCGAGCGACCGACGAAGACCGGGCGGCGACCCACCTCGGCGGCGGCATCGAGGACCTGCTGGATCCGGTGGACGTGGGACGCGAACGAGGTCACGACCACCAGCCCCTCGGCCTTCTCCATCTCGTCGCGGATGGTCCGCCCCACCGTCCGCTCAGAGGGCACGTGCCCGGGGATGTCGGCGTTGGTGGAGTCGGCCAGCATGAGGTCGATGCCCACGTCGCCGAGGCGGGCGAAGTGCGCGAGGTCCGTCGCCACACCGTCGATCGGGGTCTGGTCGAACTTGAAGTCGCCGGTGTGGACGATGAGTCCGTGCGGGGTGTGGAACGCCAGTGCGCAGCCGTCGGGGATCGAATGGGTCACCTGGATCGACTCGACCGTGAACGGGTCGTGGGTCACGGTCGTGCCCGGGGTGAGCTCACGCAGCTCGGGCACCTCGACATCGTCCCATTCGTCGAACAGCTCCTCGGCGAACGCCAGCGTGAGCTGGGTGCCGTAGACGACCACGTCGGGGAAATCGCGCACGAAGTAGGGCAGCGCCCCGATGTGGTCCATGTGCCCGTGGGTCAGGAACACCGCATCGACGTCGTCGGTGCGCTCCTTCAACGGGGTCCAGTCCGGCAGGATGAGATCCACCCCGAGGTGTTCGGGATTGGGGAAGAACACCCCGACGTCGACGACGGCGATGCGGCCGTCGACCTCGATGGTGGCCATGTTGCGGCCGATCTCGCCGAGACCGCCGTAGAACGTGACGTGGACCGGTGGGGTGTCGTTGCTCATGCCGGACCGACGTCGAACGGCTCGAGCGCGGACATCAATGCATCGATGGTGTCCTCCTCGGCGTCCACCAGCGGCAGCCGGACAGGCCCGCCCGGGAGGCCGAGCCGGTTCAGGGCTCCCTTCAGCGGGGCGGGGTTCGGCTCGGCGAACAGCGCCTCCCACACGGGCAGCGAGCGCAGGTGGATCTCACGGGCCTTGGCGGGGTCCGAGTCGAACACGGTCGCCATGTCCTGGAGCGCGTCGCCGATCAGGTGCGACGCGACCGAGACGAACCCGGCGGCGCCGACCGCCAGGAGCGGCAGGTTCACGGCGTCGTCGCCGGAGTAGATCTCGAACCCGCCGGGAGCGTCCTGCGTGCGACGCGAGACCTGTCCGGCCTTGGCCAGATCGCTGCACGCATCCTTCACCCCGGCGATGTTGTCGACCTGGGACAGCTCGACGAGGGTCTCGATCTCGATCTCGCGGCTGGTACGCCCGGGGATGTCGTAGAGGATGACCGGCCTGTCGGTGCTCCTGGCCACGTCGGTGAAGTGGGCGATCAGCGCCCGCTGACTGGGCTTGTTGTAGTAGGGGGTGACGACCAGGATCGCATCGGCACCGAGGGCGGTTGCCTTGTCGGTCGCCTCGATGGTCTTCCTCGTGTCGTTGCTGCCCGTACCGACCATGATCTTGGCCCGGTCCCCGACCGCGTCCTGGACCGCGCGGGTCAGATCCCGCAGTTCGTCGCCCCGCAACGTGGGGCTCTCCCCCGTGGTGCCGCCGACCAGCACGGTGTCGGTGCCGTGGTCGGCCAGGTGCGTGGCGAGCCGCTGCGCGCCGTCGAGGTCGAGGCCCCCGTCGTCGGTGAACGGGGTGGCCATGGCGGTGACGACGCGACCGAGGACTGGCATGAGGCGGGCTCCTGGTGGCGTGCGACCTATCCTAACCGCGGCCTCTGCGCCCCGATCGGGGCGTGGCCCGGACGGACGACACCCACCCCGACTCCCGCGAGGATCCGATGCTTCCCCTCCTGCTGGCGCACGGCGGCCCCGGCGCGAGCTGGCAGGCGATCGTCACGATCGTCTGCCTCGGGCTCGCGGTGCTGTTCGTCACCGTCGTCGCCGGCTGGTTCGAGGCCGCCCGCCTCGACGACCTGCTGCTGCCGGTGGCTGCGATCGTGATCATCGCCGGGCTCGGCACCGGGCTCAGCGAGACGGTCTCGGACTGGGTCGGCTGGGCGCTCCCGATCGGGATCGTGGCGCTCGCGGCGCTGGTGGTGCACGCGACGACCGGGCGCCCACTCGGATGGCGGTCGCCGCTCACCTGGGTGGCGGTGGTCGTGGCCGTCGTCGGGGCGATCGTGCTCGTCGGCCCGCTCACGGACGCCCTGCATCCCCCGCAGGAAGCGTCAGTCGGGGCCGGCTGAGCCGCGACGACGTTGCTCCGCCGCGCGCTCGGACTCGAGCCGCTCGAGCTCGGCCGCCCCGTGGTCGACGAACCTCATCGCGTCTGCGATCGCGGTGTGGCCAGCCTCCTCGGCGATCAGCCGGTGCATCTCCTGCACCACCTGCCGGTACTGGGGGTGGCCCTGCGGGGTGGAGCGGAGCTCGAGCATCTGCATCGCGGCGCGAGCGTTCATCTGCATGACGTAGCGCACCCGGTAGGCGAAGCACACCGCGTACTGCGCCTCCAGCGGATGGTCGGGGAGCAAGCGCCGGTACAGCTCGTCGGAACGCTCGAGCGCCTCGTGCCAGCGCCCCGCCAGCCCCGCGTCCTCGAGCTCGTCCGGGGTCTCGTAGCCGTGGCGGGTGGTGAGGTTCTGCCACTCGATCGTGAGCATCCGGTGGCGCTGGAGGTCGCGGAAGCCGCCGTAGTCACCCAGGACGTCGAAGCGGTACCACACCCGCTCGAACCCGCGACCGGGCTTGTGGCGGCGGTTCTTGCGGTCTCCGACGTAGGTCTCGATGATGCGCCGACGCTCGTCGCGGGACAGACCGCGGACCTTCATGCGGACCTGCTCCTCCGGATGCTGGGCGGCGCTGTAGAGGATCGCAGTGGCGAGCTCGACCTCGGCGTCCTCGGGGTCGCGGGGCACCCAGTCACTGAGCTGGACGAGCGGGGCGTCGGCGACGTCACCGGACACGATGTCGGCGGCGAGCTGCCGCGTCTCCTCGCGGGTCGTGGCGAGGTACTCCGACCACACCACGCCCCGATCCTCCCGGTCCACCCGGGTGAGGAACGACGGGATCAGCTCGCGCAGCTCGGTGAGGAGCTGGCCGGCAACGTCCTGGGCCTCGGCCAGCTCGCCGGACCGCAGGCGGAGCAGCAGGTTCTCGTAGGACTGGCCCGAACCGAAGATGCCGACGTTCGAGGTGGTCGCGGCCGGCAGGAGCCCACGCAGCAGGTCCAGGGCCTTCGCCTTGGTGGCGTTGCGGTAGACGAAGTCGGAGGTCTCTTCGTCCTGAGGGAAGCGATCCCGGACCCAGGTGAGCATCTGGGGCACCAGCTCGGCGTAGATGTCGAAGATCGCGTCCAGCGTCTCGACGTACGCGTCGGCGTGGGGCCCCGCCATGATGGTCGGGTCGCGGTAGTAGCGGTAGCGGCCACCCGGCTTGTCGTCGTAGGGGATGTAGCGGGTCGACTGCTCGAGGTAGGCCGCGAGTCGGCCCCACTCGAGCTGCTTGGTCATGAGGTTGCTGACCTGCTCGACGGCGACGTGCGCCCCGCCGAGCTGGGCGACCGAGTCGTCGCCGTACTGGCTGAAGATGCGGTCGTAGAGCTCCTCAGCCCGCTCGGCGCCCGCTGCGCTCGCCGCGACGCCGAGCGCGTCGAGGTCGTCGACGAACTCGTCGAGGAACAGCCGACGGATCGACTTCGGTGACCGCGAGTAGCGGGCGAACAGCGCCCCCTTGACGACCTCCGGCAGGTTCTTGAGACCGAACACGTGCCGGTCGGTGTTGGTGAAGTACCGCTCGAGGACCGCCCGCTCCTCGTCGCTCCACTCGTCGGCGACAGGGGGGGACGGGGCGTCGGACATCGGATCCTCGGGCGGTGTGGCTCGCGTCACCCGAGACTAGCCATGGTCGCCGGCGCCGAGGTCCAGGGCCGCCACCGCAGCCTCGGCCGCGGCGGCTTGTCCGAGCGCGCCCGGGTGGAAGCCGTCCGCCCCGTACATCTCGACGGTGGGTGGCGTCGGATAGGACACGAACCGGACAGGTCGCCCTTGCGCCGCCCGGCGCTGCGCCCCGCACGTCCGGCGGCACGACCAGCCCACCAGCCGGTCGAGGGGCCACGGGAAGCCGGGTGCGGTGTGGAGGTCAGGGCAGCCAACAACGAGAACGTCCGCGTCGGGAACGCGATCGGCGACGGCCTCGATCAGCGCCACGGTGTCCGCTTCCACGGCCTCCGGCGGTCGGCGACCGAGCGCATCGTTCACCCCGGCGGCGAGCACGACGACGTCGGCGTCCGCGGGGATACGCGGGACCTGGGTGGCGATCAGATCGGCGATCCGCGCCCCGTCCTCCGCGAACGACACCAGATCGACGGGGACGCCCCGCTGCTCGTGGAGGCGCTGGGCGAGCTCTCGCGGATAGGCCTCGTCGGGATCATCCAGCCCGTAGCCGGCCGCCGCGGAGTCCCCGAGGATCACGAGCCGGATCGCCTCCTCCCCCGGCCCCGTGCCGATACGACCGTCGTGGTCGAGCGGGGCAGGTGGGTCGGGAGCCCGCGACCGGAGTCGCAGGACCGCAGCGAGGTCGTAGACCACCACGGCCAGGACCAGCCCCACGGCGGCGAGGAGCGCGCGGCGCACGCGCATCGGGAAGGTCAGGCGTTCGGACGGCGTTGGAGACCCCCGGATCAGTGACGGCAGCCTACGTGGCTGTCACGCCCCGTCCGTACCCTGCCGCGCCAGATCGGAGCACGTGTGTCTCACATCGGTTGGGTCCGGCTGCGTCCCCTGGGCGACCCCGAGCTGCGCCACAAGGACGTGGATCGCGAGGTCATCCGCCGCGCCTGGCGACTCGCCACGCCCTATCGCAGGCGACTGGCGGGGTTCGTCGGCCTGATCGTCGTAGGCGCCGGCCTCGGGGCGCTGACGCCACAGCTCGTGCGCGTCGCGATCGACCGGGCTATCCCGACCGGGGACACGCAACTCCTCACGTGGCTGTTCGTGGGCATGCTCGCGGTGGGGATCGGCATGGCGCTCACGAGCCTGGCGCAGCGCTACCTGTCGGCCTCGATCGGCGAGGAGTTCATCCTCGACCTTCGCACGCTGCTCTACGAGCACGTCCAAGCCATGCCGATCGCCTTCTTCACCCGGACCCAGACCGGGGCGCTCATCACCCGGCTGAACAACGACGTGATCGGGGCGCAGCGAGCGCTCACGGGCACCCTGGGCGGAATCGTCGACAACATCATCGGGGTCGCGGTCACCCTGTCGGCGATGTTCGCGATGGAGTGGCGCGTCACGCTGATCGCGGTCGCGCTGCTGCCGCTGTTCGTGGTACCCGCCCGGATCGTCGGCCGACGGCTCCAGCAGCTCTCCCGCCAGCGGATGCGGCTCGATGCCGAGATGAACTCGACGATGACCGAGCGCTTCAACGTCGCCGGCGCGATGCTCGTCAAGTTGTTCGGTCGCGCCGAGCAGGAGTCGGCGCTGTTCCACCGACGCGCCAGCGGCGTGGCCGAGATCGGCGTGCGCTCCGCCATGCACGGGCGGCTGCTGTTCGCCGCGCTCGGCCTCATCGGGTCGCTCGCGACCGCGATCGTCTACCTGGTGGGGGGCCGTCTCGCGATCGGTGGGACCATCGAGGTCGGGACCGTCGTCGCGCTGGCGATGTACGTCACCCAGCTCTACGCCCCGCTCGCCCAGCTCAGCAACGCCCGCGTCGACCTCATGACCGCCCTGGTGAGCTTCGAGCGGGTGTTCGAGGTGCTGGACCTGCCACACGTGATCGCCGACGAGCCCGGCTCACGAGACCTGCCCCACCCCCGCGGTCGCGTCGAGTTCCACGACGTGTGGTTCCGCTACCCGGCAGCGCACGGCTCGACGCTCGAGAGCCTCGAAGGGCCCACGAGCGACCACGGCGACGAGCAGAGCGGCTGGATCCTGCGCGGGATCGACCTCGCAGCCGCCCCCGGGACGATGGTGGCGCTCGTGGGGCCATCCGGTGCCGGCAAGACCACGCTCGCGATGCTGGTGCCGCGGCTCTACGACGCCACGTCGGGGGCGGTGACGATCGACGGGCACGACGTCCGGGAGCTGACGCTCGACGCCGTCAGCGGAGCCATCGGTGTGGTCACCCAGGACCCGCACCTGTTCCACGACTCGATCGCGAACAACCTCCGCTATGCGGCGCCGGACGCCACCGACGCGGAACTCGTCGCGGCGTGCCAGGCGGCGCGGATCCACCACGTCATCGCGGCGCTTCCGGACGGCTACGAGACCGTCGTCGGCGAGCGGGGCTACCGACTGTCCGGGGGCGAGAAGCAACGGGTCGCGATCGCCCGCGTGATCCTGAAGGACCCCGCGATCGTGGTGCTGGACGAGGCCACCGCCCACCTGGACTCGGAGTCCGAGCGGCTCGTCCAGGAGGCGCTGCGGGATGTGCTGGCGGGGCGCACCAGCATCGTGATCGCCCACCGGCTGTCCACGATCGTCGATGCCGACCTGATCGTGGTCGTCGACGGCGGCGAGATCGTCGAGCGGGGCACCCACGACGAGCTCCTCCGTGCCGACGGGCTCTACGCGGAGCTCGCCCGGACCCAGCTCGCCACGACCGCGCCCTAGGAGTCCGCGGGCGGTTCCTCGTCGGCGGTCGGCGTGTCTCCAGCAGCCGGTCCCTCGGTGTCTGCTTCCGGGGGGTCGCTCTCGTCCGCCTCGGATCCCGGCGACTCCGTGGCCGGCTCACCGCTCCGCTCCGTGGACGGCTCCTCGCTCGCCGCGGGCTGGGGCGCCGCAGGCTCGGTCGGGGACTCCTCGTTCGGAGCGGGTTCGGGTGGCGGTTCCGCAGCGGGTTCCTCGCTGTCGGCGGCAGCCGGGGTGGCCTCCTGCTCCTCGGGCGATGGCGGGGTCGCGTCCTGCTCCTCGCGCGACGGCGGGGTGGCCTCCTGTTCCTCCGGTTCGTCCGGCAGCCGGTCCACGGTCTCCCCCGTTGCCCACTGGACGGCCTTCTGGTGGCGGTCGTCCGGTGTGATGCCGGCGGCCGTCATGCGCTCGAGCACCGCCCGGGTGGCCGGAGCTTCGTCCGACTTCCCCTTGTGCTCCTTCTCCGCGAACTTCCACATCAGCTCGCGGTAGGTGGGTTCGTCGAGAGTGATCCCCTTCTCGGCGAGCTGATCCAGGACCTCGAGCGCACGCTCGAGGCCCCCCGACCTGGTCAGCGCCCCGACCACGCGGCTCGCGTCGCTGATCGCCGGGGTGACCTTGTGCTCGAGCATGTCGAACACGACCGCGACGGCGTCCTCGACCCGGTCCGCGCGGATCAGCGCCCCGATCAGCGATCCGTAGTGGTGGCCGTGGGTCAAGGTCTTGGACTTGCGTAGCTCGACCAGCAGGTCACGAGCCTCGTCGAGCCGCTTGGCCCGGACCAACGACTCGACCAGCCCCCTGGCGGCGCCGCGGTCGCCGGGGATGCCGCGACGGGTGGTCTCGTGCCACAGCCACAGGGCCGTGTCGAGCTCGTCCTGCTTGAGGTGGCCGTGGATGATCTCCCCGAGCTTGTCCGGCGCAACGGGCACACCCAGGATGAGCATCCAGTCGATCGCCCCGCTGGCAAGCGTGATCTCACCGGCGGCCAGGCTCACGTCGATCAGGCCCTCGGCGTTGTGGCCCGAGGGGATCCGTCCCTCGTCGATCAGGAGGGTGGCGGCGTTCCAGGCGGCAGCGGCGTCCCCTTGCTCGATGTGTGCGCGGAGCTGCGCGTTGCGATGGAAGCTCGTGATCTCGAGACCACGGTCCTGCATGCGTTCCAACGTCGCGGCGACCGCGTCCGTGTCGCCGCCTTTGGCGTGCCCTCGGACGAGCTCGGTGTAGACGTCCGGGTCGACCTCGACACCCGCCTCACGGAAACGATCCAGCAGGTCGGCCCCGCGGTCGGCATGGCCCGCCCGCGCCATCATCGTGACGAGCTCAGTGGCCTGCTGTGCGGAGGGTGGACGCTCCACCCGGAGCATGGACTCGACGAGGGAGAAGGCGTCGTTGATGGCCCGCCGTTCATGGATGTCGGCCAGCAGCGTTCGGTACTCGTTGGGCTGCGCCGCCTGCCCGCGTTCGGCCATCTGTCGCAGCACCGCCCGGGCAGCCGTGAAGTCCTTGCGGGCGAGGTGGAGGCTCAGGATGCCGGGGGCGTGGGAGGGAGCCGGTTCGTGGCCCTCCTCGCGGAGCTGGCCGATGAGTTGGGCGGCCCGCTCGGCGCGGCCGCTCCTGGCGTGTGCGATCGCGATGTCGTAGCGCGTAGCGGGCTCGACCTCGTGGCCGGCAGCCCGCATCTCCTGGACGAGCTCGAGCGCCTCGTCGATCTCCTTGCGGTCGAGCAGCGCCTTGAGCAACAGCCGGTAGTGGTGGCCCTCGATGGGGACCCCGCGCTGTCGCATGGATGCGACCACGCTCTTGGCCATCCGGGTGTCGCCGGCGCCGGCGAAGCGTCGCAGCGCCTCGGTGTACTTGTCGTGCTCCGGTTCGGTCACGGCAGATCTCTTCGGTTGCGGCGTGCGCTGGCCCACGCGCACCGTGGACGGCCGGCCGTCGGCCGCGTGCCGACCCTACCTGCCAGCCACCGTTCTCCGCCGCTGATCCGGCCCGAACGGCTCACTCGAGCAGGGCGTCCAGTCCGACGACCAACCCGTCGATCTGATCGACCCGACGCACCGCCAGGAGCACGCCAGGCATGAACGACACCCGGTCGACCGAGTCGTGGCGGATCGTGAGCGTCTGACCCTCACCGCCGAAGACGACCTCCTGGTGGGCCACGAATCCCGGCAGCCGGACCGAGTGCACCCGGATCCCTTCCCGGTCGGCGCCCCGAGCGCCCTGGTGGGTCTCGCCCATCACCGGCTCGGGGGCGTCCTCGCGAGCCGCCGCGATCCGATCGGCGGTGCCGAGCGCGGTACCGGAGGGGGCGTCGGCCTTGCCGTCGTGGTGGAGCTCGATGATCTCGACGTGCGGCAGGTGGCGGGCGGCCTCCTCGGCGAACCGCATCATGAGCACCGCCCCGATCGCGAAGTTCGGGGCGAAGAAGGCGTTGGCGGGGCCGTCTGCCGCCAGTGCCCGGAGCCGCTCGAGGTCGTCGTCGGAGATCCCGGTGGTGCCGACGACGGCGTGCAGGCCGTGCTCGAGGTACCAGCTCACGTTGTCGGCGACCGCGTCCGGGTGGGTGAAGTCCACGACCACGTCGGTGTCGGCGTCGACGAAGGCATCGAGGTCGGCGGCGATCTCGAGACCCTCGCCGACGCCCGCGACCTCCTGAAGCGACCTTCCCGCCCCGTCCGGGTCGACCGCACAGACGAGCTCGAGGTCCTCCGCGCCGGTCACCGCCCGGCAGACCTCACTGCCCATCCGACCGGCGGCACCGGAGACTCCCACGCGGATGGTCACCGTCGTTCCTTCCGTCCGGTCACGCCGAGCTCGCGATCACGCAACCACGTCCGCGAAGCGGTCGGCGTCGTCCTCCTCGAACGGTCCGACCACCGCGAGTGCGCGTGGCTGGTCGACGACCTCGGTCGCGACCGTCCGGACCGCGTCGACGTCAACGGCATCGACGTCGGCCAGGATCTCGTCGACGTCGCGCAGCTCCGCGCCGGTACAGGCGGCACGGCCGAGGCGCGTCATCCGTGAACCGGTGTCCTCGAGCGCGAGCACGAGGCTGCCTTTCACCGAGCCCTTGGCCCGCTCGACCTCGTCGGCCGTGACGGTGTCGGCGAGGTGGTCGAGCTGGTCGATCATGACCTTCAGGGCCTCGTCCACCCTGGCGGGGGTGGTGCCGACGTACGCCCCGTACAGGCCGGTGTCGGTGTAGCTCGCGACCCAGCTGTAGGTCGTGTACGCGAGGCCGCGCTGTTCCCGGATCTCCTGGAACAACCGAGACGACATGCCTCCGCCGAGGATCGAGTTCAGGACCTTGAGCGCGTAGCGGCGATCGTCGTGGATCGGGAGACCCACCCCGCCGAGGACGACGTGTGCCTGCTCGGTCGGTCGGTGCCGCACCGAGACCTGGCCGAGTCCGGTCGCCCCAGGCGTGTCGCGGTCGACCGCCCCGCCACCCGGACGTCCGAGGTCGCCGACGGCAGCGTCGATGGTGGCCGCGAGCTGGTCGTGGTCGGCGTTGCCCGCCACCGTGACCGTCACCTGCTCGGGGCGGTAGTTGCGCTGGAAGTAGTCGTGGATGCGGTCGCGCGGCATATCGGTGATCGACTCGACGGTTCCGAGGGTCTCCTTGGCGAGCGGATGGTCGCCGAGCACGAGGTCGGAGAAGTACGAGTGCACCAACTGGTCGGGTGAGTCGTGGTGGATGTCGATCTCGGACAGCACGACCTGCCGCTCCGCATCGACGTCGTCCGGCTCGTTGGTGGCGTTGGCCAGCATGTCCCCGAGGACGTCGACCGCGAGGTCGGCGTGACGGTCGAGGACCCGGGCGTAGAAGCAGGTCATCTCCTTGGCGGTGAACGCGTTCATCTCACCGCCGACGGCGTCCAGGGCTTCGGCGATCTCGCGTGCACTGCGGCGCTCGGTCCCCTTGAAGAGCAGATGCTCGAGGAAGTGCGAGCAACCGTGCTCCGGCGGCGTCTCGTCGCGAGACCCCACCGACACCCAGAAACCGATGGCGACGGAACGCACCGACGCCATCGGTTCCGTGACGACGCGGATCCCCGAGGGGAGCGTCGTCGTGGCGATCCGAGCGGTCACTCGCGCTCGCGCGAGCGACTGCGGGTCCGGGTCCGGGTGCGCTCGGCGCTGTCGTCGCGCTCGCCCCCGTCGTCGCCGTTCCCTCCGCTGCGGTCGCGGCCGCCGCGGTCACGGCGCGCCCGGGACCGGGCGCCACCGCTCGGCTCGTCGCGACCCGACGTGTCGTCGCCGTCCGACGACTCGTCGGTGTCCGACGTCTCAGCGGTGTCCGGCTGCTGCGGGGTGGGGTGTCCGGCGCCCGGCTCGGTCTCGTCACCGACGTACTCGAGCTTGAACTTGCGTCCACCGTCGAGAACGTCCTTGATCTCGACCCACACCTTCTCGCCGACGTCCACGGCTTCCTCGCCGTGGTCGAGCCGGCGGCCGGCCATCCGCGACATCTCGGAGATGTGCAGCAGCCCGTCGATGCCGGGGGTGAGGCTCACGAACGCCCCGAAGTCGACCGTCTTGACGACGGTGGCGTGGTAGCGCTCGCCCACCTCGGGGATGGTCGGGTTCGCGATCGCATTGATGCGGTCGCGGGCAGCGGTGGCGATCTCCGCGTTCTCGGCGTAGACCCGCGCGATCCCGCGGCCGTCCTCTTCCTCGATGTCGATCTCGGCACCGGTCTCCTCGGTGATCTCGCGGATGACCGCGCCCCGGGGGCCGATGACGTCGCCGATCTTGTCCTTCGGGATCGGGATGAGCTCCACGCGCGGGGCGGTCGAGGCCACCTCTTCGCGGGGCTCGGCGATCGCCGCCGTCATGACCTCGAGGATCTCCTGACGTGCGTCACGAGCCTGCGCCAGCGCCTCACGCAGCACGTCGGCAGGGATGCCGGAGAGCTTCGTGTCGAGCTGGAGGGCGGTCACGAAGTCGGGTGTCCCGGCGACCTTGAAGTCCATGTCACCGAAGAAGTCCTCGGTGCCCTGGATGTCGGTGAGCGTCGTGTAGGTGTCGCCTTCCTTGATGAGCCCCATGGCGATACCCGCCACCGGAGCCTGGATCGGGACCCCACCGTCCATCAGCGACAGGGTGGAGCCGCAGACCGAGGCCATCGACGTCGAGCCGTTGGAGCTCAGGACGTCGGAGACGACCCGCATGGTGTAGGGCCACTCGTCCTGCGACGGCAGCACCGGCACGAGCGCCCGCTCCGCGAGCAGCCCGTGGCCGATCTCGCGGCGCTTGGGCGACCCGATGCGGCCGGTCTCCCCGACCGAGTAGGGCGGGAAGTTGTAGTGGTGGAGGTAGGTCTTCTCCTCCTGCGGGTCGAGGGTGTCGAGCCGCTGCGCCTCACGGGTGGTCCCGAGCGCGAGGACCGACAGCACCTGGGTCTCGCCCCGGCTGAAGAGCGCGGAGCCGTGGGTGGTGGGCAGAACCCCCACCTCGGCCGACAGCTCGCGGATGTCGCGGACGCCGCGGCCGTCGATCCGCAGGCCCTCTTCGGAGATCATGCGGCGCACGACTGCCTTCTCGACGGCACGGAAGGCGTTCTTGGCTTCCTTGTTGCGCGTCTCCTCGTCGAGCTCGTCCGGACCGTTGGCGGCGACGTGCTCGACCGCCTCCTGCCGGAGCTCGCTCATGCGCTCGCCCCGCTCGGACTTCGTCAGATCGGAGCTGTGGTAGAGGTCGTTGATCGCGTCCCGCGACTTCTCGTCGACGAGCTCGTAGACCTCGTCGGTGTAGTCGGGGAACCGCGGCAGATCCGCGACGTCGGGACGCCCGATCTTGTCGATGAACGCCTGCTGGGCCTCGCAGAGGTCCCGGATCAGCGGCTTGACGTCCTCGATGGCGCGGCCGATGACCTCCTCGGTCGGCTTCTCGGCGCCCATGTCGATCTTGAGCAGCGAGTCGGGGGTCGCCTCGGCCTCGATCATCAGGATCGCGACCTCGCCGTCGTCGTCGAGACGGCCGGCGACGACCATGTTGAAGACCGCGTCCTCCTCGAGCTCTTCGTAGCTCGGGAAGGCGATCCAGGACCCGTCGCGCATCATCGCGTAGCGGGTCGCACCGATCGGGCCGTCGAACGGCACGCCGGCGAGCATGGTCGCGAGCGACGAGCCGTTCATCGCCACGACGTCGTAGGGGTCGAACTGGGTCGTCTGGAGGATCGTGTTGACGACCTGGATCTCGTTGCGCAGGCCGTCGGCGAAGGTCGGGCGCAGCGGCCGGTCGGTCAGGCGGGCGGCGAGGATCGCGTTCTCGGGCGGACGTCCTTCACGCTTGAAGAACGAGCCGGGGATGCGCCCCGCTGCGTACATGCGCTCTTCCACCTCGATGGTGAGGGGGAAGAAGCCGAGGAACTCCTTGGGAGCTCCCGCGGTCGTGGTCGTGAGGACCTTGCTGTCCCCGACGGTCGTGACGACGGAGCCACCGGCCTGCTGGGCGACCTTGCCGCCCTCGAAGGTGATGGTCTTCCCGTCGATCTCGACGGAATGTTCGATGTTTCCTAGGGCACCCATCGTGGTTGCCTCCTTAGGGGTCGTGTCCCGCGAACGGATGCTCACGGGGCCCCGGAGGCCGGGTACGGGGTCGGATTCTCCGACGCTGGGCCGGTCTATCAGTGAGGGCACCTCGAGAGCCGCGAGCCCTTCGAGGGGTCTCCACTGACGACCGACCGACTGGGGTCCGGTCTCCAGGGACTGGTGGGTATGAAGTTGTCGGTACGAGGGTAGAACGTCAGAACCGGGGCGTGGCCCCGGTTCGTGTGCTAACGACGCAGCTCGAGCTCGGAGATGAGCGAGCGGTAGCGGTCGATGTCGGTCTTCTTCAGGTAGTTGAGAAGCCGGCGCCGCTGTCCGACGAGCATCAGGAGCCCACGGCGGGAATGGTGATCCTGCTTGTGGGTCTGGAGGTGCTCGGTCAGGTGAGCGATTCGCCTCGTCAGGAGCGCCACCTGCACCTCGGGGGAGCCGGTGTCGCCATCGAAGCGGGCGAACCGCTCGATGATCTCCTGCTTGTCGTCTGGCAGCGTCACAGCCACGGTGTTCTCTCCTCGTCTCGCCCTGCCTCGCCGGATCAGCAAGCTGCTGCCGGGGACCGACCCGGCGCCCTCTTGGCGCCACGCCACGCTCGTGTCGGAGACAGAGGTGACGGCGATCCCGTACCCCAGAGCCTTCGTCGTGAAGGGCCGGGGACCCGTACGGGCACGGTGAGAGCGACCCGTCTGGGCCGCTCAACACAGAGCGTATGGGGTCCAGCGGTCGGCGTGCAACAGCGTGCGCGCTGGCGCGACGTGCTCGCTAGGTGACCGGAGCACCGGCGATGAGGCGGTTGACCACCTCACGGAGGTGGTCGAGGTCGAACGGCTTGGGGAGGTAGTAGTCCGCCCCCGACGACCACCCTTTCCAGACGTCCTCGTCGGTCTTGAGCGCGGTGGCGATCACGACCTTCGTGTCGCTCCACGCCTCATCGTCCTGCAACGCCTCGAGGACCGTGTAGCCATCGACCTCGGGCATCATGATGTCGAGGATGACGACGTCGACCGGATCGCCCTGCTCGATGCGGTCGAGTGCGGCCTGACCGTCGCGGACGGCCTCGGTCTCGAATCCCTCGGTGGCGAACGTGAGCTCGAGCATGTGAACCACCGCGTGATCGTCCTCGGCGATCAGGATGCGGGTCACAGCGCTCCTCCCCGTCCGCGCCCGGTTCCGAGCGTAGCTGGCCTGTCCGTTCGTCGGCTGGCCAACCGGCCGAGGCTCAGGCGAGGCCCCGCGCGCGCTCGATGTCGCGGTGGATCTGCGCCACGAGCTCCTCAGGACCGTCGAAGCGCCGTTCGTCGCGGAGCCTCGCCTCGAAGCCGACCTCGAGTTCTCGGCCGTACAGGTCGCGATCGATGTCCAGCAGGTGAGCCTCCACCGTGACGTCCTGCCCCCCGAAGGTCGGCCGCGAGCCGATGTTGGTCACGCAGCGGTGTGTCGCATCGTCCGGGAGGACGCGGGCCCGCCCGGCGTAGACCCCCACCGCGGGGACGACGAGGTTCACCTCGAGATCGAGGTTGGCGGTCGGGACGCCGATGCTCCGGCCACGCCCCTCCCCCCGACCGACGACACCCCGGAGCCGGTAGGGCCGGCCGAGCGCGTCGGTCGCCCAGGCGACGTCACCGTCGCGTAGGCGCTCGCGGATCGCGGTCGACGAGATCGTGTGGTCCCCGTCGTCGATCAGCGCGACGGGGTCGACCTCGAACCCGTGCGCTGCCCCGGCCGCTGCGAGGGTGTCGATGTCGCCTGCGGCCCGATGTCCGTAGCGGAAGTTCTCCCCGACCACCACCGCGGTCGCCGCGAGCGGCCCTGCCAGGACCCGGGAGACGAACTGGTCGGGACTGAGCTGCGAGAGCTCGGGCGTGAAGGCGAGCACGACGACGAGGTCGACCTCCTGCGCGGTCAGCGTCTCGATCTTCGCGTCGAGGGTCTGGAGGTAGGCCGGTGCCGCCTCGGGGCGCACGACCTCCTCGGGATGCCGGTCGAAGGTGACGACCACCGATCTGCAGCGGCGGTCCGCTGCCTCCTTCCGAGCGCGGCCGATGATGGCCTGGTGGCCACGGTGGACACCGTCGAAGACACCGATCGTCACGACCGACGGTTGTTCGTCGACCTCGTCGACGTGATGGGCGACGCGGGTCACGACCGCGTCCCTTCGAGCTGCTCGGGGCGCAACAGCACCACCTCTGGACGGCCGGCACCGTCGCGGTCGCGATAGACACCGACCAACCGCCCGTCGAACGCGACGGTGTAGACGCCGTCGATGCCCTGCTCAGCCAGTTGCCCGCCGTGGGTCAACCGGCGAGCGAGGTCGGCATCGTCGATGGTCACCCGCTCGAGGTGACTGGTCGCGGTCAACAGGTCCACCAGCTGGTCTTCGAGCTCGTCGGGGTCCGCGCAGGCCTCGATCTCGGACAGCGGCGTCGCGACGCCCTCGGTGAAGGGGCCGTTGGACACCCGTCGCAGATCCGTCAGGTGGCCGCCGACCCCCAACGCAGTGCCGAGATCGTGGGCCAGCGTGCGTACGTAGGTGCCGGCCGAGCAGGTCACGCGGAAGCGCAGCTCGGGTCGCGGCCCCCCGCCTTCGAAGTGCTCGAGCACGAGCTCGTGGATCGTCACCGGACGTGGCTCACGCTCGACGACCTCGCCGCGTCGTGCCTTCTCGTGCAAGCGTTCCCCGTCCACCTTGAGCGCCGACACCATCGGCGGAACCTGCTCGATCTCGCCGCGGAAGCGCTCCAGTGCCTCGCGGACGTCGTCCTCGTCGACGTGGCTCGCATCGGTCTCGGCGGTGACCTCGCCGGAGGCGTCCTGAGACGCCGTCACGGCTCCGAGCTGCGCGGTGGCGACGTAGGTCTTCCTCCCCGCCTGGAGGAAGCGGACCAGCCGGGTGGCTCGGCCCAGGCACAGGACGAGCACGCCCGTCGCGTCGGGATCGAGCGTGCCGGTGTGGCCCACCTTGCGCTGGTGGGCGGCCTTCCTGACCACGTCGACGACGTCGTGGGAGGTCAGACCGGCGGGCTTGTCCACGACGAGGACGCCGTCGAGGGGCATCAGCCGGCCGCCGCGCGCGGGGTGGTGTCGTCGAGCCGCGCGGTCACGTCGGCGACGATGTCCTCACGCGAGGCGTCGCTCGAGAACCCGGCAGCGAACGCGTGACCGCCACCTCCCAGCTCGGTGGCGAGCACGCCGACGTCGATCGACCCCTTCGAGCGCAGGGACACCCGCCAGGACCCGTCCGTGTCCTCCTTCAGGACCATGGCGACCTCGGCGGTCTCGACCGTGCGCAGCACGTCGATCAAGCTCTCGGTCTCCTCGACCGCCACGCCGAGCGTGTCGAGATCGTCCTGGGTCACCCACGAGTAGACGAGGCTGGGGCTCGGGAGGAACGTGGCACGGTCGAGGACCCGTGCCTGGACCTTCAGGAACCCGAAGGAGTGGCTGTCGAAGATCTGCCGGCTCATGGCCTCGTGCTCGATCCCGGTCTCGAGGAGCCGGCTCCCGAGCTCCATCGCGGCACGGTCCGTGTTGGCGTATTGGAAACGACCCGTGTCGGTCACGAGCCCCACGTAGAGGCACGCGGCGAGCTCGCGATCGAGGGTCGCACCGAGTCGATCCAGGAGCTCCTCGACGATCACGACCGTGGCGGCAGCGTTCGGGGCGACGAGCCGGATGTCACCGAACTCCTTGGAGCTCGCGTGATGGTCGATGACGATCACGGTGCCGGCGTCGTCGGCGAGGGAGGCGAGCTCGCCGAGCCGCTCGGCGCTGGCGGTGTCGAGCGCGACCAGCAGATCGGGGGTGAGATCCACCTCTGAGGGCGGCGTGAGCGTCTCGAGCCCCGGCAGGAACGTGTACTGCGGTGGAACCTGGAACGGGTCTCCGGAGAAGGTCGCCACGGTCTGCCCGTCGTAGCGACGGAAGAACAGGTGCAGCGCGAGCATCGACCCGAGCGCATCGCCGTCCGGGTACTCGTGTCCGGCCAGCACGATGCTGTAGCCACCGTTGACGGCATCCCGGATGGTCGCCACGGCGTCGTCCCACACGGCCCGAGGGATGTCCTCGAGCCAGTCCGCCGCACGCTCGTCCCGGGAGCTCATCCCTGCTCCCGTTCCGCCCGGACCTGACGCAGCAGCGCCTCGACCTTCCCGGCCTGCTCGGCCACGGGGTCGGGTACGAACTCGAGCTGTGGCGTGTTGCGCAGCCGGACGCGACCGGCGAGCAGCGCTTGGAGGCGGGGCGCGGCCGATTCGAGGGCCGCCGCCACCTCGTGTGGCTCCGCGAGCCGGTCGCTGTCGCGCCCACCGGCGTCCGAGACGATGGAGGGATCGAGCGTCGTGTAGTAGACGGTCGCGTGCTTCACGTCCGGGGTCGACTCGACCTCGGTGATGGTGACGAAGTTGAGGCGCGGGTCGCCGAACTCCTGCTCGAGGAGCGTCGCGATCACCGAGCGCAGTGTTCCGTCGGTGCGGGGGTTGCCTCGGGTCATGGTCCTACTCGTCGTCTGTCGTCCACCATGGTGCGGAGGGTCACCAGCTCGTGCCACGGGGTGAGCCGTCCGGCAGGTCGACCACGTCCGCGTCGAGCGATGTCGCCTCTGACACCGCCGAGGTCACGACGACCCTGGGATCGCGTTCGATGACGGCGATCACCCGATCGAGCACCCGGTCCACACCGGTCGCACTGGACGAGGCGACCGCGACGCCGAGGGCCGCACGCTGCCACAGGTCCTGGAAGCCGACCTCGGCAACGCTGCACTCGAGCTCGCGCTTGAGCGCCGCCTTGGTCTTATTCAGCAGCGCCCGCTTGCCCTTCAGGCTCGAGGCCCCGGGCAGGTGGAGCTCCACCCGCATCGCACCGACGTGCACGGTTCCGCGGTCGTTGGACATGCGTCAGACGCGCTCGACCTCGACGGTCTCGTAGACCTCGAAGACGTCGCCCTCCTTCACGTCCTGGAACTTCGCGAGCCCGATACCGCACTCGTAGCCCTGTGAGACTTCC
>JAWVZB010000039.1:0-26354 GCA_033722375.1 Nitriliruptorales bacterium | reverse complement strand
CCCAGACCTGCAAGACCCAACCGGACCAGCAGCACCGGACCGGACGGGAGCTCTTTGACAACTGGACAGCGAAACGTGACCGGCGGGCCCGCCAACCACAGCGGTCCGTGCCACCGCACGCACCCACGCCCGCCCCGTCACGACCCAACAGAACCGAGGCCCTCAGCGTCGGGAGTGCTCCTCGGGTGGGCGGTCCAGCTCCTGAACCGTCTTCGAGGGGTCGCCGAGCACGCGATAGCGCTGCGCCTGCCAGTCCCAGGCGGACGCACCCCGACGGGGCGCCCATGCCAGCAGCAGTCGCCGGGCACCGAGCACGGCGACCGCCACCGCGAGCCCGATCGCCGCGCCGGCCCATCCCTCCAACGCCGCCCCGAGGACCACGGCGACGGCCACGGCCGCGAACGTGCCCACGACCTCGATCGTCTGACGACGGACCTGTCGACGGGACCGCTGGGCACGGATCCGGCCGAGCCGGTGACGGAACCGTGACCTCCGGTCGGTGACCTGCGCACGGTCGACCAGGCGCTGCGCGCGGTCGGACAGATCGCGCTCACCGCCACGGTCGATGTCCGGGGACGGACGGTCACTCATGGCACGAGGATGCCATCCAGACACCGCGCGCGCCCCGACCGACACCCCTGCGCGCGTACCCTACGGCCCCATGACGTCCCTTCCCCGGCGGCTCGAACGCCATCCGTTCCTGGACGCGCTCCGCGAGCGTGTCCTCGTGACCGATGGGGCGATGGGCACCTCGATCCAGGCACTCGAGCTCAGCGCCGAGGACTTCGGGGGCCCCGAGCTCGAAGGCTGCAACGAAGTGCTGGTCCGCACCCGCCCCGATGCGATCCGGGGCATCCACGAGTCGTTCCTCGAGGTCGGCTCCGACGCGGTCGAGACCGACACGTTCGGCGGGGCGCCGTGGGTGCTGGCCGAGTACGGGCTCGGCGACGACTGCGAGGAGCTGAACCGGCTCGCTGCCGAGGTCGCCCGCGAGGCATGTGACGCCTACAGCACCGACGAGCAGCCCCGGTTCGTGCTGGGGTCGATCGGGCCGGGGACGCGCTCGCCGACGCTGTCGCTGGGCAAGGACCCCGAGACCGCCAAGGACCACATCTCCACCCCGGAGATGGAGGACGGCTACCGGCGGCAGATCCGTGGGCTCCTCGACGGCGGCGTGGACGCACTGATGGTCGAGACCTGCTTCGACCTGCTCCAGGTCAAGGCCGCGGTGGCCGCAGCGGCCGACGTGTTCGAGGAGCGTGGCGAGCGGATCCCGGTGATCGTGCAGTTCACGGTCGAGAAGGACATCAACACGATGCTCCTTGGGACCGAGCCGCTCGCGGCGATCGCTGCGCTGGATCCGCTGCCGATCGACGTGCTCGGCATGAACTGCGCCACAGGGCCAGAGGACATGCGCGAGCACGTCCGCACCCTGTCACGGCACTCGCGGCTGCCGATCAGCGTGATCCCCAACGCCGGGATCCCCCACGTCGATGACGGCCGCACGGTCTACCCGCTGACCCCGGAAGGGCTCGCGGAGACCCAGCACGAGTTCGTCACCGAGTTCGGCGTGCGCCTGGTGGGCGGCTGCTGCGGCACCACCCCCGAGCATCTTCGCCGGCTCGTCGAGACCGTGCGCGGCGTGGAACCGGCGGGGCGCGACGTCGACTTCCAGCCCTCGCTGGCGTCCCTCTACAGCGCGGTGCCGATCGAGCAGGACACGTCGTTCCTCGTGATCGGCGAGCGCTGCAACGCCAACGGCTCCAAAGCGTTCAAGCAGCTGCTGCTGGACGAGGACTGGGAGGGCATGACCGCCATCGCCAAGTCCCAGACCAAGGAAGGCGCCCACGTCCTCGATGTCTGCGTCGACTACGTCGGGCGCGACGGCGCCGCCGACATGGTCGAGCTGGTGGAGCGCTTCGCGACCCAGTCCACGCTGCCGCTCGTGATCGACTCCACTGAGCCCGAGGTGATCGAGGCGGCCCTGACCCGGCTCGGCGGGCGGGGCGTCATCAACTCGATCAACCTCGAGGACGGCCGCAAGAAGGCCGACGTCCTGCTGCCGCTCGCACGGCGGTACGGCGCCGCCGCGATCGTGCTGGCCATCGACGAGGAGGGCCAGGCCCGCACCGCCGACTGGAAGCTCGACGTGTGCAAGCGGGTCGCCGACATCGCGATCGGCGAGTACGGGCTCGAAGCCTCGGACCTGATCTTCGACTGTCTGACGTTCCCGCTGGGCTCCGGCCAGGAGGAGCTGCGCCGGGACGGCATCGAGACCTTGGACGCGATCGAGCGGATCAAGGAGGAGATCCCCGGCTGCTACACGACCCTCGGCGTCTCCAACGTCTCGTTCGGCCTGTCCGCCGCCGCCCGACAGGTCCTGAACTCGGTGTTCCTCCAGATGGCGATCGACCGTGGGCTCGACTCCGCGATCGTGCATCCCGGCAAGATCCTCCCGCTCCACCGGATCCCCGACGAGCAGGTCGAGGTCGCCCGCGACCTCATCCTCGACCGGCGCCGCGGGGCCGGCGACGGCGAGGACGCCTACGACCCGCTGCACGCCCTCATGGCGATGTTCGAAGGAGCGTCGGAGACCGCGACCGCCCGGGAGGACCTCGCCGACCTCCCCGTCGAGGAGCGGCTGTCGCGCCGCATCATCGACGGTGACCGCGAGGGGCTGACCGAGGACCTCGACCTGGCGCTCGAGGACCACCCCGCCCTCGAGATCGTCAACGAGTTCCTGCTCGACGGCATGAAGGTCGTCGGCGAGCTGTTCGGCTCCGGCGAGATGCAGCTCCCGTTCGTGCTCCAGTCGGCGGAGACCATGAAGGCTGCGGTCGCCCACCTCGAGCCGCACATGGAGAAGGGCGAGGCGTCCGGCAAGGGTCGGGTGGTGCTCGCGACCGTGAAGGGCGATGTGCACGACATCGGCAAGAACCTCGTCGACATCATCCTCCGCAACAACGGCTACGACACGCTGAACCTCGGTATCAAGCAGCCGATCGACGCGATCCTCGCGAGCGCCGAGGCCCAGCACGCCGACGCGATCGGGCTGTCGGGACTGCTCGTGAAGTCGACCGTGATCATGCGCGACAACCTCGAGGAGATGAACAAGCGGGGCGTCACCGACTACCCGGTCCTGCTGGGCGGAGCCGCACTGACGCGCAGCTTCGTGGAGGACGACCTCCGCGACCTCTACGACGGCAACGTCTTCTACTGCCGTGACGCGTTCGAGGGGCTCCGGACCCTCGACACGCTGATGGAGGCGCGCCGCACCGGAGCCGAGCTCCCCGAGGAGCTGGTCGGACGGCGCGAGAAGCGCACCCCGACCAAGCGACCGTCCGACACCGACCCGCCCCGCGTGGACGACAAGGGCCGCCCCCGATCGGCGGTGGCGACCGACGTCGACATCCCCGAACCGCCGTTCTGGGGCCAACGGGTGCTGCGCGGCGTTCCTGTCGACGAGGTGTGGCCGCTGCTCAACGAGATCGCGCTCTTCCGCAACCAGTGGGGACTGACCCCAGGCGAGCGCTCCCCCGAGGAGTACAAGGCGTTCCTGGACGACAACGCACGCCCCGTCCTGCGCGAGTGGATCGACCGCGCCAAGCGCGAGAAGGTCGTCACCCCCGAGGCCGTCTACGGCTACTACCCCGCGAACTCCGACGGGGACGATCTGGTGGTCTGGGACCCGGACAACCCCGGCACCAAGGAACTGGTGCGCTTCACCTTCCCGCGCCAGTCACGGGGCCGGTTCCTGTGCATCAGCGACTTCTTCCGCGACGTCGACAGCGGCGAGACCGACGTCCTCGGGGTCCACTGCGTCACCATGGGCCGCCGCATCAGCCAGGTCACCCAAGAGCTGTTCGAGGACGACCACTACGAGGACTACCTGTACGCCCACGGCTTCGGGGTCGAGATGGCCGAAGCGCTGGCCGAACTGGTCCACCGCCGTGTCCGCGAGGAGCTCGACATCGCCGACCAGGACGGGGAGACCAAGGAGGACTGGTTCCGCCAGGAGTACCGCGGCTCGCGCTACTCGTTCGGCTACGCCGCCTGCCCCGACCTCGAGGACCAGGCCAAGCTCGCCGAGCTGCTCGACTTCGGAGAGATCGGGGTGGAACTCACGGACGAGTTCATGCTCGACCCGGAGCAGTCGACCTCTGCCATCATCGTTCACCACCCCGAAGCCAAGTACTTCAATGCCCGCTGACGCAGAGGTCACATAGCTGATGGACGTGAAGAAGGCGATCGCCGCCCTGCCGTGGCTCCGCCGGGCCTGGCGGATCCTCCCCGGCCCGCTGCGCGTGCCGCTGCTCGTGATCGGGGCGCTCTACTGGCTGTGGAAGCGGTTCCGGGGCGAGGAGGACGACATCGAGCCGGCTCCCGACGACTCCGAGGCCTGAACCCGAACAGGAACGGCCGGCGCTCGGCCGGCCGCTCTGGACTGCAGTGTTGCGAGCGTCTCCGCTCTCGTTCGGTCGTAGCTACGTGCCCTGGCGCTGGGACTCCTGAGCAGCGTGGCCAGCGGCTTCCTGCTTCTTCTCGCGCGCCTGCTCCTCGAGGCGTTCGGCCTCTTCCTTCTTCTGGGCCTTCTTCTGCTGCTCCTCGCCTTCCTTGGCGAGTTCGTCACTGCCGGTCGCCTTCCCAGCGACCTCCTTCGCCAGGCCCTTGACCTTCTCGGCGGTCTCCTCGGTACTCATGTCTCGCTCCTCGTCAGCGGTTCGACGTGCGTAGGGGGTTCAACACAGCTCGACGCGCCCCCCGTTCGGGCGCGCGTCGCGCTGCGTGTGGAGTCGCGCGGGCTCAGCTGCCCTGGTGCGCGTTCTCCTTCTGCTTGGCCTTCTTGGCCTCTTCCTTGTGCTCCGCCTTCTCCTGCTGTGCCTCGCCTTCGTTGGCGAGCTCATCGGAGCCGGTCACCTTGCCGGCGACCTCCTTGGCGGTGCCCTTCAGCTTCTCTTCGTCAGTACCCATGCATCGCTCCTTCGCGGTTGGGAGTCAGCGATCTCGGGTAGCGCACGAACAGTGGTACGCCACCCTCCGAAGTACGGCAGCCGAGCGGTCCGCCAGGTCGGACACCGCGCCGCCACGGTGTGCCCGTTCGTCCGGGGGCCCACCGACGGGCGACCATGCCTCTTCGGGCGGCTTCACTACCGTTCCCGCGGATCGCAACGAGGAGTGACGCGTGACCCCCGACCACCCCCCAGCCGAGCTCGACGAGCCACTCGAGCTCACCCCCCGGGACTGGGCGCCCCGCCAGGTCTACTACCTGATGACCGGCCTCGTCATCCCCCGCCCCATCGCGTGGGTGTCGACCCTCGGTCCGAACGGGGTCAAGAACCTGGCACCGCACTCCTACTTCAACGTCGTGACCCACGACCCGCCGCACATCGTGTTCAGCTCGTCAGGCGTCAAGGACACGCTTGCGAACATCCGGGAGACCGGGGAGTTCGTCGTCAACATCGTCTCGACCGACGTGGTCGAGCAGATGAACTTCACCGCCACCGACTTCCCCCGCGAGGAGGACGAGTTCACCTGGGCGGAGCTGACCCCCACGCCCGCCAAGGTCGTCACTCCGCCCCGGGTCGGCGAGGCACACGCCCATCTCGAATGCGAGGTGACCGAGATCGTGTCGGTGGGGACCGGCAACCTCGTCATCGCCGAGGTGGTCCACATCCACATCGACCCGTCCGTTTGGCGCGACGGGCGCGTCCAACCCGAGCTGCTGGATCCGGTCTGCCGGCTGGCTGGAACGAGCTACGCCACGCTCGGCGAGATCTTCAAGCTGCCGCGACCGTCGTGGGACCAGGACGTGTCCGGCACGCAGCCAGGTGAGGCCATCCCCCGCCGGCAGCCCGGCTGAGGCAGGTCAGGCGCTCTCGGCCGCGGCTCCTTCCTCCCATTCCGCCCACCGGGTGCCTTCGTCCATGTCGCCGTCGGGCGCGTCGGCCGCGACCTCCTCGAGCAGGTTGGTGTCTGTCGAGAACGCGATGACCCCTGCCGCCCCGTCGTCGACCTCGCTGAAGTGGAGCGTCGCGAGCCGCCACCACACGTCCCCGTCGCCCAACTCCCATAGGACCCCGACCGGGAGCTCGCGCAGCACCCCGAAGGTCACGAGCGCGGTGGGACGACGCTCCCAGAGATCCTCGATGGCCGCGGGGAAGTTGTCGATGTCGTTGCCGAGACCGGGGGTCTCGCAATCGTCGGCAGCGAGTTCGACCAGACCCTCGAGGTCTCTCGCGTTGAACAGGTCGGCGAACGCCTCCACGAGGTTCGCGAGCTCGGCGTGACGGTCGGGAGCGACATCGTCGGGCTCGGTGGTGCCGTCATCCTCCGCGGGGAACCACTCGTCCTCGATGTGGATCGAATCGTCGCCGGTGACCACCGCGCGGTCCCGCAGCGTCAGGGGGGACGTGTCGTGGGTCCGCTCGTCGGCCTCGTCATCGAGGCGTTCGAGCTCCGCCTCGGCGGCAGCCGCACCACGATCGAACCGTTCCGCCATGTCGCAACCTCCGATCCGGTGCTACCTCGGATGTCATCCACTGTCGCCCATGGCGACGGGGAGGGCAACCCACGAGCACCTGTACCACCGACCACGGCGGCTCAGTTCGCCCGGCGAGCGAGCGTCGGGTGGCCGTCCGCGGAGGGCGCGACCGATACCACGGCGAAGCGTTCGCATAGCGTGGCGGCTGTCCCATGAGGGAGACCGCATGACCGACCAACTCGAACGCGACCATGTCCTCCCAGACGGCACGACCGTCCACTTCCGGCCCATCCGTGAAGACGACAAGCAGCGCCTGCTCGACATGTGGGAGCGCACCTCCGAACGGTCGCGACGGGCCCGGTTCCATGGCCCGTTCCGCCTGACGGAATCCAACGTCGGCCGGTTCACCGATCTCGATCCCGACCGTGAGTTCGCCCTGGTCGCGACCGTCGGGCGGGGCGAGCGTGAACACATCGTCGGTGTCTCCCGCTACGTCCGCGACGACGCCGACCCGAGCCACGCCGAGTTCGCCGCACTCGTCGAGGACGCCCACCAGGGCCGCGGGATCGGTACCGCGCTCGTGCGCGACGTCGCCGAGCATGCACTCCAGCAGGGCGTGAAGCGGCTGTCCGGCGAGATCCTGGCCGAGAACACCCGCATGCTGCACCTCGTTCGCGACCTCGGTCTCGACTACGACGCCCGGCGGGAAGGCGATGGTGGCTCCAGCGTCGTGCAAGCCGACCTCGACCTCGAGGTCACCGAGCGCTACCTCCAGGTCGTGGCCGACGACGAGCGCCGTGCAGCGCAGGCCGCGCTCGAGCGCTTCTTCCGCCCCGAACGGGTGGCGGTCGTCGGGGCGAGCCGGGACCCACGCTCGATCGGCGGGCTCGTGTTCGAGAACCTCCTCGACGGCAGGTTCGAAGGGGTCGTCTACCCGATCAACCACCAGGCCTCGTACGTCCAGGGGGTCGCGGCCTACCCGTCGCTGGGCGCCTGCCCCGAGGTCCCCGACCTCGTGATCGTGTGCGTCCCGGCCCCGGTGGTCGAGACCATCGTGGACGAAGCCGGCGAGCTGGGCTGCCGCGCGGTCTGTGTGATCTCCGCCGGCTTCTCCGAGGCCGGTGAAGAGGGCCAGCGCCGACAGGCGAACCTGATGGAGACAGCACGGGGTCACGGGCTGCGGGTCGTCGGTCCCAACTGCATGGGGCTCATGAACGCCGCAGCGGACGTCCGGATGAACGGCACGTTCTCGCAGACGTTCCCGCAACCGGGACGCCTCGCGTTCTCGTCGCAGTCCGGGGCACTCGGTCTGGCGGTGCTCGAGCACGCGAACCAGCTCGGGCTCGGGATCTCGACGTTCATCTCGGTCGGCAACAAGGCCGACGTCTCCGGCAACGACCTACTGCTCTTCTGGGAGGACGATCCCGACACCGACGTCATCCTCCTCTACCTCGAGTCGTTCGGGAACCCTCGCAAGTTCTCCCGCATCGCCCGTCGCATCTCCCGCGACAAGCCGATCGTGGCGGTCAAGTCGGGGCGGACCTCCGCGGGGGCGCGGGCCGCCTCGTCGCACACCGCGGCGATGGCTGCCGGCGACGTCGCCGTCGACGCGCTGTTCCGCCAGACCGGAGTGATCCGCACGGACACCCTCCAGGAACTGTTCGACGTCGCATCGTTGCTCTCGAGCCAACCCCTGCCCCGCGGGAAGCGTGTCGCGATCCTCACCAACGCCGGTGGCCCGGGCATCCTCGCCGCCGACGCCTGCGAGTCGAACGGTCTCGAGGTCCCGAAGCTGTCGGAGGACACCCAAGCCAAGCTACGCGAGTTCCTCCCCGACGAGGCCGGCCTCGGGAACCCCGTCGACATGATCGCGAGCGCCTCCCCCGACAACTACGAACGGGCGATGTCGATCCTGGGCCAGGCCGAGGAGGTCGATGCGGTCTTCGTGATCTTCATCCCCGCTGGCGTCACGGACACCTCCGAGGTGACCGCCGCACTGGCGCGTGGCAGCCGCAACCTGCCCGACGACACCGCGGTCGTGTCGGTGTTCATGTCGACGCGCGGCCTGCCCGGCGACCTCGCCGAGGCACGGGTCCCCTCCTTCTCCTTCCCCGAGGACGCCGCCCGGGCGCTGGGCCGCGTCGCCACCTACTCGGACTGGCGGGCGCAGCCACTCGGGGCGTTCGTCGAGCCAGCCGACATCGACAGCGAGCGAGCACGGCGCGTCATCGAGGCCGCGCTCCGAACCGCCGACACTGCGTCCTCCCGCAAGATCGGGACGCCGCACACAGCCACCGTCACCCGCACCGCCCGAACCGAAGAGCGCTCCACCTGGCTGACGACCGCCGAGGCGACGGCAGTGCTCGAGGCCTACGGCGTGTCACTCGCCCGGTCCCGGGTCGTCTCCACCCCAGAGGAGGGGGCGGCTGCCCGCGAAGAGCTCGATGGGAACGTCGCGGTCAAGGTCGATGCCCCGATCCACAAGACCGACATCGGCGGGGTGGTGCTCGGACTCGAGACCCCCGAGGACGTCGCCGGAGCCATCACCACCCTGGCCCGCCGGCTCGAGGAGGAGGGCATGGAAGAGCACGGAGGCAGCTTCCTGGTTCAGGAGATGGTGCAGGACGGGGTCGAGATGATGGTGGGAGTGTCTCACGACCCCTCGTTCGGGCCGCTCGTGATGGTTGGGCACGGCGGCACGCTGGTCGAGCTCGTCCGGGACGTGAGCGTCCGCGTCACCCCGCTGACCGACCGCGACGTGGACGAGATGCTGTCCGCGCTGCGCACCGAGCCACTGCTGACGGGCTACCGCGGATCACCACCCATGGACGTCGATGCGCTCAAGGACCTGCTCTTCCGGATCAACGCGATGGTGGAGGACCTCCCCGAGATCCGTGAGCTGGACCTCAACCCGGTCTTCGTCCGCCGCTCGGGAGTGGCGGCGGTCGACGTCCGGATGCAGGTCGCCGACGCCTGACGGTTCTCCGGGCTGGGGCTAGGGGCGAGGCGAACCCAGCGTTACCCTCGCGCGCCGACAGGAAGGTTGGCGTGGCGCGCATCGATGAGCTGCTGGATCAGGGCCGCACCTACTCCTTCGAGTTCTTCCCTCCGAAGACCGACGAAGGGGACCGCAAGCTGCGCGACACGCTCAACGAACTCGAGCCACTGGCGCCGTCCTTCGTGTCCGTCACGTACGGCGCCGGAGGTTCGACGCGCGAGCGGACCCACCGGATCGTGGTCGACCTGCTCCGCAACTCGTCGTTGACCCCGATGGCCCACCTCACCGCGTACGCCCACACCCGCGACGAGCTGTCCGAGATCCTGGTCCGCTACCGCGAGGCCGGGGTGGAGAACATCCTCGCGTTGCGTGGTGACCCGCCCCGTGACGACCCCGACGCCCCGCCCGGCGACCTCGAGTACGCACTCGAGCTCGTCGAGCTCGCGCGGGAGATCGGCGGTGGGCAGTTCTCGGTCGGCGTTGCTGCCCACCCGGAGCTGCATCCGCTCAGTCCCGACCGTGCCCACGACCGCAAGCACCTGGCCGCCAAGCTCGTGGTAGCTGACTTCGGTATCACCCAGTTCTTCTTCCGGGCCAGCGACTACCTCCGGATGGTGGACGAACTGGCCGAGCTGGGCTGCGACACCCCCGTTATCCCGGGGATCATGCCCATCACCAACGTCCGTCAGATCGAGCGGTTTGCGCAGCTCTCCGGCGCAGAGGTGCCGCGCTCGCTCGCCGACCGTCTGCACGAAGTCGAGGACGACCCGGCGGAGGTGCGGCGCATCGGGACCGAGACCGCGACGGAGCTGTGCCAGGAGCTACTGGAGAACGGAGCCCCTGGGCTCCACTTCTACACCCTGAACCGCTCTCTGGCGACCCGGACGATCTACACCACCCTCGGCCTCGAAGGGCGCTGAGGGGGAAGACCTCGGAGGGTCAGGAGCCGGAGCCCTCGACACTCGGGTTCGAGCTGGAGGTGTCGGCCGGCTGCTCCTGCACGGCCGGAGCCTCGTCCTCGAAGATCTCGATCTCGAGGTCGACCGAGCTGCCGATCGATGCGAACGCGAGCGGCATGAGCCCCGCGAAGGCAACCATCCACACGAGCGCGAGCACCATCCAGCGGGTGCGCGTCATGTCGGCGGCGTCGGCGATCCCCTGAACCAGCTCGCGCGCAGAGCGGGGCGCGGTCCGGACGCTGTCGATGGCCTGCTCGACCAGCACGGCCAGATGATCGGTCGACGGGGTCCACGGCGAGCTGCCCGGGTCGTAGACGGGGCCGGGGACGAGCACGAGCGACTCCTCCTCGTCGAGCATCACGAGGTGTGGGCGCGATTCGCTCCGGGGAGCGCGGCTCGGCTTCGGCACGCGCACCTCGGAGTCGGCGGCGGCCTCGGCGGCGAGGACGTCCTCGACGATGCCGCGTGCGACCGCAGCGGCCTCGCCGTCGGCCGACGATGCATCGAGGTCATGGGCTCTGGTCGCCGCCCCGTCCTCCGCGGCCGCCAGGACCTCCTGCACGATCAGGTTGGCGTGGGTGTCGGAGTCGAGCTCGCCGGCCTCCCGACGGTGACGTTCGACATCGGCGAGTTCGAGCGTTCCGGTTCCCATCCGCGGACTCCTGAGGCTGGCGATGCGTTGGGGGCGGTGCTCTTGTGTCCCCCCGCCGCACGTCGAACGGTACGAACGGCTCGCGGACCAGCCGCTTCGCGGAGCACGCCCGAACGGTCACGATGCGTGCCTCCGACGTTGCGGGGGGTGGTCAGGCGGACAGGGCACCCCGACCGGCTGGCCCCCGGCGAGAGGCCAGCGTCAACTCTCCGCAGACGCGCCGGGGACGTTGACGGTGCTCCCGTCCGGGAGGCGGATGGCGTACCGCAGGTGCTCGTGGGCGCCCACCCGGGCACCGGGCCAGACGACGCTGCGCTCGACACGCCCCTCGATGATCGCGTCCGGCGCGATCACGCTGGAGCCCCCCGATGCGATCAGGTTCGCGATCAGGTAGTCACGGGGGGTGCCGCAGTCGATCTCGAGGCCACGTGACGGAACGAGCTCCAGTCGACCCTGCTGCTCGAGGTCACGCCACAGCACCTCGTAGAGGCCCGAGGGCTCGGGTGCGAGGCCGTGCACGAGCTCGAACGGCATCAGCGACGCCCCGGCGAAGCGCCAGTGCCCCTCGAAATCCGCAGCGGTGGTGTCTGCCACGACCAGGAGCCGGACCGTCTCCCGAGACCAGCCGTCCAGTAGCCGTCCCAGCGACCCGGTCCCCCACGCGTCGACGTTCACCACGGCCACGTCCCGCCCATCGATCCAGCCGACGAGGTTGGCGACCCCACCAGCGGTGCCGAGCGCCTCGTCCTCCTCGACGGAGGCATGCAGGTCGAGCCCCTCGAGGTGAGCGAGCATCTGGTCGCGCCCGTGATGGACGTTGACGGCGACGTCGGCCGCCAGGACCCCGATCCGGTCCAGGGCATGGTCGAGCAGTGGCTGGTTCGCCACCGGGCAGAGCGCCTTGGGTCGGTGGCTCGTCAGCGGCCGGAGACGGGTTCCCGCGCCGGCAGCGAGCACGATCCCAGCCATGGCATCGGGAGTGGTCACCACTCGAAGGTGATCTGACGTTCGCCCCGGAACTCCGCGAGACGGCGGGCCGTCCCCGGCGACACGTCCGGTGGAAGGTCGGTGTCGCTCTCGAAGTTGAGCTTCTCGATCTCGAGATCGTCGGCTTGGAGGTCACCCTTCCACTGATCGGGATCGACCACGAACACCGACACGTGATCGGACTTGCCCTCGTGGAAGTTCGTGAACACACCGAGGAGCTGGAGCTCGTGCTCGTCGGCGAGGATCTCGAGTCCGGTCTCCTCCTTGAGCTCGCGACGCAGGCCGCCGACCAGGGTCTCGCGACGCTTGACGCCGCCCCCGGGGAGGTGCAGGCGGTCATCGCCGTAGACGTGGCGGACCAGCAAGACCTGTCCCTCGTGGTCGCGGACGATCGCGCGCACCCCCACGGAGATCGGGTTGACGATGCTCCAGTACGTACGCAGCAGCGACAGCCCGAAGTTGATGATCAGACGTCGCAACGCATGCATGGTCGGTGGCTCGCCCCTAGATGGTCCTCTTCCTCGGGACCCTACCTGGCCCGGTCCCACCCGAACGGGCAGCCCGGACCCAGGGGAGCGAGGATTCAAGCGGCAAGTGCGTCCCAGACCTGGTCGAGGCCGTGCGCAGCCGCCGGGTTCTTGAGCTTGGCGAGCGCGGACTTCTCGAGCTGCCGCACCCGCTCGCGGGTGAGGTCGACCTCGTTGCCGACCTCCTCGAGCGTCTTGGTCTCGCCGTCGACGAGCCCGAACCGCAGCTCGATGATGGCGCGCTCGCGCTCGGGCAGGGTGGCCAGAGCGTCCACGAGCCGGTGGCGGACGTCCGATGCGGCGGTGTCGAGCTCGGGGTCCACCCCGTCGGTGTCCGGCAGCAGATCACCGAGCGAGATGTCACCGTCCTCGCCGACCGGAAGGTCCAGCGAGGTGGTCGGACGCAGGGCTTGGTCGATCTCCTCGACGCGCTCCGGCTTCAGTCCGGCCTCGGCCGCGACCTCCTCGAGGTTGGGCTCGCGCCCGAGCCGCGTCCGCAGGGTCGACTTCGCTCGGCGGACCTTGCCGGACTGCTCCCAGATGGTGGAGGGGACCCGGATCGTGCGGCCGCGCTTGGCGAGCCCACGCTGGATGGCCTGGCGGATCCACCACACCGCGTAGGTGGAGAACTTGTAGCCCTTGCGGTGATCGAACTTCTCGACCGCACGGATGAGCCCCAGGTTCCCCTCCTGGATGGCTTCGATCATGGGCAGGTCGTTGCCGGCGTACCGCTTGGCCGTCGGAACGACCAGACGGAGGTTCGACCGGATCAGCCGGTCCTTCGAGCGGTCACCCTCGGCCACGATCCGGCGCAGACGCGCCCGCTGCTCGGCCGAGAACTCCTGGTTGGTGCCCAGCAGATCGCGGGCATCGACCCCGGCGGCGTAGCGCTTCGCGAGGTCCTGCTCCTGCTGGGCGTCCAGGAGCTCGTCCTGGGCCGCCTCGTTCAGGTACTGGCGCACCGGATCGGAGGACAGCCCGGTCGGCAGGGGGGTGTCCTCGGTGTCCTCGACGGGGCGGTCGTCGACCACGGTGACGTCGGCGTCCTCGAACTCCTCGACCAGGTCGCTGACGTCAGCATCGCCGTGCGCCAGCGGGTCAGCCAGCGCCACGAGCTCGGAGACGAGGACGTAGCCCCGTTCCGAGGCATGCTCGAAGAGCTCCGAACGCGCAGCGTCGGAGTGCGAGGTCATCAGTTCCGTGGTCATCTTCCTCCCGAACGAGTGTTCGTTGTGTACAACGTCGGAGATGGGTCAGATACTCCCGTGCGCACGAGCGAGTTCACTCAGCGCACACTTGTCGTGCACGGGACGTACCAGCCGTGTCGGTGGCAGCGGTTCCGTACGGTCTGACGCCCCGACTCAGGATGAGGTTGCGGTCAAGGTGAGATTGCGGTCAAGTGGCGGCTGTCTCCAGCTCGTCAGCCGGGAGCGCGAACCAGAAGCGGGCCCCCTCGCCCGGTTCGCTCTCGATCTGAAGCCGGGAGCCGTGCTGGATCAGTATCTCGTGTACCAGTGTGAGGCCCAGGCCGAGGCCCCGGGTTGACCGTCTGTCCGGGTCCCCTCCCCGGAAGAAGCGATCGGTCAGGTTCGACAGCTCCTCCGCGGGGACGCCGGGTCCGTCGTCGGCCACCCCCACCACGACCTCCTCCCCCGCGTCCGCCACCGAGACCGAGACCCTCGTGCCCCGCGGGGTGTGGGTGACCGCGTTCACGAGGAGGTTGTCCACCACCCGCTCCAAGAGGTCGGGATCCGCCAACGCCATCGCGCGCCCGTCGAGATCGACCTCGAGCCGGTGGCTCTCGAGCACGTCTGCGAGCCGATCGCAGGCGTCCCGGACCAGCCCCGCCACGTCGACCGACTTGACGGACGGCTCGAGCGTCCCGGCCTCGAGCCGCGAGAAGTCCAACAGGCTCTCGATGGTGCGGTTCAGCGACCCGATGTGCGCCATCTGGCGGTCGATCAGGTCCTGACGGGTGCGGTCGTCCAGCTCGGTCCACCGCCCCCTGAGCAGCTCGCCCACACCCATCATCACCGTCAGTGGCGTGCGCAACTCGTGCGACACGTTCGAGACGAAGTCGCGCTTCAGCGTGTCCAGCCGCTCCAGCCGCTCGACCGTCTCCCGCTCCTTCGCGTAGACCGAAGCGAGCTCGAGTGCCCGCCCCGCCAGCCCGGCCAACAGCTCGACCGCCTCGACGACCGCCGGCTCCACCGACTCACCGTCGAGGCGCGCCCCGCCCAGCACCGCCGCGACCTCGCCGCGAACGTGGATCGGAGCCACGACGAACCCCTCGACCTCGCTCCACGCCGCGGAATCGACGCGGCCTCGACCCGCGGCGACTGCGCGGCCCTCCCGGACGACCTCACGCAGCGTCCCCTCGATGTCGTGGCGACGATCCAGCAGCTCTGCGGGCAACCCGCGGCCGTGGACGACCTCGAAGGTTCCGCGGTTCTGATCGAGCTCGGCGATGCCGGCCCAGGGCAGACCCAGGGAGGCGACCGTGTCCACGACCGCGTCGAGGACCTGGGCGGTGTCGAGCGACTGCAGCCGGCGCGTGGCCGCGACCACCTGGTCGAGGATGTCGGCGTGCCGTTCAGCTGATTGACGGTGTCGCTCGTGCTGGCGCATCTGCCCCATGAGCTCACGCGACAGGTAGCTGCCCATGAACGTGAGCAGCCCGAGGGCAGCCATCCGAACGGCGATCGGGACCGCCGCGAACTCACCCGCCGCGACGGACGCCGCGACGTAGGCGAGGGCCGTGAACGCAAGTAGCACGACCTGGCCCCGCACCGGATACGACGCCGCGAAGAAGATCGTCGTGAGGATGTAGATCACCCACAGGTCCGACTGGACACCGCCGGTGACGAGCAGCTCGCTCGAGATGATGACGATGTCACCGATCGACCACACGTACATGAGCCGCATCCCCCACGGCCCTTCGAAGAGCCGCTCCCACGGCAGGATCGCCACCACCCCGACCGCTGATGCTGCGATGGCCAGCAGGACGTAGTAGGCCGTCAACGACGAGAACGTCTCCGGCGTCGCGACCAAGGGGTAGGCGGCGAGCATCGCGATGGCAGCAACGCTGGCGATCACCCCGACCCGCACGGTGCGGAGCATGTACGGCAGGAGCAGATCCTGCTCCTCGCTTCCGACGTCTACCACGTGTTCTCTCGTCGTGAGACCGCACTGACCAGCGTTGCCCCCCGCTTCCTCGTCGGCAAGGACCCCTGCCCGGTTGAGCGTCCAGGCCGATACGAGTAGCCGGTACGGTCGGGCCACACCTCTCGCATCGCAGACCTCCAGGCATCTCTCATGACCACCGACCATCTCATCACGCCCCATGGCGGCGAGCTCGTCGACCTCCGTGTGGACGACGCCCGCGCCGCCGAGCTCAAGGAGGCCGCCACCACCTGGCCCGACTGGGACCTCACCGACCGACAGCTCTGCGACTTCGAGCTGCTCGCGAACGGGGGGTTCTCCCCCCTCACGGGGTTCCTGAACCGCGAGGACTACGAGCGGGTCTGCGAGGACATGCGCCTCGCCGACGGCACCCTCTGGCCGATGCCGATCACCCTCGACGTCGACGAGGAGTTCGCCGACCAGATCGAGACCGGCGACACCGTGGCGCTCCGCGACCCCGAAGGCACGATGCTCGCAGCGCTCTACGTCGAGGACGTCTGGGTCCCGGACAAGAAGCGCGAGGCCGAGCTGGTCTTCGGCACCACCAACCCCGAACACCCGGCCGTCGACTACCTCTTCAACGTCGCCGGCGACGCCTACGTCGGCGGACGGCTCGAGGCCTGCCAGCTGCCCAACCAGTACGACTTCAAGGACCTCCGCAAGACCCCCCAACAGGTCCGGCGACGGTTCGCGGACATCGGCTGGACCAAGGTGGTCGCGTTCCAGACCCGGAACCCGATGCACCGCGCCCACGTCGAGATCACCAAGCGCGCCGCCACCGAGAACGACGCCACGCTGCTGATCCACCCGGTCGTCGGGATGACCAAGCCCGGGGACGTGGACCACTTCACCCGCGTCCGGGTCTACCGGAACATCATCAACCACTACCCGCCGTCGACGGTCGGGCTCTCGCTGCTGCCGCTCGCCATGCGCATGGGCGGCCCCCGCGAGGCGGTGTGGCACGCGATCATCCGCAAGAACTACGGCTGCACCCACTTCATCGTGGGACGCGACCATGCCGGACCCGGCGAGGACTCCGACGGTCAGCCCTTCTACGGTCCCTACGAGGCCCAGGAGCTGTTCACCGAGCACGAGGACGAGCTCGGTGTGCAGATGGTCCCCTTCCGGATGATGGTCTACGTCCCCTCCAAGGACGCCTACGAACCCGTCGACGAGATCCCCGACGAACTCGAGACCGCCTCCATCTCCGGCACGGAACTGCGCGAGCGGCTCGCCACGGGACGCGAGATCCCCGAATGGTTCACCTACCCCGAGGTGATCGACGAGCTCCGGCGCACCCACCCGCCCCGCTCCCAGCGCGGCTTCACCGTGTTCTTCACCGGGCTCTCGGGATCGGGCAAGTCCACCCTCGCCAACGTCCTCCAGACCAAGCTCCTCGAGGCCGGCGGCCGCTCCATCACCCTGCTGGACGGTGACATCGTCCGCAAGAACCTCTCCTCCGAGCTCGGGTTCTCGAAGGAGCACCGCGACATCAACGTGCTCCGCATCGGCTACGTCGCCTCCGAGATCACCAAGCACGGCGGTATCGCCATCGCCGCACCGATCGCTCCCTACGACCAGATCCGCAAGCTCAACCGTGCCCAGATCGAGGAAACGGGGGGCGGGTTCATCCTCGTCCACGTCTCCACGCCACTGGAGGTCTGCGAACAGCGCGACCGCAAGGGACTCTACGCCAAGGCCCGCGCCGGCATCGTCGAGAACTTCACCGGGATCAGCGACCCCTACGAGGAACCCGCCGACGCCGAGCTCGAGATCGACACCACCGACATCACCCCCGAGGAAGGTGTCAACCAGATCCTCGTCCACCTCGAGCGCGAAGGCTGGTACGACGTCGATTAGCAGTTGAGGCCGGGCACCGCACGCGAGCGCCAGGCTCGCGAGGTCCAGCCGGCCGCTGACGGCGTTGCCCTCGTCGGCCATAGCTTCTGCTATGGACTCCTCGGGCGCCTTGTCAGACGACCACCTGGGCCGCGCTCGCTGACCTGGCTTCCCGCACGGCGCCCGACCACAACTGCTCCAACAACCCGCCATCGCGCCCTTCGGGCGCTCTCTCCCCCCTCTGCTAGGGGGGAGAACATCCCGCCTCACCCGCGGCGATCCACCACACGCTCGCGCCCCGGCCGACCCCTGCCGCCTCTCGTCGCGACCTTTGGACTCTCAGCTCCAGACGAGCGGGATCACCAGCAGGGCCGTCGTCACCACGGTCAGGGTGATCGGCCAGCCGGCGCGGAAGTAGTCGCCGAACTTGTAGCCACCGAGGCCGTAGACGATCGTGTTGGTTTGATAGCCGATCGGCGTGAGGAACGAGCTCGACGCCGCGACCGCGACGGCGACCGCGAACCCGCGCTCGTCCGCCCCGACCCGCGTCGCGACATCGAGAGCCACAGGAACCATCAGCGCCGCTGCTGCGGCGTTCGTGACCAGCTCGGTGAGCACCATGGTCCCGACCAGCACCGCCGCCAGGGCGGCGTACGCCCCGAACGCTGCACCGGTGGCGGCGATCCCCTCTGCGATCTGGGCGGCCAGACCAGAGCTCTGCACGGCCGCCCCGAGCCCGATCGCCCCGCCGATGATCAGCACCACATCGAGGTCGATCGCGTCCTTCGCGTCGAAGAAGTCGAGCGTGCGCGTGGCGATCAGCACCGCACAGGCCAAGAGCACCGCCGTGACGATGGGCAGCCAGCCGAGCGCAGCGACCAGCACCATCGCCGCCACCACCGCGAGGACGAGGGGACGCCGCGACGTGCCGCCGGCACCGTGCTCGTCCAGCGGCACCACGACGGCGAAGTCGCCATGGTTCCGCCACCGGTCCGCGAACGAGCGATCCGCCTGGATCAGGAGCGTGTCACCCGGCTCCAGGGGCACGGTCCCGAGCCGCTGGTCGAGCCGCTCGCCCGCCCGGTGGATCGCGAGCACCGCCCCGTCGTAGCGACCGCGGAAGCTGACCGCCTTCAACGTGCGGTGCGACAACGGGCTGCCCTTGGCGACGATTGCCTCGTAGAGGCCGCGGTGGTCCTCGGTCAGATGCGTGAGTTGCTGTGCCTCGCTGTGCTCGAGTCCCGTGCGCTGCACGAGCTCCTTCGCAGCGCTGGCGCGCCCGACGAACAACAGCTCGTCGTCACCTTCCAGCTCCTGGTCGGGCGGAACTGGGGCGATGACGAGCCCATCCCGGTCGATCCGGGCGAGGTAGGTGTCCACGAGGTTCCGCAAGCCCGCCTCCGCGACCGTCTTCCCGTCCAGCTCTCCGTCGGGCTCGACGTGGAGCCGGAAGCTGTAGTCACGCTCGCGTGCCGCAACCTGCTGCTCGATCGTCTGGCGGTTGGGCAGGGTGCGCGGGGCGGTCAGCACCAGCATCACACCAGCGGCGACAGCGACGGGGAGCCCGACCGGCGTGACCTCGAGGAAGCCGAAGCCCTCGCCGGTCTGCTGGGCCACGAGCCCCGACACCAGCAGCGTGACCGAGGTCCCGATGGTCGTGATCGTGCCGCCGAGGATCGCCGCGTAGGACGTCGGGATCAACAGCCGCGAGGCGGGGATCCCACGGCGCTCGGCCCAGTCCCGGATCATGGGCGCGACCGCCGCGACGAGCGGGGTGTTGGCGATGATCGAGGACGCCCCCACCAGGGGAGCGACGAGCCGTCCCAGCGTGAGCCGGCGCGGACGGTCGCGGTCGAGCAGGCGGGCGAGCCACTCCTCGACGCCTCCGTGCTCCTGCACCGCACGCGCCACCACGAACAACCCCGCCACGGTGATGGTGGCGGGGTTCGCGAAGCCGGCGAAGGCGGCCGCCGGATCCAGCACGTCGAGCACGACGAGGACCAGCACCGCCCCGAGCACGTTCGCTGCCGGGCTGGCCAGCTCACGGATGAGGGCCGTGAGCAGGACCGCGAGCACGGCCAGGGTCAGCCAGACGTCCACGTCGATGGTCGCTGGTCCCTCCGTTCGCGCGGGCCGACTCTAGGCCACGGGACCGACGAGACCCGTCACGGCAGGGTCACCCGGGACCGCTCACGGCGACGGCTCCAGGCGACCCACCCAGCAGCCGCGAGCGCGATCGCTCCGGCGGCGGCCGGGGCGCCGGCGTCCTCCCGCACGATGCGGGGCGTCATCGGGAAGCTCGGTTGCGGGGCGGCGGTCAGTTCGGAGTAACCCGGGACGTCGGTCACCGGGGGGTCCCAGAAGGCGTTGGCAGGCACCGCGCGGTCGCGTGCGGCCGGCGGTGGCTCCCCGCCCGTGGGTTCCTCGACCGTGGCGGCTGGCGCCACGACGGGGGGCCGGCTCGACGCCGCTGTCTCGCCTCCAGCCGTGGCCGCGTCCCGGTCCGACGGCGCTCCTTCGTCGGAGCCCGCCGGCGGTGGTGGCGCCAGCGACGCGTCCTCCTGTATCGCCGACCACTGGATCGTGAACGTGGTCGGGGCGATGCCCCGCGTGCCCCAGATCCGCAGGTGGTCACCGGCATCGAACGCGAAGATGCAGTCCCCCTGCCAGCCCGTGACCCCCTGGCTGCAGTCCCCGGAGGCTTCGCTCGTGAGCGTCCAGTCGCCACCCCGATCGGGAACGCAGACCACCGGGCCACTGTCTCCAGGAGCACACGGGACGTCACGCGCCTCGGACTCGGAGCCGACGCCCGTGTGGATCGTTCCGCCGTCGGTGGTCGCGGCGGACGACGACGTGAACGCGGCGCCAGCGAGCACCGCGAGCCCGCAAGAGACGACACGCATGACGATGGTGCGGATCGGCCTCCACCTCCTCACGCACGTCAACGAACGAGGCCGCCGAGAGGTACGCCAAGGAGCGCCCCGACCGTCTCAGGGGAGCCAGCGCTCCAGGTGCGAGGTCTCGTACTCCCGCTTGCGCTGGAACAACCGATGGCTCGGCTCGCTGAGGCTCACGTCCGGCGGGTCCGCGTAGAAGTTCCCTTCGACGAAGGCGACCTGCTCGCCGGGGAGCTCGAGGAAGCAGTACCCGGAGCCGTCGAACTGGACCGACGGGCCACCCTGCAGGTCGGCCGCGAGGTTGGCGGCAGCGACGCGGCCGCCACCGGCCGCGAACACACCGGCGTGAGGCAGCGCCCCGCTCGCGGTCGGAACGACCGTGCAGTCCCCGATCGCGTAGACGCGGTCGAAGTCCGTGGCGAACGTCGCCGGATCGGGGCGGATCCACCCGTCGTCGTCGGACAGGGCGCTCTCCGCGATCACGTCGAGCGGATGGTCGGCCGGCACCCCGAGCAGCAGGTCGAACGCGAGCGGCTCGTGGTCCGCGAACGAGAGCTGCCCCGGCGACACGTCCGACACCCGGTGTTCGGTGAGGACCTCCACGCCCCGCTCCGCGAGGAACGACGCCACGAACTGGCTGGCGTCCACCCCCGCAGCGGGCACGGTCAGCGGCTGCGGTGTGGCCACCACCACGTCGACGTCGTTGCGCACGCCCCGCTCCCGCAGCAGCTCGTCGACGACGAGCGCGGCCTCGTACGGCGCAGGCGGACACTTGAACGGTCCCCCGAGGATCGCGACCGCGATCGTGCCGGTGGTCACGTCGGTGATACGACGCCGCACCTCGTCGATCGTCCTGCCGTCGTACAGATGGTAAGCGTCGTCGACGGCCAGCAGCTCCCGATGTCGAGGCGGCGGGGCGGCACCGAGGGCGACCACGATGCCGTCGGCGTCGAAGCCCCCGCCCGAGGTTTCGACGGCCACCTCGGACGGATCGATCGCCTCGATCGTGTCGTGCACGAACCGGATCCCGCGCTCCTCGAGCCTCGCGAGCGAGCGGGTGCCGTCCGCGAGCGGCCGCTGGCCGGACAGCGCCCAGAGCTTGGCGAACCCCATGAAGAAACGGTCGTCCGCGGCGATGACCGTCACGGTGTCCGACGGGTCGAGGAGCTCCCGCAAGCGGCTCGCCGCTGGCAGACCACCGAACCCACCACCACAGACCACGACGTGCGCCATCGACCACCTCCGCTGGGCTCACGAGACTACGGGCAGGCGACGCGCGAGGGACCCGAAGACGGGCCGACGGCAGGAGTTCTGGCCGCGCGTGGCGAAGGTGTCGTGTGGACGGTGGATGTGTGATGGTCGATCTCCGCACGACGACGACTCCACAGGCGCACCTCGACCTGGTGCGCTCCATCGCTCTCGCCGCCAACACCGCGCTGAACGCCGAGGATGTCCTCCACGTCGCCATCGACGGCGTCAGCGAACATCTGGGCTGGCCCATCGGGATCGTCTGGCTGCCACGCGGCAGCCGGTGGGAGCCGGCGCTGTGGCACGCGGACGACGACCGCCTGCTGGATCGCCTGCGGGTCCGCACGGCGGCGGTGTCTCCCGGCGAGGGCGTGCTCGGGGCGCTTCTCGCCACCGGGGCGCCGGCGAGCGTCTGGCGGCTGGAGCAGAGCTCGGCCGAGACGGCGGCCGCGATCGAAGCCGGCCTCCGCACCGCGATGGCGTTCACCGTCCGGGTGGGCGACGAGCCGGTCGCCGCCCTCCAGGGCTTCACGCGGGACGAGCGTCGTCCCGACACGGCGGTGCTCGCGACGATGGAGACGATCTGCGGGCAGGTCGCCCGGGTGATCGAACGGGAGCGGTCACACCACGAGCTGCACCGCAGCCAGACCGAGTTCGCCGCAGCGCAGACGCTCTCGCGCGTGGGGAGCTGGAGCTGGGACGTCGGCGACGACCGCGTCCGGTGGTCCGCGCAGATGTACGACAACTTCGACATCGACGAGACCGAGTTCGACGGGACCTACGAGCGCTTCCTGTCGCTCGTGCACCCGGCGGATCGTGAGGCCGTGGCGCAGGCGGTGTCCGAGGCGCTCGAGACGGGGGCGCCGTTCACCCTCGAGCACCGCACCACCACGGTGCCCGTTCGCTGGATCCGCTGCCGCGCGACCGTCGACCACGACGAGGACGGCCAGGTCCGGCGGCTGTGGGGAACCGCCCAGGACGTCACCGACATCGCGGCTCGCCTGACCGCGCCCCGCCGCGCCGGGGTGGTCGATGGGCTCGACGGCGAGGACCGTGAACAGGCGCTCCGGCAGCTCCTGCTTCGGGAGGACATCTCTTCCGCCATCGAGCGCGAGGAGCTCGAGCTCCGCTACCAGCCCGTCGTCGAGTTGGACGGGGGATCGCTCTCGGGGGTGGAGGCGCTGCTGCGGTGGCGGCGTTCCGACGACGAGCTGGTCGGGTCACTCGAGTGCGTGCCACTGCTCGAGGAGCTCGGGCTGATCGGCCGGGCTGGCCGGTGGGTGCTCGACCGGGCCTGCCGTGATCTGGCTGCGTGGCGGGAGCGGTTCGGCACCCGGCTCACCGTCGCCGTCAACGTGTCACCGTCCCAGCTCCTCGACCCGGGGTTCGCCGAGGACGTCGCCGACATCCTCGACCGGCATCGTCTGCCGCCTCGGGCCTTGGTGCTGGAGATCACCGAGAGCGTCCTCAGCGGGGACCTCGGGGCGGTTGCGCAGCAGGTCACCGCACTCCGACGCCTCGGAACCCAACTCGTGCTGGACGACTTCGGGACCGGGTACAGCTCGCTGGCCCGGCTCCGGGAGCTGCCGCTCGACGGACTCAAGATCGACCGGTCGTTCCTCGCCCCGGTGGCCAGTACGCACGACCCCCCACCGATCCTCCGCGCCCTGTTCGCGCTCGCGGATCACCTCGACCTGACCGTCATCGCCGAGGGGGTCGAGCATCCGGCACAGCTCGCGGTCCTGCTCGAACACGGCTGCGACGAAGCGCAGGGGTTCCTCTTCGCCCCGCCCGTGGCCGCCGAGCGGCTGACGGACCTCCTGGCCGACCCTTCAGCGGACCTGCCGAGCGTCTAGCCGACCCCGGGTTACTCGCCGCCCTTGGCGACACGCGGATCGAGCCCGTCGAAGCCGGCGAGGTACTCGCCCCGCTCGGACTTCAGCCTGGCGACGAGCTCCTCGTACTCCTCCAAGCGGCCCTGCCGCTCGTAGAGGCGACGGGGCTGGAGCAGCTCCTCGTCATCGATGCCGGGGAGGGAGGCAGCCACGCCGTAGCCGAAGTCGGGATCTTCGACCCATTCGATCGCGCCGTCGACGATGGCTTCCTGGACCGCAGCCGAGTGCTGGATCCGGACCTTCTTGGACCGTTCGTCGTCCCCGTCGCCACCGACGCGCCCGGTGTTGAAGAGGAACACCTCGAGGTCACACGTCTCCAGCAGCTCGAGGAGACGGTTGGCCTGTGACGAGTCGGTCTCGAACCAGAACGGGTTGGTCCCGGGCACCCGGAGGTTCTTGCCGGCCTCGGCCTTCCCACCGGCCGAGGTGCCCTTGGTCTCGCCGAGCATGAAGTAGTAGGCGGCCTGCTCCGGCTTCAGCTTGGCCACGGCAGGGATGATGTTCTCGTTGCGGTTGAGGATGAACAGGTAGTCCGCCGTCGGCAGGTCGCGCGGCTCGCGATGACGGATGTCGGCCAGCTCGAAGGTGCAGCGCCCGTTCTTGGTGTGGCTGTCGTCCCAGAAATCGACGTTGCCGTCCTCGTCGACACCCACGTTCTCGAGCCAGGCGTCCCGCGACGTGGCGCCGGCGTAGATGGTGGGTTCGTCGTCGGCGTCGAGGCCGTAGGTCTTGGCGAAGCAGCCCGCTTCGGTGGCGTAGACCTTCCCGCCGGGGAAGAGGCCGACGAAGTCGTCTTGGACCGGCAGGGAGCCCTTCACGTTGCGGAACGTGGTCGTGGTCTTGCCGGTCCCGGACAGACCGATGATGAGCGCCAGCTTCTCCTCGCCGTCGGGGGTCTCGTCCGCCGGGAAGACCTTCGCGCCCGAGTGGAGCGCGAGCCCACCCTCGTCGTAGACGAGCTTGTTCCACATCCGCAAGCCCCCCATCTTCGACTCACCGAAGTAGTCGGAGCCGAAGACCCGGGTGACGTAGCGGTCGAGATCGACGATGATGAGGCAGTCGTTCGGCTTGCCGGGGGCCGGGAGGTTCGGGGTGTAGACGACGGTGAACCGTGCATCGTGGGCGTCGTCGGGGGCGAAGTAGAGCTGCTGCTGCATGGCCGGCACGTTGGCGTTCGCCCGCTCCATGTAGAGCCGGGCCGGGGTGCGGAAGTCGGGGTCAGGGCCGATGTAGCCCTCGATCAGGATCATGTCCTGGTCGGCGACGTACTCGTCCTGCTTGCGGGCCCATTCCGCGGCTTCGTCGGTGGAGATGGTCGGCTTGCCCACCGGCGTGTCCGAGACGAAGAAGGTGGCCGGGGCGAGTCGCGCCGTGACCCGCGCCCGGTAGTTGATGTTGTCGAACTCGGTCACGTCGACCCGGTCTTCGGGCATCAGTTCGAGCACCCACTCACGCATCTGGTCCTGCGTGGGGTTGCTGACCACGGATCGGGCGGGCGGAAGGTCGAACGACACGGGGGATCTCCTGGGACGTGATCGCCCGCGACGGCAACGACAGCCACCGCACGGGCGCTGTCAACGAGGCTAGCAACGGCCCCCCGGGGGGCCCGAGTCGAGCACCACCCCGTTCGGGCACCGTGATGGGAGGGGCGCGCGGACGTGGCTCGGGAAGGTCAGGCGGCGAGGGCGAGATCCGTGGCGCGACGCTGCGGGAACGCGAGGTCGACCGTCGTGCCGCGGCGGGGCGAGGTGGTCACGTCGATGCGGCCGCCGAGCTGCTTCGTCATCACCTGCACGCCGTACAGGCCGAAGCCGAGGCCACGGTGGGTCCGGGTGGTGGCGCCGGAGGCGGCTACGAACGGCTCGAACATCTGCTCGACGGTGGCCGCTGGCATGCCGGGACCTCCGTCTGCGACCGAGATCCGGACCTCGCCGTCGTCGCGACGCACCCGAACGAACACCGGGCAATCCGACGGCGAGTAGCGGAAGGCGTTGTCGAGGGTCTCCCGCAGCACGAGCTGGACGTACTTGGGCACCGTCATCATGTTCTCCGCCGCGTCCTCGACTTCGAGGTCGAGCCGTGCGAGCTCCGAGGTGGGTCGGTCCAGCCCGGCGGCCGAGCGGATGGCTCCCACGAGATCGACCGGCTTCTGAGGCTGGCGGTCCTCGTGATCGGCGTCCGCGGCCTGCGCCACGGTCAGCACGGTGTCGATCATGCGACGGAGCCGCTCCGACGCCCGCTCCAGGGACGACACGAGGTCGGCGCCAGCGTCGGCGACCAGACCGCGCGCCAGCAGCGTCTCGACCGTGCCCGTCACGACCGTGAGCGGAGTGCGGAACTCGTGGGACACGCACCGGATCAGCGCTGAGCGGCGGGCGGCCAGCTCCCGTTCCGATTGGGCGAGCTCCTGCTCGACGTGCCGGACGCGGTCGAGCGTCACCCCGGCGAACGCGGTGATGCCACCGGCGCCGACCGCGATCCCGGCGAGGACGTAGCCACGCCAATCCCCCACGGCGACGAGCAGCAAGAGGCCCGCGATCGACGCGACCAGACCAGCACCAACGAGGGACGCCGGCAACCAGGTGGGGATCAGCCGGTCCCGGTGCCCGTCCGCGCCGTGCCGCTGATCGCGTGCGACACCTGGAGCTCCGTGGTCACCAGCGCGCCGTCGTGTTCACCGGTCATGAT
>JAWVZB010000038.1:0-26536 GCA_033722375.1 Nitriliruptorales bacterium | reverse complement strand
TCGCGCGTGACCGCCGCTGCACCCTGTGCGGCGCCCCGCCACAGCGTTGCCAGGCCGCACATCTCAACCGCAGATGGGTCGACCGTGCCGGCACCTCTGTCGCCGAACAAGCGCTGCTGTGCTGGTCCTGCCACCGCCTCGCCGACCGCAAACACCTGACCGGACGCCTCCAAGACGGCCGAGTCACCTGGCAGCAGCACGACGGACGCCCCTACCGACGGTGGCAACGACCCTCCCGACCCCTCCACCCCACACGGCCCCGCGGGTCGCCCGACCGACCACCCGGCTGACCCGCCACCCCACCCCCCGGTGGGGAGCGAAGCCTGCCCACACACCCACACCAGCCCACTTCCCCACTTCCCCAGCGCTCCTTGACAACTGGATAGCGAAACGTGACCGGCGGGCCCGCCAACCACAGCGGTCCGTGCCACCGCACGCACCCACGCCCGCCCCGTCACAACCACACCGACACCGCGCTCGGAACAGGGAGCGACGGGAGCGGGCTCGGCTCCGTCCGTGGCTACCGCTCGGCGGCGCGGCGGAGCTCCTCGCGCGCCCCGCTCACTCCCCCGTGGCGCTTCCAGGCGCGCCAGCCGGCGATGCCGGTCATGCCCGCCCAGATCGCCACGCCGAGGACGACCTCCTTGCGAGGCAGCGCTGGGGTCCGCAGCGGATCCACGTCCCGCCACATGCCGGGGCGCGTCACGCCCGAGCCGATGAGCTCGCGCGGACCGAAGCGGGGCGCGCGACCGTCGGCGATGTCCCGCCAGTCGCCCAGCGTCGCGATCTCGCCCAGGTCCTGAGCTGCTGTGCGCCCCGCCAGCGTCTTCTTCACCGTGGCGGGGATACCCAGGCGCCGGGCGGCCTTCCAGACCGCACTCACAGCCGGAGGCTCCGTGCAGTAGTGACGGTCATGCCGGGCTCACTTGGTGTTGACCCAGACGCTCTTCACCTGGGTGTAGGCCTCGAGGGCGTGGGGACCGAGCTCCCGCCCGATGCCCGACTGCTTGTAGCCACCGAACGAGACCGGGCTGTCGATCTCGCCGTAGGTGTTGACCCAGACGGTGCCGGCCTTGACCTTCTCGGCGACGCGGTGTGCGCGGCCGAGGTCCGAGGTCCACACCGCGGCGGCGAGCCCGTAGTCAACGTCGTTGGCCAGAGCCACGGCCTCGTCCTCGTCCTCGAAGCTCTGCACCGCGAGGACCGGTCCGAAGACCTCTTCCTGGCCGATGCGCATGTCGGGGGTGACGCGGTCGAAGATCGTCGGCTTGTACCAGTAGCCGTGTTCGTACTCCTCGACCCCCCCTCCCCCGGTCACGAGCTCCGCACCTTCGTTCCTGGCGATCTCGACGTAGTTCTCGACCCGCTCGAGTTGCTCGGCGCTGACGACCGGCCCCATGCCGGCGTCGTCGGCCCAACCGGGGGCGACCTTGGTCTGCTCCGCGGCTTCCTTGACCCGCTCGACGACCTCGTCGTGCACGTCGGCCGCGACCACGAGCCTCGTCCCGGCGGTGCAGACCTCACCGGCGTTGTAGAAGCAGGCGAACGCGGCGCGGGCGGCTGCCTTCGCCAAGCCGCCGGGCGCGTCGGGGAAGACGATGTTGGGCGACTTGCCGCCCAGCTCGAGGGTCACCTTGTGGAGGTGGTTGGCAGCCTCGCGCATGATGAGCTTGCCGACCTCGGTCGATCCGGTGAACGCGATCTTGTCGACGTCGGGGTGCTTCACGAGCGCGGCACCGGTGGTCTCGCCGACCCCCTGGACGAGGTTGACCACACCGTCCGGGACCCCGGCCTCCTGCAGGAGTCGGACCAGCCATACCGCCGACAGCGGCGTCTGCTCGGCCGGCTTGAGCACGACCGTGTTGCCGAACGCGATGGCCGGAGCGATCTTCCACGTGGCCATGAGCAGCGGGAAGTTCCACGGGATGATCTGAGCGCACACGCCCACGGGCTCACGACGCGAGTAGACGAACCGGCCCTGGCGTGACGGGATGACGTCGCCGTAGACCTTGTCGATCCAGCCGGCGAAGTACCGGAAGCAGTTCGCCGCCGCGATCATCTCCCCCATCGCGTGCTTGTGGGGCTTGCCGTGGTCGAGCATGTCGATCCACGCGAGATCGCTGGCCTGCTCCTCGATCAGGTCGGCGACCCGGTGCAGGGTCTTGACCCGCTTGTGCGTGTTCATCCCCGACCAGCGGCCGTCCTCGTGCGCAGCCTTGGCCGCCTGCACCGCAGCGTCGACGTCCTCCTCGGACGCCTGTGGGATCTCGGCCAGCACGTCCTCGGTCGCCGGGTCCACCGTCTCGAACGTGGCGCCCTCGGAGGCGGGGCGCTCCTCGCCGTCGATGATCAGCGCTCCGGCGTTCTTCAAGAACTCCTGGACGTCTCCAGGCAGCTCGCGGCCGGCTCGAAGATCCACGGACATGGGCTCCTCCTCGCGGGATGGGGCATCGGAAGCGTGGCGATGATGGTAGGTCTGCTCGGGGAAAGATGGTCCTCCCGAAGGGAGGGAGCGGCCAGCCCCTGTCAACCGCCGGGGCCCACGGCCCACTCGTCGGGTTCCCACCGGTCGTCCCCACGCAGCGAGCTCAGCAGGCGTTGGTAGGACTCCCATCTCGCGGGGTGGATGTCCGCCTCGTCGATCGCGCACCCGGGTTCGCCGTCGTGGACACAATCGGGGATGTCGCAGCGGAGCTTCGCGAGCTCCGGGAAGAGCCGTGGAAGGTCCACCGGATCGACCATCCCGATCCCGAACGAGCGCACCCCCGGCGTGTCGACGAGCCAGGCATCCTCGTGTCCGGGTACCCGCATCGCTTTCGCCGCCACGGTGGTGTGCCGGCCACCCCGCCGCCCGACCTCACCGATCTCCTGCTGCGCGTCCGGAACCAGGCGGTTGAACAGTCGCGACTTCCCGACCCCCGAATGCCCGGTCATCACCGTCCAGCAGCCCTCCAGACGCCAGTTGAGCTGCTCGACGTTGTGTCCCGTCTTCGCGCTCACGAACAGCACCTCGCTGCCGAGCTGCTCGTAGCGTTCCGCCACCGCTTCGAGGTCGGACCACCTCGCCACGACGACGCCACCGTCCTCGGGATCCTCGTCCTCTCGTGAGTCTTCTGGTCCGGGGTCTCCGTCTCGCAGGTCTCTATCTCTGTCGTCGTCTCTGTCTACGTCAGCCTCGTCGGCGACGAGGTCGATCTTGTTCACGACGATCTCCGCATCCAAGCCACCCGCGGCAGCGGCCACGAGCACGCGGTCGAGGAACCGGACGCCTCCCTCGAGGTAGTCGGCTCCGATGATCACGACGACCTGGTCTGCGTTGGCGACCACGACACGTGGGTCGTCCCGAGTGTCGTCGGACGTCCTCAGCAGGAAGGTCTCCCGTGGCAGCCGTTCGGTGATCCTGGCCACATCCGAGCGCCGCTCCGGGGGGCGGACACGGACCCGGTCACCGACCACCACCTTCTCGCCCCGCATCGAGCCGGCGAAGGTGGCATCGACCTCCTCGCCGTCGAGCAGCACGGTGACCCGCCCGCGGTCAACCGCGATCACCCGGGCGGTGGCATCCTCGTCGATGCGATCCTGCGCTTGCGTGGACAGCTTCTGGCCGGGTGGCGGCCGGAAGTCCTCGTCGTACTCCTCCTCGAGGAGCTCGTAGTCGATGCCGGGCATGAACACATCCTGCCAGGTCCTAACGCTCCCAGCCGCGAACGAGCGGGCGAGACGCTCGAACGTCGTCCGGGCTCGACCCCTGGGTCAGGCAGCCGCACCGACCTCGAGGACGATGTCGGGTAGCTGCGCGAACCCCTCACCCTTCTCGAGGTAGCGAACCGCCCCGAGCTCGAGGCAGGTCGCCTCGAGGTCCTCGCGGTCGAGCCCCGAGACGACGATCGTCTTGAGTCCGTTCGTCTTGCGAGCCTGCAGCTCCCGCAGGACCTCGAGGCCGTCCATCTCCGGCATCGAGAGGTCGAGGAGCAGCACGTCGGGCTTCAGCTTCTCGACCAGGGTCAGCCCGTCCCGGCCGTTGTTGGCCACCCCCACGATCTCGACCCGGTCGTTGCGGGAGAGATAGAGCTCCATGAACCGCAGCACCTCGGGCGCGTCGTCGACCAACGCCACCCGCACCCTCCTCGCGTCCCCCGTCATCGACCGGTCCGCCGCACGAGGTCACCGGGGACCAGGGGACCGGCTGTGCGCGTCGGCTCGAACAGGTCACCGACCGCCTCGCGCAGCTGTTCGATGAGCTCAGCCACGAGCCGTTTGGCCTCGTCGGTCTCCTCGACCATCAGTGCGAGGTAGGCCGCGCTGGCGAGCTGCACGAGCTCATCGTTCAGTGCCAGCGCACGCTGATGGAGCTCGTGGACGAGCTCGGGGGTCAAGCTCGCTTCGCGGTCCTCTGCCATCAGGCTTGCCTCGATCTGCTGGAACGGCCTGAGCCACGCTCCGTCTCCCACAACGGTACGACTTCGGGTAGCACTCGTCACGAGAGCCGTCGGGGAGATCCGTCCCAGATCCGGGCTGGGCCGCATCCCTCGCTGCTTATCGTCGCCTCGAAGCCCACAGAGTGGCTCGGAGAGGTGGACATGCACACGGGTGCCGACCGGAGTCTCGACCGTGACGTCCGGGGTCCGATGGTCGCAGCAGGCGTCGGCAGCCCGCCCCTCGGACTGGCGTTCGCTTCCCGGTTACCCTGCGTCGCCCGTCGGGGGGACCAAAGGGGGAGCCGGCTCGCATGAGTGAGGACATTTCGACGATCGACGTCCTCCTGGTCGAGGACAACCCCGGCGACGAGCGACTCGTGGGTGTCGCGCTCGCCGAGAGCCAGGTCAGCTTCGCGGTCACCACCACGTCGTCGCTCGCTGGCGCCCTGGAGGAACTCGGCGACGGGTCGTTCGATCTCGTGCTCCTCGACCTGAACCTGCCGGACAGTCGCGGGATCGACACCTTCCACCGCGTGAATGCCGTGACCAAGTTGCCGATCGTGGTGTTCACGGTGCTCGGTAACGAGGAGGATGGGCTCGCCGCAGTACGGGCCGGCGCACAGGACTACCTCGTCAAGGAGGAGGTCGACCACCGCCTCCTCATGACGCCGCCGGTTCACCCAGCACCCGGGGCGCGATGGGGGCGCAGCCACCGCGCCCCCCCACACCAGCGTCGGGCCGCGGTGACGGACGGAGAGGGGGCCCGGTGCAGCAGTTGTTCACGCTCTACGTGGCGGGCCGCTCGGGTCGTTCCGCGCAGGCCATCGCCGCGATCGAGGGCCTCTTCCGCGATGCCAGTGGCGACTTCTACCTGACGATCGTGGACGTTCTCGAGGATCCGTCGGCCGCCGAGAGCGAGCGGATCCTGGCGACCCCGACGCTCGTGCGGACCTCCCCGCCGCCGCGACAGAGCGTCGTCGGAGACTTCAGGAACCGGGAACGGGTCGCGGAGGCGATCGGGATCGACGTGGAGTTGGCCCGATGACCGCCGTCGCACCAGACGCGATGAGTGTGCTCGTCGTGGAGGACACCGCCGCTCAACGAACACTGATCGCACACCTCCTGCGCCCCGACGGCGACGGACGCCGGTTCGAGCTCACCGCCGCCGGCGATCTCGCCGCGGCACTCGACCAGATCAGGGCCAGCCATTTCGATGCGGCGCTCGTGGACCTCGGGCTACCGGACAGCGACGGACCCGCCACCGTCGCGAGCCTGCGGGAACAGCACCCCGACCTTCCGGTCGTCGTGTTCACGTCGGCTGCCCTGAGCGAGGTCGCCGATGAGCTGTTCACCCTCGGCGTGCAGGACGTCCTGAGCAAGGACACGACGGACCGCGAGACGCTGCGGAGCTCGCTCGAACACGCCGTACGCCGCCACCACGGCCATCAGCGCTCAGTGCTCTCGTTCACCGACGTGGACTCGCCGGCCGACCTCCAGCGCGCGATCGAGATGAGCGCTGACGGGATGCTCGTCGTCGACGAGGACGGCATGGTCGTGTTCGCCAACGCCGCGGCGGAGCGGCTCTTCGAGGGACGGGACCAGCAGCTCGTCGGGAGCACGTTCGGGTTCCCGCTCCACGGCACGATCGAACTGGTACTGCCGGGTGGGCGGCCATGCCACGTGGAGCTCCTGACGACCTGGACGCAGTGGGAGGACGAAGACGCCACCGTCGTGGCCCTGCGGGACGTGACCGAACGGGTCAGGGCGGAGCAGATGCTCCGCGATGCGCTCATGTTGCGCGACGAGGTGGTCTCGATCGTCGCTCACGACCTCCGCTCGCCCCTCGCGGTCATCGTCGGCATGCTCGAGACCCTCGAGCGGCAGGTCGAGCTGACCGGGAACACCTCCGAGCTGATGGCACGCATGAAGTCGCAGGCCTGGCGCATGAACCGGCTCATCGAGAACCTCCTCACGATCACCAAGCTCGAGGCCAGCTCGATCGAACCGGAACGGGGTTCCGTCGACCTCCGCGACCTCGTCGACGAAGTGCTCGGTGGTCTCGAGATCGAGGCTCCCGAGATCCGGCTGCCCGCGGACCTCCGTGCCTTCGCGGACAAGGGCCACGTCGACGAGATCATCTCCAACTTCCTGAGCAACGCCGCCAAGTACGGCGCCCCGCCCATCCAGATCCACGGCGAGGAGCGGGAGGGGGCCGTCGAGATCCGCGTCATCGACCACGGGGAGGGCGTCCCCGAGCAGTTCGCCTCCCGCCTGTTCGAGCGCTTCTCCCGCGCCAGCCACGACACGAGAGGCACCGGCATCGGGCTCGCGATCACCCAGCGGCTCGCGGGGATCAACGGGGGCGAGGTGTGGTACGAGCCGGTTGAACCGCACGGCAGCAGCTTCGGGCTGCGGCTCCCGCGATGGTCGCCGGAAGACGACACCGAGCACGACTCCGCCGGCGACACCTCGGGGACCCAGTCGGCGCAGTAGTGTGGTGGGAAGCTTTCGTTCGGGGACACCGTTGACCGACCACACCATGTTCGACTACGCCCGCACCGCGGTCGAGGGGGCGCTCGACGCCGGCGCGACCTACGCCGACGCCCGCGTCGTCATCGGCAGGCAAGAACGCCTCGGCGCCCAGAACGGGGAACTCGAGTCGGCCTCGCGCGGTGAGGAGGCCGGCGTCGGCGTCCGAGCGCTGATCGGGTCGTCCTGGGGGTTCGCGGCCACCAGCGACCTGACGGATCGAGCCGCGCGGGCCACGGGCGCGGAGGCCGCGGCGACCGCACGCGCCTCGGCGCGGGTGTCGGGACCCGAGCTCGCGCTGCGGGACGTTCCGGTCGTCGAGGCCACCTACGAGACACCGTTCGACGAGGATCCCTTCGAGGTCCCCCTGTCCGAGAAGGTCGAGCTGCTGCTCGACACCACCCGCGAGATGCACGAGGTCGACGGCGTCATGGTCGCGACCGGCAACCTCGGCTTCTGGGACACCGAGAAGTGGTTCGTCTCGAGCCAGGGGCACGAGATCCACCAGCACCTCGTCGAGTCCGGCGGTGGCATGGACGCGACCGCAGTGGGCGAGTCCGAGACGCAGCGGCGCTCCTACCCCCAATCGTTCGGGCACTACGAGACCGGGGGCTACGAGGTCGTCCGCCGCTGGGACTTCCGGTCCCACGCCGGTCGCATCGCCGAGGAGGCGGTCCAGCTTCTCGACGCGCCGCAGTGCCCGTCGGGCGAGCTCGACGTCATCCTCGAGGGCAGCCAGCTCGCGCTCCAGATCCACGAGTCGGTCGGCCACGCCATCGAGCTCGACCGCATCCTCGGCTGGGAGGCGGCCTTCGCCGGCACGTCGTTCCTCGACCTCGACCAGCTCGGGTCCCTCAAGTACGGCAGCGAGCTCATGAACATCACGGCGGACGCGACCATCCCCCGTGCGCTGTCCACCTACGGGTTCGACGACGAGGGCACGCCTGCTCGCCGGGTCGACATCGTCAAGGAGGGGACCTGGGTCGGGGTGCTGTCGGGGCGCGACACCGCCCACATCGCGGGGGTCGAACCGGGGGGGATGATGCGGGCCGACGGCTTCAACCGCATGCCGATGGTGCGGATGACCAACGTCGGCCTGCTGCCGGGCGACTCCAGCCTCGACGAGATCATCAGCGAGACCAAGGACGGCGTCTACATGGTCACGAACCGTTCCTGGTCGATCGACGACAAGCGCCTCAACTTCCAGTTCGGCTGCGAGCTCGGCTGGGAGGTCAAGAACGGTGAGCTCGGGCGGATGGTCAAGAACCCGACCTACACCGGGATCACCCCGGAGTTCTGGGCCAAGCTCGACATGCTCGCCGGCGGTGACGAATGGATCCCGTGGGGCACCCCGAACTGCGGGAAGGGTCAGCCGATGCAGGTGGGGCACACCGGCCATCCGGCAGCGCCCGCCCGGTTCCGCAACGTGCGCGTGGGGGTGACCGGATGACCCAGGATCAACGCCCCCTCGACCTCGCCGAGCAGGTTCTCGAGCTGGTCGGCGATCGTGCGGACGCCATCGTCCGCGTCACCGACCTACAGCATGGACTGACCCGGTTCGCGAACTCCTTCATCCACCAGCACGTCGGTGAGGAGACCCGATCGCTGGAGCTGCGGCTCGCGGTGGACGGCCGTGCGGCCAGTGCGACCACCTCCGACCTGTCCGAGGTCAAGCGGTTCGTCGACGAGACGCTCGAGGTCGCCGAGGTTCAGCCCGTCGATCCGCACTGGGCCGGCGGATCCAAGCCCGCCTCGCTCGAGATCGGTGACCTGGCCGACCACGACATGGCCGAGGTCAGCCCCGAGGACCGGGCAGCACTGGTCGAGACGTTCGTCGGCGCGGACGGGGATCTGCGTGCGGCCGGGTACGTGGATTCCGAGTACGCCACGGTCGCGATCGCGACGTCGGCTGGACAGAGCGTCGAGGCGAGCTCGAGCCGTGCGACGCTCGACGGCATCCACCAGACCGAGACCTCGGCCGGCTCCGCCCATCAGACCTCGCGGAGCCTCAGTGACCTCGACGGTGCAGCCGCTGGCGAGGTGGCGGCCGACCGGGCCCGGCGATCAGCCGAGTTCGTCGACCTCGACCCCGGAAGCTACGAGGTGGTGCTGGGGCCCGAGGCCACCGCCACGATCGTGATGTTCCTCACCGCCTACGGCTTCAACGCCAAGCAGGTGCTCGAGGGGCAGTCGTTCGTCACGCTCGGGGAGCAGCAGTTCGACACAGCGGTCAACATCGTCGACGACCCGAGCGACCCCCGGGCGATCGGACTGCCGTTCGACGCCGAGGCGACACCCAAGCGACGCGTGCCACTCGTCGAGGACGGGGTCAGCACACAGGTCGTGCACGACCGCCGCACCGCTGCTCGCAGCGACACGACGACCACCGGCCACGCGGTCCCGGGTGGCGAGAGCTTCGGCGCCTATCCGACCAACCTCGTGTTCCTCCCCGGCGACAGCGAGCGGGACGAGCTCGTCGCCGACGTCGAGCGGGGGCTGCTCATCACCCAGTTCCACTACTGCCGGGTGCTCGACCCCAAGACGCAGGTCGTCACCGGCCTCACGCGTAACGGCACGTTCCTGATCGAGGACGGCGAGGTGGCGGGAGCGGTCGGCAACCTGCGTTTCACCCAGTCGTTCCTCGACGCGCTGTCCGCGGGGCGCGTCCTCGGGGTCGGGAGCGACGACCGGTTCGCCGACTCCGAGTTCGGCACCGGTTTCGTGATCGCCCCGTCCGTCCGGCTGCGGTCCTGGAACTTCACCGGCGGGGCGCGGGGCTGATGTCCGAGGTCGTGCTCGACGGCGGGGCGCTGTCCCCCGTCGAGGTCCGCGCCGTCAGTCGGGGCGACACCACCGTGAGGCTCGGGAACACGGCTCGCGAGCGGATGGAAGCAGCCCGTGCGGTCGTCGAGCGGGCCCTCGAGAACGACGAGGTCGTCTACGGCGTGACGACGGGGTTCGGGGCGCTCGCCAACACCCGGATCTCCGCGGAGCGCGCGGCCGCGATGCAGCACGCGCTCCTGCGGAGTCACGCCGCCGGCGTCGGCGACCCCCTCCCCCGCGACCTGGTCCGAGCACTGCTGCTGCTGCGAGCGAGGACGCTCGCCCAGGGCCACTCCGGCATCCGCATCGAGGTCGTCGAGCGCTACCTCGACTTCCTGGCCGCGGACCTGCTGCCGGTCGTGCCCGACCGGGGCTCGGTGGGGGCGTCGGGCGACCTCGCCCCGTTCGCACACCTCGCCCTGCCGGTGATCGGCGAAGGGCTGCTCGACGACGGCAACGGCCCCCGCCCCGCCAGCGAGGTCCTGGAAGGCCACGGGCTCGAACCGCTGGTGCTCGAAGCCAAGGACGGGCTGTCGCTTCTCAACGGCACCGAGGGCATGCTCGCGATCGGCGTGCTCGCGTCGGGCGGGGCCTGGGAGCTCGCCCGCGCCGCCGACATCGCCTGTGCGATGTCCGTCGAGGCGCTGCTCGGATCGGTCCGTCCGTTCGGCGAGGCCGTGAACGCGCTGCGGCCGCATCCGGGCCAGGGCGAGGTGGCGGGCAACCTCCGCCGCCTGCTCGAGGGCTCAGCGATCGTGGCGAGCCACCACCACGACTTCGAGCACGCCGTCCAGGATGCCTACAGCCTCCGGTGCGCCCCGCAGGTCCACGGGGCGGCGAGGGACACGTTCCGTCACGCCGACGACGTGTTCGCCATCGAGCTCCGGTCCGTGGTCGACAACCCGATCGTGTTCCCCGAGACCGGCGAGGTCATCTCTGCGGGGAACTTCCACGGGCAACCGCTCGCGTTCGCGCTCGACTTCATGACCGTCGCGCTGACCGAGCTCGGGTCGATGTCTGAGCGCCGCACCGACCGCATCCTCGATCCCGAGCGCTCCGCGGGGCTGCCCCCCTTCCTGGCCACCGAGCCCGGCGTCGACAGCGGGTTCATGCTGGCCCAGTACACCGCCGCGGCGCTGGTAGCGGAGAACCGCGTGCTGTCACACCCGGCGAGCGTCGAGTCGATCCCGACCTCCGGCAGCCAGGAGGACCACGTGTCGATGGGTTGGGGGGCGGGGCGGAAGACGCGTGAGGTGCTGGACTCGACGCTGCGCGTCATCGCCGTGGAGCTGCTCTGCGCCGCCGAAGGGATCCGTCACCGCGACCAGGAACCGGCCCCGGCGACCGCAGCGGCGCTCGAGGTGCTGACCTCGGTGGCCCCTCCCCTGGACGGCGACCGTCCGGTCGGGCCCGACATCGAAGCGGTGGCCGCCCTCATCTCGGACGGGTCACTGACGCGCGCGGTCGAGGCGGTGACGGGCACACTGGCGTGACGGGCCGTCTCTGGCCCGCCCCACTCGGAGCCCCGGCCCGCCCCCGACCGAAGGCACGACCGTGACCTCCCGACCCTGGACCCGTGCGCTCGTCACCGGCGCCTCGACCGGCATCGGCCGCGAGTTCGTCCGACAGCTCGCCGAGCGCGGCACCCATGTCGTGCTGGTGGCTCGATCGGAGGACGACCTCCAGCAGCTCGCCGGGCAGCTCGCGGAGGACCACGGCGTCGGGACAGAGGTGCTCACCGCCGACCTGACCCAGCGGAACGACCTCGAACGCGTCGAGACCCGTCTGCGCGACGAGGACGAGCCGGTCGACCTGCTCGTCAACAACGCCGGGTTCGGCACCGGGGGCCAGTTCGACGAGCTCGACCTCGACCGCGAGGTCAGCGAGATCCGGCTGAACGTGCTCGCGGTGACCCGCCTCACGCATGCGGCACTCGGCGAGATGACGCGCCGCGGCCGCGGCGGCATCCTCAACGTCTCGTCCAACGCCGCGTGGCAGCCGGTGCCCTACATGGCCACCTACGGCGGCACCAAGGCGTTCGTGTCGTCGTTCACCCAGGCGGTCCACGAGGAAGCCCGCGGGACCGGCGTGCACGTGACCCTGCTCGAGCCAGGCTTCACCCGCACGCGCTTCCAGGAGGTGGCCGACGTGGACGCGAGCACCCGACAGCTGCCGGATGCGGTCTGGATGGAGCCCGGGCCGGTGGTCACGGCTGCCCTCGAGGGCGTCCGCAAGAACCGGGGGCGCGTCGTTCCCGGCTGGATGAACAAGGTGGCCGGTGCGTTCTCCACCGTCAGCCCACCGGTCGCCGGCCGCAAGATCGCGGGGCGCGTGTTCGAGGGCGAGGTGCGATCGTGACCTTCCTGCGTGCCGTCGTCACAGGCGCGTCCGCCGGCATCGGCCGCGAGTTCGCCCGGCAGCTCGCTCAGCGTGGCACCGACCTCGTGCTCGTCGCGCGGTCCCGGGACAAGCTCGAGGAGCTCGCCGACGAGCTCGAGGTCGCACACGGTGTCACCTCGGAGGTCTCGGTCGCCGACCTCACGATGCCGGGCGACGTCGCGCGGATCGCCGACCGGATCGCCGACGACGAGCGCCCGGTCGACCTCGTCGTCAACAACGCCGGCTTCGGGACCCGCGGACGGTTCGACCAGCTCGCGGTCGATCGGGAGCTTCAGGAGGTCGACCTCAACGTCCGTGCGGTCGTGCGGCTCAGCCACGCCGCCGCCGCCACGATGGTGCGGCGAGGCGAGGGCGGGATCCTCAACGTCTCGTCGATGGCCGCCTACCAACCGATCCCCTACTTCGCGACCTACGCCGCCACCAAGGCGTTCGTGACCTCGTTCACGCAGGCACTCCACGAGGAGCTCAAACGCACCGGCGTCCACGTCACCGTGCTGGGACCGGGCTTCACCAAGACCGACTTCGCCGAGGCGGCCGGCGCCACCGGCGAGGCGTCCAGACTCCCGGATCCGCTATGGATGGAACCCGGCCCGGTGGTCGCCGCCGGCCTGAAGGGCATCGAGAAGAACCAGGCCACGGTCATCCCCGGGTGGGCCAACCAGCTCACCGCCACCGTCGCCGACTTCACCCCCAGCACCATCACCCGCCGCATCGCCGGGTTCAGCAGGAGGTTCACCTCACCATGAGCTTCGAACGCGCACTCGTGACCGGAGCCTCGGCCGGGATCGGCCGCGCCATCGCCGTGGAGCTGGCGGGGCGCGGCACCGACCTCGTCGCCGTGGCGCGTCGGCAGGAGCTCCTCGAAGAGCTCGCCGACGAGGTCCCAGTGGACGTCGAGGTCCTGCCCGCGGATCTGGCATCGGAGGAGGGACTGAGCAGGGTCGAGGAGCGGCTCCGCGGTGGTGACGCCCCGATCGACCTGCTGGTCAACAACGCCGGCGCCTCGGACATGGGGAGGTTCGCGAAGCTCGACGTCGACCGGGCAGAGCTCCAGATCGAGCTCAACTGTGTCGCCGCGGTGCGGCTCACCCACGCCGCCCTCCCCGGCATGCGCGCCCGACGGCGGGGCGCGGTCCTGTTCACCTCCTCGACCGCCAGCTTCCAGCCGCTTCCGGCACTGGCCGTCTACGGGGCCACCAAGGCGTTCCTCACGAGCTTCGGTCAGGCACTGCACGAGGAGCTCAAGAGCACCGGCGTCACGTCGACCGTCCTCTGCCCAGGCTTCACCGACACCGACTTCGTCGGGGACGCCATCCCCGAGCAGATCCTCATGGACGTCGAGCCCGTGGCCCGGGCCGCCGTCGACGCCGCCGAGAAGGGCCGGGCACAGGTGACGACCGGGATCGGCAACAAGGTGCACGCGGCCGCGGCGGCGGTGCTGCCCGGCGGGGCGCTCGGGAAGCTCGCCGGGAAGGCCCTCGGGATCGGCTGATCGAGCTGGCCCAGCACCGTGTACCTGCGAGGGTGACCGTCCGTGGCGGCCTCGCCCTGCGTCGGCGGTGCCGCCTGACTAGCGTCGGTGTGTACGCGACCGACAGGGGACACCCGTGGCAGACCAGGCGATCGAGAACCTCCTCGAAGAGGGCCGCACGTTCCCACCGCCCGAGGACTTCAAGCAGCGGGCGCACATCACCGACGCGGCCATCTACGACGAGGCCAACGAGGACTACCAGGGCTTCTGGGCCCGGCAGGCCGACCGGCTCGACTGGTACCAGGACTGGGACACGATCCTCGAATGGGAAGTGCCCTACGCCAAGTGGTTCGTCGGCGGGAAGCTGAACGTCTCCTACAACTGCCTCGACCGGCACGTCGACGGCGGTCACGGCGACCAGGTCGCCTACCACTGGGAGGGCGAGCCCGGCGACACCCGGACGATCACCTATGCCGAGCTGCTCGATGACGTCCAGCGGGCCGCCAACGCCCTGAAGGAGCTCGGCGTCGAACGGGGCGACCGGGTGGCGATCTACCTGCCGATGATCCCCGAGCTGCCGACCATCATGCTCGCGTGCGCCCGGATCGGCGCCCCGCACTCGGTCGTGTTCGCCGGTTTCTCGGCCCAAGCACTCCGGGACCGCATCAACGACGCCGAGTGCAAGCTGCTGGTGACCGCCGACGGGGCCTGGCGACGCGGGAACGTGTTCCCGTTGAAGGACCACGCCGACGAGGCGCTCGAGGACACCCCGTCGATCGAGAACGTCCTCGTGGTCGAGCGCACCGAGAACGACATCCAGATGTCCGACGGGCGTGACCACTGGTGGCACGACGTCGTCCCAGGTCAGGACGCCGACTGCGAGCCCGAGGAGATGGACTCCGAGGACCTGCTGTACCTCCTCTACACGTCGGGCACGACCGGCGCACCCAAGGGGATCATGCACACCACCGGCGGCTACCTCACCCAGGTCGCGTTCACCCATCAGTACGTGTTCGACATCCACCCCGACGAGGACGTCTACTGGTGCGCGGCCGACATCGGCTGGGTCACCGGGCACAGCTACATCGTCTACGGCCCGCTGACCAACCGCACCACGTCGGTGATGTACGAGGGCGCCCCGAACCACCCGAAGGAGGACCGGTTCTGGGAGATCATCGAGAACTACGGCGTGACCCAGTTCTACACCGCCCCCACCGCGATCCGTGCGTTCATGAAGTGGGGCGAGGAGCACCCCGAGGCCCACGACCTCAGCTCGCTGAAGCTCCTCGGGACGGTCGGGGAGCCGATCAACCCCGAGGCGTGGATCTGGTACCACGAGGTGATCGGCAACGAGAGCTGCCCGATCGTGGACACGTGGTGGCAGACCGAGACCGGCGGGATCATGATCAGCCCACTGCCGGGAGCCACCACGACCAAGCCGGGCTCGGCCACCTTCCCGCTGCCGGGGATCTCCGCAGATGTCGTTGACGAGCAGGGCGAGTCCGTCCCGAAGCCCGGCGGGGGCTACCTGGTGCTCGACCGGCCGTGGCCGTCGATGCTGCGCGGCATCTACGGCGACCCCGAGCGCTACCAGGAGACCTACTGGTCCCGGTTCGAGGGGAAGTACTTCGCCGGGGACGGCGCCAAGCGCGACGAGGACGGCTACTTCTGGCTGCTCGGCCGCGTGGACGACGTGATGAACGTGTCGGGCCACCGCATCTCGACCGCCGAGGTCGAGTCCGCGCTGGTCGCCCACGAGGCGGTCGCCGAGGCGGCCGTGATCGGCCGCCACGACGAGCAGACCGGCCAGGCCATCGCGGCCTTCGTCTCGACCCGCAAGGGCTACGAGGGGGGCGAGGAGCTCGCGCAGGAGCTGCGCGACCACGTCGCGAAGATGATCTCGCCGATCGCCAAGCCCGCGTCGGTGCTGTTCACCCAAGACCTCCCGAAGACGAGGTCCGGCAAGATCATGCGCCGGCTGCTCAAGGACGTCGCCGAGGACAAGGAGCTCGGTGACACCACGACGCTGGCCAACGCCGACGTCGTCGACTCGATCAAGCAGCGCTACCTCGAGGAGGCCGGCGCCGGTGATGGATGACCGGGAGCGGCGCGGCTGACATGGAGCGGCACGGCCCGGCCCGCCGGGCCGTCACCGCCCTGTTCGCCGTCAACGGGGTCGCGGTCGGCACCTTCCTCGCGCGCATCCCGGTCCTGAAGACCGAGCTCGCGCTGAGCGAGGGGGTCCTCGGAGCGATCCTGCTGGGACCGCCACTCGGGACGATCGTCGCGATCCTCGCCGCCGGCAGTGTCCTCGCAACGCTCGGGACCCGACGCACGTCACACACCGGGATCGCGATCGCTGCCATCGCACTGGTGGCGGTCGGCTTGGCGGACGGGCCGGTGGCGCTGTTCGCAGCGCTGACGTTCCTCGGTGCCGGCCTGGGAGCGATGGATCTGGCGATGAACGCCCGCGGGTCCGACGCCGAGCAGCGGGCCGGGACGAGCCTCATGGTCGGCTTCCACGGCGCCTGGAGCGTGGGGGCGCTCGTCGGCGGTGGGGTCGCGTCGCTGTCGATCGCAGCTGGTGTCACGACCGCGACGCATCTGGTGGCGATCGCGGTGTTGTTCACCATGGCGGCGGCGGTGGCCACGTCCGCATCGGACACACTGGGACGCGGGGGCACCGAGCCTGGCGGACCCCGGCTGGCACTCCCCCGCGGCGTCCTCGTCCCCCTCGCGGCGGGCGCGATGGCAGCGACGCTGGCCGAGGGCGCCGTGGGCGACTGGGCGGGGGTGTTCGTCGCCGAGCACCGAGGCGCCAGCGCGGCCGTCGCCGCGGCGGCGTTCGTGGCCTTCTCCGCGGCCATGGCGACCTCCCGGCTCGTTGGCGACCGGATCGTGCGGCGGGTCGGGGCGCGGCGCGTGGCGCAGGCGGCCGGGGCGCTGGCGACCGCCGGGTTCCTCGCGGCCGTGGGCTCGCCGGATGAGGTGACCGCGATCGTGGCGTTCGGGATCGTCGGTCTCGGCGTGGGACCGCTGTTCCCGCTGCTGCTCGCGGACGCAGGGCGCCGACGAGGCGGGCACGGCATCGCCGCCGTCAGCGCGGTCGGCTACACCGGCCTGGTGCTGGGCCCGCCCTTGATCGGCTTCTCCGCCGAAGCCACGTCCCTGCCGACCTCACTGCTCGGGGTGAGCATCGTGGCCGCGGTCATCGTGGTCGTGGCCCGTCGACTCCCCACCGGACCCTGAGGCGCTCCGACGCAGTGTGGAGAGGATCAGTAGCGTGGAGGTGCGAGTGTCATCATCGAACCGCTCCGGACTCGGGAGAGCACACGTGAGTCAGCGTTCCACGATCGAGTCCGCCGACGGCACCACACTCTCGGTCTCGCGCCGCGGACGGGGCACGCCCATCGTGTGCGTGCACGGACTGTGCGGGCAACCCCAGGATTTCGCGTTGCTGTGGCCCCACCTAGAGGAGCAGCACGAGGTCTGGCTGTACGCGCGGCGTGGCCGCGGTGGAAGCGGCGACGGGGACGGCGACGACTACGGATTGGAGCACGAGGTCCAGGACCTGCTGGCGGTCATCGCGGCGGTCGAGGGTCCGGTGCACCTCTTCGGTCACTCTCTCGGTGGAGCGATCAGCGTGCTGGCGGCCCCGCAGGCGGACCTCCGCAGCCTCATCGTCTACGAACCTGCCTTGCTCCCACATCTGTCCGACGAGCGACCGCGCTCGGCGGGCATCCGAGCGGTCGCGGAGGACGACCTCGATGCCGCTGTCGCGAGCTTCGCGGAGCTGGCCGGCATCACCGACGAGGAACTCGAGCAGATCCGGTCGGTCCCGGCCGCCTACGAGGGGATGAAGCGTGCGAGTCGGACCGCCCCGCGGGAGCTGGCGGCGCTGCACGAGCTCGATCCGGAACGCTGGCGGTCACGCACGATCGACGTGCCGAGCCTGGTCCTGACAGGTGAGCGGACCTCGGTGGACCAGTACGCCGGAAAGGAGGATCTCGCCGAGATCCTGACAGATGGATCGTTCTTCACCATCCCCGGCCAGGGCCACCTTGGCACGATCTTCGCGGCGGACGAGGTGGCCAGCCGGATCCTCGAGTTCACCGCGCAGGTCGACGCGTCCACGGAGCTCAGCTCTTCGACCGCAAGCTCCGGCTGAGCCGGGTCACTCGGCGTCTGACAGGAGCTTGTCGAACCGGACCGCCCGGCGTTCGTAGCCCATGGTCTGCTCGAAGAACGGCACCGAAGTGGGGTTGTCGATGTAGGTGTTGAGGTAGACGAGGGCCGCGCCCCGTCGACGCGCCCAGGCCTCGACCTCCTCCATCAGCCGCGCCCCGACCCCCTGGCGCCGACGGTCGGCACGGACGAGAAGCACCCACACCTTCACCCGAAGCCAGCCACGCTCCCGCAGGAGATCGGTGTCCGCGGACTCCTCTGGTTCTTCGAGCACCGCCAGGACAGCTCCGACGACCTCATCCCCGGCGACCGCCACGAGCGAGAGCCGGTGCTCCGGGTCCGTCGGCTGGGTGGCCAGAGACGACGAGAACGCGTCGACGAGCCGCTCCTCGTCCGGGACCTGGAACAACCGCGGATCGAGCTCGCGATGCAAGCGGCCCGCATCGATCCAGATCCGGGCCAGACCCGCCGCATCGGCCGGATCGGGCGGGCGAACGACGAGCTCCATCGCGGATCAGTCCTGGGCGGTGTGGTAGAGGGCAACCTCGTAGACGGTCACGTCAGGCGGAGCGGCGAGCGCATGCACGACGTGCTCGGCGACCGACTCGGCGGAGAGGCCGACGCGCTGGGCTGCGTCGCGGTAGCGCTCGCGGGTCTCCTCGTCCTCGAGGTCGTCGAAGATCGGCGTGTCGACGAACCCCGGGGCGAGGATCGTGACGCGGATGTTGTGCTCGTGGAGCTCACGACGCAGCCCCTCGGAGATCACGTGCACCGCGAACTTCGTGCCGCTGTAGACGGTCGTCGGCACGGACGACAGCCGGCGTCCCGACATGGAGCTCACGTTGACGATGTTCCCGCCGCCGGCCGAGCGGAGGTGTGGGATCGCGGCCTGGGTCGCGACGAGCAGGCCCAGCACGTTGACGTCGAACATGAGCTGCCAGTCGGACGGATCCCCCTCGCTGACCGGAGCGGGACGGACCACCCCAGCGGAGTTCACGATCGCATCGAGGCCATCCAGGCGATCGGCAGCGTCGTCGACGGCCCGCCTGGTCGCGTCGACGTCGGTCACGTCCGCTGGGACCGCCACCCCGCCCAGCTCGTCTGCCAGGGCAGCGAGCTTGTCCTCGCTCCGGGCGAGCAACGCCACTGCCCCACCCGCACCCGCGACCGCACGAGCGGTGGACTCCCCGATCCCGGAGGAGGCACCGGTCACGAGCACACGTCGTCCGTCCAACTCGCCCATGAACGTCTCCCTTCACCGACCGACGACCGTAGTCCGCAGGCAGGGACGGCGGGAGCGCACCTCACGGCATGACCCGTCCCCCGGATCGGGTGCGCCTGGCTGCGCCTCCCGGTGGCATCCGCACCCGATCCCGATCTCCCCGCGGCTCCACGCACCCGATCGCGGGGTGGCGCCACGCGGAGTGCGTGCTGTTCGTTAGATTCGGACCATGGCGACCGATCCGCACTGGCCCACCGCCCTCGACTGGCTCGAGGGGGACGAGCCCAAGCCCGATCTGGTGCTCATCGGCGTCCCGACATCAGCGGGGTCGATCAGCCCCTCGGACGCCTGGGAGACCCCGGAAGCGGTCCGGCGTGTCCTCGACCGGTTCTCGAGCTACGACGTCGAGGCAAACGTCGACCTGTCCGTGCTGGCGGCCGCCGACCGCGGTGACTGGCTCGTTTCGCACCTCGGCGTCGAGCAAGCCGTCGACCACCTGGCGAAGGCGACCGGTGGCCTGCCCACCACGCCCGTGCACCTGCTGGTCGGTGGCGACAACCTCATCACCTATCCGATCGCCGCGAACCTCCCCCACGCCCCCCTGGAACGGACCGGCGTCGTCACGTTCGACGCCCACCACGACGTGCGCGAGCTCGAGGGCACGCGTCTCAGCAACGGCAGCCCGATCCGCCTGCTGATCGAGGACGGCCTGCCGGGTGAGCAGGTCGTCCAGATCGGCATCCACTCGTTCGCGAACTCGCGCTACTACCGCGGCTGGTGCGAGGACCACGACATCCGCGTGGCCGACATGCCCATGATCGACGAGCACGGTCTCGACTTCGTGGTGACCGAGGCACTGTCCTACCTCGACGGGCTGGTCGACGTGATCCACGTGGACTTCGACATCGACGTCCTCGACCGCGCGTACGCGCCCGCATGCCCCGGGGCACGCCCCGGAGGCCTCACGCCCCGCCAGCTCGCGTCGGCCGCGAGACGCTGCGGGGCGCATCCGAAGGTCATGACCGCCGACTTCGTCGAGGTCGACGCGACCCGTGACGTGGCGGACACGACGGTCATGTCGCTCGTGAACACCATGCTCGCGTTCGCCTCCGGGGTCGCGACGAGATCCGGCGAGAGGGAGTAGCCATGACGCGCACGATCCGGGCCCCGCGCGGCAACGAGCTACGGACGAAGGGGTGGCTCCAAGAGGCCGCGCTGCGGTGCCTCATGAACAACCTCGACCCCGAGGTGGCCGAACGCCCCGAGGACCTCGTGGTCTACGGCGGCCGGGGGAAGGCGGCCCGCACCTGGGAGGACTTCGACCGCATCATCGAGACGCTCGAACGGCTCGAGAACGACCAGACCATGCTGGTGCAGTCCGGCAAGCCCGTCGGCGTGGTCACCACGCACGAGCTCGCGCCCCGCGTGCTGATCGCCAACAGCCTGCTGGTGCCGGACTGGGCGACCTGGGACGACTTCTGGGAGCTCGAGGCAGCGGGGCTCACGATGTACGGCCAGATGACCGCAGGCTCGTGGATCTACATCGGGACGCAGGGGATCCTCCAGGGCACCTACCAGACGTTCGTGGCCCTGGCCCAGCAGGTCTACGACGGCGATCTCCGGGGCCGGCTGGTCCTCACCGCCGGCCTGGGCGGGATGGGCGGGGCGCAGCCGCTCGCCATCACGATGAACCGAGGTGTGGCGCTGTGCGTCGAGGTCGACCCGGCCCGGATCGACCGGCGACTCGAGACCCGCTACCTCGACGAGAAGGCCGACTCACTCGACGAGGCGGTCGACCGGGCACTCGCCGCGAAGGCCGACGGCGAAGCGGTGTCGATCGGAGTGGTCGGAAACGCCGCCGATGTGTTCCCCGAGCTGCTCGATCGCGGGGTCGACATCGACGTCGTGACCGACCAGACCTCCGCGCACGACCCGCTCCACGGCTACGTCCCCGCCGGTCACTCGCTGGAGGAGGCGGCCGACCTGCGCGAGCGCGATCCGAAGGGCTACGTGAAGGCTGCGCGGGAGTCGATGGCCCGGCACTGTGAGGCGATGGTGGGCTTCCAGCAGGCGGGCGCCGAGGTGTTCGACTACGGCAACAACCTCCGCGGCGAGGCCAAGGAGGGCGGCTTCGCCGACGCGTTCACCTACCCGGGGTTCGTGCCCGCCTACATCCGAGATCTGTTCTGCGAAGGCATGGGGCCGTTCCGGTGGCTCGCGCTCTCCGGCGAGCCCGACGACATCCACGCCACGGATCGGGCGATCCTCGAGCTGTTCCCCGACAACGAGCCACTGGCCCGCTGGATCGAGATGGCGCAGGAGAAGGTCGCCTGGCAAGGCCTGCCGGCACGGATCTGCTGGCTCGGGTACGGCGAGCGGCACGAAGCCGGGCTGCGCTTCAACGAGCTCGTCGCATCGGGCGAGGTCTCCGCCCCGATCGTCATCGGCCGCGACCATCTGGATTCGGGGTCGGTCGCCTCTCCCTACCGGGAGACGGAGGACATGGCCGACGGCTCGGACGCGATCGCCGACTGGCCGATCCTGAACGCCCTGACCGCCACCTCGTCGGGAGCCGCCTGGGTAGCCGTCCACCACGGCGGCGGCGTCGGGATGGGCAAAGCCATCCACGCCGGCGCCCAGGTCGTCGCCGACGGCACCGACCGCGGCGCGGAGCGACTCCGGCGGGTCCTCACCAACGACCCCGCCACGGGCGTCATGCGCCACGCGGACGCGGGCTACGACCGTGCCAGGGAGGTCGCACGGGAGCGGGGCGTCGACATCCCCGGACTGGGCGCGTGACCGACCCGCCGCCCGAGCCGGTCGCCTGGAGCGAGGGGGCACCCGGTGACCTGCTCGTTGCGAACATCGGCGAGCTCGTCACCAACGACCCGGCAGCGGGCGCGCCGCCGCTGCACGTCAGACACGATGCGGCGGTGGCCATCCGGGGTGGGCTCGTGGCGTGGGTCGGTCCCGAGAAGCTGCTGCCTCCGGAACACCGGGAACTTCCCACCCTCGACGCCGGTGGTGCGGCGGCGCTGCCGGGGTTCGTGGATGCGCACACCCATCTCGTCTTCGCCGGCGACCGTGCCGACGAGTTCGCCGCCCGCCTGTCGGGGCAGGCCTACCAAGCCGGAGGCATCCGCACCACCGTTGCGGCCACGCGGGCCGCCTCCGACGACGATCTGCTCACGAACGCACGCCGGCTCGCCACCGAGGCAGCGCGCGCGGGCACCACGACGATCGAGGTCAAGTCCGGCTACGGGCTCACCGTCGAGGACGAGCGGCGCTCGCTCGCGGTCGCGCGTGACCTCCCCACGCCCCACCGGACGTTCCTCGGGGCGCACGTCGTCCCCGAAGGATCCGACCCCGACGACTACACCACGCTCGTGGCCGGTGACATGCTGGCAGCGTGCGCCCCGCTCGCCACCGCCGCCGACGTGTTCGTCGAGGAGGGTGCGTTCGACGTCGACCAGGCACGCGAGATCCTCCTCGCGGCGAAGGGTCACGGACTCGACCTCCACGTCCACGCGAACCAGCTCCGCCACGGACCCGGCGTCCAGCTCGCTGCCGAGGTCGGGGCGCTGTCGGCCGATCACTGCACCCATCTCGAGGACGAGGACATCGGGGCGCTGCGGGACGCTGACGTCACGGCGGTCCTGGTGCCGGCAGCCGAGTTCTCGACCCGATCTGCCTACGCCCCGGCACGGCGGCTGCTCGACGCCGGTGTCACGGTCGCGCTCGCGACCGACTGCAACCCGGGCACGAGCTTCACGACCAGCATGCCGTTCGTCGTCGCACTCGCCTGTCGGGAACTCGGGATGACGCCGGAAGAGGCAGTGGCCGCCGCGACCGTGGGCGGAGCCGCGGCCCTCGGCGCAGACGAGGTCGGGCGGCTGGTGCCGAACGCGGCCGGGGACCTCGTCGTCCTCGACGCACCGACGTACCTGCACCTGCCCTACCGGCCCGGGGTCGACCTGGTGTCGCACACGGTCAAGGCGGGGCGCCTCATCCGCTGAGGACTCCGCGTTCTGCTCGCATGCAAGCTTCTCTCGGGGTCCTCAGTCTGTGGCCTCCTCGACCACGACGAGCATGGCGTCGGAGTCGACCTGGTCGCCTTCGCTCACCGCGACCTCGGTGACGGTGCCGTCGAACGGGGCGGTGATCTTGTGCTCCATCTTCATGGCCTCGAGGGCCACCAGCAGATCCCCCGTCTCGACCTCGTCGCCCTCTTCGACCGCGACGGCGACGACCGCGCCCGGCATCGGGGCGCGGGTCGCGCCGGCGACGTCCTCGACGGTCCGTTCGGGGAACCGGGGGATCTCCTCGATGGCGAGGTGGCGGTGGGCGAACAGCAGGTGGTGGGTGGTCCCCCGCAGGAACCACCGCACCTGCGTACGGCGGCCGTCCACCTCCACCACCTCGTCCTCCAGCACGGTGACCCGGTGGGTGGTATCGCCGATCTCGGTGCGGAACGCGCCGTCGCGGCCGTACCGGTAATGGACCTCGATCGCGCCTTCGGACCCGCGGAAGCTCGCGAACCACCTGGCGTGGGGATCGTTGGTGAAGCCCGGCGGGATGGTCGCGTTGACGGACGCCTGCTCCTGACGCGCCACGGCGGACCGGGCGGTGGCGATCGCCGCCGCCAGTCGTTCCAGCTCGGCATCGCTCGCAGCCACTCGCTCGGCGGGGTCGGGGAAGCGCTCGTCCAGGTAGGCCGTGGTCGTGTCCCCGGCCAGGAACGCGTCGTCCCGCAGGATCGCGACCAACAGATCACGGTTGGTGGTGATCCCGCCGATGCCGCTGGCCTCGAGGGCGGCGGCGAGCTGGGTAGCGGCGTCCTCGCGGCGATCGGCGTGGGCGATGACCTTGGCCACCATCGGGTCGTAGTGGCTCGAGATCACGCCGCCCTCGGCGATACCCGAGTCCCAACGCACACCGGCCGCGAGGTCGGGGCGGAACAGCTCGACGGTGCCGGTCGCTGGCAGGTAGCCGCCCGCCGGGTCCTCGGCGTAGAGCCGCACCTCGATGGCATGCCCGTCGGCCTCGACGTCGTTCTGGCTGATGGGAAGTGCCTCACCCCCGGCGACGAGGAGCTGAAGAGCGACGAGATCGTGGCCGGTGATCGCTTCGGTGACGGGGTGCTCGACCTGGAGGCGGGTGTTCATCTCGAGGAACGAGAAATCGGTGATCCCGCCGTCGTCGTCGGTGGCGGCGATGAACTCGACCGTCCCGGCGTTGACGTAGCCGATCGCCTTGGCGGCCGCCACCGCTGCGGCGCCGAGCTCCGCACGAAGATCGGCGTCGACGGCTGGCGACGGAGCCTCCTCGACCACCTTCTGGTGGCGGCGCTGGATCGAGCACTCGCGCTCGAGCAGGTGCAGCACGTTGCCGTGGGTGTCGGCGAGGACCTGGATCTCGATGTGCCGTGGCCGCTCGAGGTAGCGCTCGAGGAACACCCGGTCGTCACCGAACGCCCCGCTCGCCTCGCGCCGCGCGGCACCGACCGCGTCGGCCAGCCCTTCCGCCGACTCCACGATGCGCATGCCCTTGCCGCCCCCACCCGCGGACGCCTTGACCATCAGCGGGAACCCGACCTCCTCCCCCGCCGCCTGGAGGTCGGTGTCGTCATCGACCGGGATACTCGGCAGCAGCGGAACCCCGGCGTCGGCCATGCGCCGCTTCGCCTCGACCTTGTCGCCCATGGCTGCGATCGCGTCGGGATCGGGTCCGACCCAGATCAGTCCCGCATCGAGGACCCGTTGCGCGAACTCGGCGTTCTCGGCCAGGAAGCCGTAGCCGGGATGGACGGCGTCGGCTCCGGTCCGCTCTGCCGCGGCGAGCAACGCATCCATGTCGAGGTAGGTCTCGGCGGAGGTCACCCCGGGAAGGCGCACCGCTTCGTCGACGGCCTCGACGTGCAGGGCGTCCTCGTCCGCATCGGAGAACACCCCGACCGTCGCGATCCCGAGCTCTCGGCACGTCCGGGCGATCCGGACCGTGATCTCGCCCCGGTTCGCGATGAGCAGCCGCTGGATGAGCACTATCCCGCTCTCCCCGTCACATCCGGAACACGCCGAAGGCGTCGCCGCCCTCGACGGGTGCGTTGTGCACCGCCGACAGTGCCATCCCGAGGACGTGGCGGGTGTCACGCGGATCGATGATGCCGTCGTCCCAGCCCTGGCCGGTCGCGTAGAAGGCGTTCGACTGCTCCTCGATCTGGGTCTCGACCATCTCCCGCACCCCCCGGTCCTTCTCCTCGTCCCACTCCTCGCCGCGGTTCTCCGCCGCCGCCTTGGCGACGATCGACAGGACCCCGGCGAGCTGCTGCGGCCCCATCACGGCGATGTGGTGATTGGGCCACGTGAACAGGAACCGGGGGTTGTAGGCGCGCCCGCACATCCCGTAGTTCCCCGCCCCGTACGAGGCCCCCATCATGAGTGTCAGGTGCGGGACCTCGCTGTTGGTGACGGCGTTGATGAGCTTGGCGCCGTCCTTGATGATCCCGCCCTGCTCGTACTCGGTGCCGACCATGAAACCAGTGATGTTCTGGAAGAACACGATCGGAACGTCGATCTTGTTGCACAACTGGATGAACTGTGCGCCCTTCTCGGACTCCTCGCTGAACAGCACGCCGTTGTTGGCGAGGAGCCCGATCGCGAAGCCGTGGATCGAGCCCCAGCCGGTCACGAGGTTCGTGCCATAGCCGGCCTTGAACTCCTCGAACCGCGACCCGTCGAGCACCCGTGCCAGCACCTCGCGTGCCTCGAACGGCTCACGGAGGTCGACGGACGCGATGCCGAGCAGCTCCTCGGGGTCGTGGAGGGGCGGGTCGGCCGGCAGGGTTGGCCCGTAGCCCTGCTTCCGCCAGTTGAGATGCGCCACGATGCCGCGGGCGGTGCGGATGGCATCGACCTCGTCGTCGGCGAGGTAGTCACCGAGGCCCGACGTCCGGGCGTGCATCTCGGCGCCGCCGAGCTCCTCCTCCTCGGCGTCCTCGCCGGTCGCCATCTTGACGAGCGGCGGACCACCCAGGAACACCTTGGAGCGCTCCTTGATCAGCACCGTGTAGTCACTCATCCCGGGCACGTACGCCCCGCCGGCGGTCGAGGAACCGAACACGATCGAGATGGTCGGGATGCCCGCCTTCGACAGGGCGGTCAGGTCGTGGAAGGTCTTGCCGCCCCGCACGAAGATCTCCGCCTGGCTGCGCAGGTCCGCGCCGGCGGACTCGGTGAGGTTGATGGTCGGCAGCCGGTTCTCACGCGCGATCTCGAGCCCACGCAGCGACTTGTTGACCGAGAACGGGTTCATCGCCCCACCCTTGACGGTCGGGTCGGCCCCGCCGACGAGGCACTCGACGCCGCTGACGACACCGATCCCCTGCACGGTCGAGCCCCCGACCTTGAAGTCACTCCCCCAGCCGGCGAGCTGCTGGAGCTCGAGGAACGGCGAGTCACGGTCGAGCAGCAGCCCGATGCGGTCGCGGAT
>JAWVZB010000037.1:0-26963 GCA_033722375.1 Nitriliruptorales bacterium | reverse complement strand
CGGCGGGTGATCGAACTCGAGGGCGGGATCGTCGTCCGCGACCAGTCCCGCGGCGTCTACGGCTACGCGGGCTGACACCGCGAGGGGGAACACACGTGTCTGCACGCTGGCGCTACATCGCGCAGGAGGCCGTCGTCGGGCTCCGGCGCAACCTCATGATGACCGTGGCCGTGATCCTGTCGGTGGCGGTGTCGCTGACCCTGCTCGGGGCGGCGCTGCTGCTGATGGACCAGGTGCGGCTCGTGACGGGGGAGTGGACGGGCAAGATCGAGGTGTCGATCTTCCTGTGTGACGGCGGCACCTGTCCCGCCATCACGCCGGAGCAGCAACAGGAGCTGCGCCAGGCGCTCGAGGACGAGCCGGTCGTGAAGGAGGTCTTCTACGAGTCGAAGCAGGACGCCTACGAGAACTTCCGGGAGCAGTTCGCCGACCAGCCCGATCTCGTCGAATCCGTGACGCCCGAGACCCTGCCCGCCTCGTTCCGGGTGAAGCTCGAGGACCCCGAGCGGGTCGACGTCATCCAGAGCCGCTTCGAGGCCTGGCCCGGCGTCGACGAGATCGTCGATCAGCGCGAGATCGTCGACTCGTTCCTGTCGTTCGCCAACGCGATCCGCAACTCGGCGTTCGGGATCGCGATCATCCAACTCGTCGCGGCGAGCGTGCTGATCGCCAACACCATCCGGGTGGCGGCGTTCGCCCGTCGCGAGCAGACCTCGATCATGAAGCTCGTCGGAGCGTCGAACTGGTACGTGCGCCTGCCGTTCGTCTTCGAGGGCGTGATCGCGGGGGCGCTCGGGGCGGTCGTCGCCACGCTGATCCTGCTGGTCGGTGTCCCACTCGTCACCGGGTTCCTGCGTGACAACATCAACTTCATCACCGCGTTCGTGGGCCGCCCCGAGGTGCTCGCGGTGTCGCCGTTGCTGTTCCTGACCGGCATCGGGATCGCCGCGGTCTCGTCGCTCCTGGCGCTGCGCCGCTTCCTGGATGTGTAGCCAGGCAGCTCAGGCGAGGGCACCGAGGTGCCGATGGTGTTGAGGTAGGACTAGTTCTACTGTTAACTTGTGTTCCATCTGTGTAATTCTGAGGGAGTGGTGCCCATGCGGAGGGGTGGCCGGCGACTGCTGCTGCTCTGCGCCGTCCTGCTCCTCGTCGCCTCCACAGCCGCCTGGGCCCACGATGCGGATGATGTCCGCAACGAGCTCGAACAGACCCAGAGCCAGCTCGAGAACGCCAAGGACGAGCTCGAGAACACCAAGCGCGAGGTCAGCGGTGCCGAGGAGGAGCTGCGTCTGGCCGACCTCCGCTTGCACGACATGGTGCACCGACTCCGCGACGCGGAGGCCGAGCTCGCCGCCGCCGAGGCCGAACTCGCCGAAGCCAGGTCCAAGTCCGCGGATGCTCGCTCGCGACTCGAGCGGGTGACGCAGCGGCTGGCACAGACCAAGGAGGAGCTCGCGGCCCACGAGCAGCGCTTCAAGGACCGCGTGGCCGCCAACTACAAGTACGGCACGATCTCGTACGCCTCGGTGCTCCTCGGCAGCAGAGACGTCGGCCAGTTCCTCAACACCAAGAAGTACGTCCAGTCGGTGATGGACGAGGACCGCGACGTCATCGAGACCGTCGCCAACGCCACCCGCCGCCTCGTGGAGCTGCGAGCCGAGGCCGATCAGGTCCGGGAGGAGCTCGAACGCGAGGAGGCCTCCGCAGAGGCGCTCGCCGCTCGTGTCGAGGAAGCGGCCGAGCGCCAGCGGCAGCTCACCGCCCAGGTCCAGCAGGAGCGGTCACGCCGAGCGTCACTGCTCGCTCAGCTCGAGTCGGAGGAAGCGAACTACGAAGCGCTCGTCGATTCCCTCGAGGCAGAGTCGGCGGCACTCGAGGAGGAGCTCAAGAAGCTCGAGTCGGTCGGGCAGGCGCCCGGGCCAGGGGGGCTGTTCTGGCCGACCGACGGCTACCTGACCTCCAACTACGGCTGGCGGACCCACCCGATCTTCGGCTCGCGGCGGATGCACACCGGCATCGACATCAGTGGCTCGACCGGACAGCCGATCATCGCGGCGGCGTCGGGAACGGTCGTACACGCCGGCTGGCGGGGTGGCTACGGACTCGCGGTCGTCATCGACCACGGCGGCGGCATGGCCACCCTCTACGCCCACCAGTCGTCACTGTCGGTCACAACCGGCCAGCGCGTCGACGGCGGACAGAAGGTCGGCGCGGTCGGCTCCACCGGCTACTCCACCGGACCGCATCTGCACTTCGAGGTCCGCATCAACGGCGAGCCCCGCGATCCCTTGAATTGGTACTAGCCGAGATCGGGCGGACTCCCCTCCGTCTGGCGGGCCACGGGCGCCCCTGCATCCCCGATCGCGGCGTTGGTCGTCGGGTCCGTAGCTCCACTACGACCCCTCCCCCCGCCTTGCGCTCGGGGCGCAGGATGCGGCCCGTGCCACCACCATCCCTCGGGTCGCCCACCCGACCTCGGCGCGGGGCGGACTCGCCTCCGTCTGGCGGGCCACGGGCGTCGCGGGCGATCACGTCCTCGCCGGTAGCCTGGTTCTGCTATGGCCAGATCCGACGGCACCAAACTCATCGTCTCCAACCGGCGCGCCCGGTACGACTACGCGATCGATGACACCTACGAGGCCGGCGTCGTCCTGACCGGCAGCGAGGTCAAGTCGCTGCGCGAGGGGAAGGCGTCGCTCGCGGAGGCGTGGGTCAAGATCGATGACAAGGGGGAGGCCTGGCTCGTCCAGGCCCACATCCCCGAGTACGAGTACGCATCCCACGACAATCACGTCCCCACCCGCGAGCGCAAGCTCCTGCTCCACCGCTACCAGCTCGACCGGCTCGACCGGGCCATCGCACAGAAGGGCGTCACACTGGTGCCGATGCGGCTCTACTGGCGCAACGGCCGCGCCAAGCTCGAGTTCGGGGTCGGGAAGGGCAAGTCACAGGCCGACAAGCGCCGTGACATCAAGAAACGGGACGCCGAGCGCGAGATCGATCGTGCGCTGAAGGAACGCTCTCGCCTGTGAGGGTGGCGGTCCGTCCGCTCGGACGATGAACGGACGGTGTCACGCAGCGTGGTCGCCAGTACGACCCCGGGGAAGACCACAGCGGCCGTTCGCGTTACCATCCATGACACGTTGACAACTGCATAGCGCCGATACGCGACACCAAGCTTCGGGGCTGACTGGTTTCGACCGTAGTCAGCGCCGGTGCTCGGGGAGCGTGCCGAGGACCCAGCGTGACCTCGAGAATCCTTCGCTGGAACATAACAACTGCCAACGACAACCTGGCACTCGCAGCCTGACAAGGCTGTGACGTTGCGCCCCTGACGCCTCTAGGGGGGTCGCAGCGACGACAGAGGCCCCTGGTCCGTCACCTCACCGTCGGGTGACGGGCGACATCTTCGGCGGTTAGGGACGCGGACGCTGCCTGGTTCCGGAGCACCGCGCCCGAACTCATCCGGGACCTACGCACGTAGAGCCACCAGCACCGGGACTGCGGGACCCGGGTTCGACTCCCGGCAGCTCCACTCACCACGCTTCGTGTGCGCAACGCACCGCCACGTCTGCTGCTCAAGGGCAGCGTGGCGGGGACGGGCGACCGACCGGACGCCACCAAGGGCAACCGGAGCCGGGTCCTGTCCAGCAGCACACGAACCACCCGCGCATCGGCGCACCGCAGACGTTCGACCCCGAGCCGCCCAGGCCGGGGTCGTTCGTGTTCAGCGCGGTCGTGGGACGGAGGTGCTCGCCGCGTCCGCGATCGCCGCCGCGGCGGCGAGGAGAAGGTCCTCCCGTCCCGACGCCGCGACGAGCTGTACCGCTACGGGCAGGCCGTCGTCCGTTGCGCCCGCTGGCACCACGATCGCCGGCCAACCGGTGAGGTTGAACGCAACCGCATAGCCGTAGCCGCGGAGCCGGTCGGGGCGCTCGAGCTCGTAGGGCGGCCGTGCCGGCTCGGGATGCACGGGCAGCAGGAGCAGGTCGTGGTCATCGAGTAGCGCCTGCATGCGGGTCCGGAACGCGAGCCACGACTCGAGGTGCTCGCTCCAGTCCGACGCCGGCGGCGGCTCCTCCGGGGCGGGCGGGGCGACCGGTGAGTCCGGCGCCCCGAGCCGGGCTGCGAGGCGACGCAGCCACGCCCCGCCGTCGGCCATGAAGAACCGAACGAACAACCGTCCGGCCTCCTCCATCGGCCCAGGGCGCGTCGAGGCGACCTCGTAGCCGGCGTTCCGCAGTCCGTCGGCCGCCGCCTCGCAGGCGGCAGCGACCGCGTCCGTTGGCGTCGGCAGGGCTCCGTGCGACACGACCCCGACCCGCAACCCGGCGACGTCGACGCGCCCGTCGGTCGTCTGCAGCGGGAGGCAGAGAGGATCACTGCCGTCGGGTCCCTGGATCACCTCCAGGAGCAGCTTCGCGTCGGCCACCGTTCGGGTCAGCGGACCCGGTTGCGTGAGCAGGGCGATCGGTGTTCCCGAGGGGCGCAGCCCCGTCAGCGGAACCCGGCCCTGGGTCGGCTTCAACCCCACGATGCCGCAGAAGTGTGCCGGCAGCCGGACGCTACCGCCCGTGTCGGTGCCGACGTCGAAGGCCGCGCCTTCGGCGGCCACCACCGCAGCGGAGCCGCCGCTGCTGCCTCCGGGGGACAGGCCGGAGCCGTGCGGGTTCCAGGTCTGCCCGAACAGCGCGTTGTCGGTCTCGTAGCGCAGCGTCAGCTCGGCGGTGTTGGTCTTGCCGATCAGGATCGCGCCGGCGTCCCGCAGGCGGCGGACGACCGTGGCATCACGCTCTGGAACGTGATCGGACAGCGCGGGAGAGGCCGCGGTGGTCCGCACTCCCTCGGTCTCGAACGCGTCCTTCACCGTGAACGGCAGGCCGTGGAGCGGCCCGACGGCGTCGCCGTCCCGGAGTCGCTGGTCGGCGGCGTCGGCTTCGCGCAGGGCGCGGTCGTCGCACCGGGTCACGACGGCGTTCAGTTCCTCGATCTCGTCGAGACGGGCGAGGTGTGCTTCGACCACCTGGCGTACTGACAGGTCTCCATCGACGATCGCTCGGGCCAGTGAGGTCGCCGGCGACGACAACACATCGTTCATGAACACTCCGTTCCGTGAGCAACCTACGTCCCTTCGGGCGCCGGCCGCGGGACCGCAGCAGTTCGGCCGAGCGAGACGCCATCGCGTGCGCGGGACCGGGCACATCCTGCACCACTGCATGACCCGGCTCCGCTCGAGCCAGGATCCCCATGAAGGAGAGGCACATGCGTTCTCCCAGACGGCTACTACTGGTGAGCCTGATCGCGAGCTTGGCACTGTTCGGTGCGGCCTGCGAGGCGAACGACGCGACCGTCGATACCCCCGCCCCGACGGGCACCGAGGGAACCGCTCCGCTCGAGGGCCCCGCAGGCACGGCACCGGCGTCACCCACCGAGACGTCCTCACCCTGACACCGCTGGCGTCCCAGATGACGGGGGACGGGCCCGCCGGGCGACCGGTGGGCCCGGCACTTCCTCGGCCGCGCGGTCACCTACTGCTACCTGATGCCGTCCACGCCCAGGCGCTCTGCCAGGCCCCGGACGTACTCCGCCGACGGGCCCGCGCCGCCGACGGCAGAGCGACCCGCGTACTCGAGCCCGGGCTGGAGCGGCAGCAAGGGATCGCCGTCCACGGTCACGTAGGCGCCACCTGCCTCGGTGACCAGCAGCCTGCCAGCGGCGTGGTCCCAGACCTTGGGTCGGAGGCTCAGTGACGCGGCGGCGACCCCCTGCGCGACGAGGCACAGATCCAAGGCTGCGGATCCCAGAACCCGCGGCTTCAACCGCACCCTGGGGCGCGCTCGTCGAGCTGCCACGGTCGTGAGGAGCAGCGGCACGTGCCGGTTCCCGGGGTCGTCGAAGTCCACCGGCGGTCGCACCCGGATGGCCGCCCCGTCCTTGGTCGCACCTTCCCCGACCACCGCCACGAAGCGCGCGCCGAGTGGCGGGGCGTCGACGAATCCCAGCACCGGCTCGCCCTCGAGTGCCAGTGCCACGGACACACACCAGTACGGCACACCGGTCGTGAAGTTGGAGGTTCCGTCGATCGGATCCACGATCCACGTCCACTCGGCCCCCGCGTACGAGGTGTCGAGCTCCTCCGACAGCACCGCATGACCGGGGAACCGGTCAAGGATGGCCTCGGCGATGCGCTCGTTGACCTCGACGTCGACGTCCGTGACCGGTGTGCCGTCACCCTTCATCGTCGTCGCGGTGGTCCCGGTCCGCTCGAGGAGCTCGGGTCGGAGGTCTTCCGCGAGCTCGTGGAGGAGCTTCTCGGCGTCGGCGATCAGCGTGCGGGCGCTGCCGCTCGGGCTCGCCATGGGCACCTTCCGACGGGCAGCCGACGGTATCCGGGCCGGACCCCCCGACGTGCGGGCACGCTCCTACCCTCACAGCGTCACCGTGCCCCCGGCCAGGAGCCATCGTGACCCGTCGTTCGCCACTCACCAGCAAGCTGGAGGGCTTCGGAACCACGATCTTCAGCGAGATGACGGCGCTCGCCGTCGAACACGACGCCGTCAACCTCGGCCAGGGGTTCCCCGACGAAGACGGACCGGAACGGATGCTGGACGTCGCTCGTCGAGCGATCACCGATGGCCACAACCAGTACGCGCCCGGGCCGGGGATCCCGGCACTGCGGCAGGCGATCGCGGACCATGCCCACCGCTTCCACGGCCTCACCTACGACCCCGACGACGAGGTCACCGTCACGTTCGGAGCGACCGAGGCCGTGACCGCCTCGATCCTCGCGATCTGCGATCCGGGGGACGAGGTGATGGTCATCGAGCCGAGCTACGACGTCTACGACGCCATCATCGCGCTGGCGGACGCCCGGCGCGTCGCCGTCCCCCTGACCCCGCCGGACTTCCGTCTGGACCTCGATCGATTGCGCGCCGCTGTCGGCGCGGCGACCCGGGCGATCGTGATCAACTCGCCGCACAACCCCACGGGCTCGGCGCTGAGCGACGAGGAGCTCGACGCCGTGGCCGAGCTGTGCGTCGAACACGACGTGATAGCGATCTGCGACGAGGTCTACGAGCACCTCTCGTTCGACGGCCCGCACCGCACCATCGCCAGCCGTTCGGCGATGCGTGATCGCACCATCCGTATCTCGTCGGCGGCGAAGACGTTCGCGGTGACGGGCTGGAAGATCGGATGGGCGTGCGCCGCCCCGCCACTCACGGCGGCGGTCCGCACGGTGAAGCAGTACGCATCGTTCGCCGGCGGCACCCCGTTCCAACACGCAGTGGCGTTCGCGCTCGGACTCGATGACGACTACTTCGACCGCTACCGCCAGGACTACCGCGAGCGTCGTGACCGGCTCGTGGCAGGGTTGCGGGAGGCCGGGGTGGATCCCTTCGTCTCCCAGGGCACGTTCTACGTCGCCGCGGACCTCGCCCCGCTCGGTGCCACCGACGGCTTGGCGTTCTGCCGCGAACTGCCTGCTCGCGCGGGGGTGGTGGGCGTGCCGGTGGGGGTGTTCTGCGAGGACCCCGGCCCGCTGGCGTCATGGGTTCGGTTCGCGACCTGCAAGCACCCCGACGTGCTCGACGAGGGCATCGCCCGTCTGGCCAAGCTCGCCGCCGGATCCTGACTGGAGGAGGACCATGCGTATCGCCGCGATCCAGCACGACATCGTCTGGGAGGACCCGGAGGCCAACTTCGAGCGTCTCGCTCCCCGCATCGCCTCCGCAGCCTCCGCGGGTGCCCGGATGGCGGTCATGACCGAGATGTTCTCCACCGGGTTCTCGATGAACACCGGCAAGACCGCCGAGCCCGTCGACGGGCCGTCGGTGAGGTTCCTCGCCGAGCAGGCCCGCGAGCACGACCTGTGGGTCGGGGCGTCCTTGCCCGAGCAGCCCGAAGGGATGGACCGTCCCTACAACACCTTCGTGCTCGCGAGCCCCACCGGCGAGCTGCACCGGTACCGCAAGATCCACCCGTTCACGTACTCACGGGAGCACGAGCACTTCGCGGCCGGGGAGGAGTTCACGACCGTGGACGTCGAGGGACTGCGGGTCAGCCTGTTCGTCTGCTACGACCTCCGCTTCGCTGACGAGTTCTGGGCCGTGGCCCCCGACACCGACCTCTACCTCGTGCCGGCCAATTGGCCCGAGCCACGTCGGCGTCACTGGTCAGCGCTGCTCCGTGCCCGCGCGATCGAGAACCAGGCGTACGTCGTCGGGGTCAACCGTGTGGGGGAGGGTGACGGCTTGCGCTACGTGGGCGACAGCGCCGTCATCGACCCCGTGGGCGAGGTGCTCGCGAGTGGCGCCGGCACCGAAGCACTGCTCATCACAGAAGTCCACGCGGAGCGGGTCCAGACCGCTCGTGAGGAGCTGCCGTTCATGCCCGACCGCCGGTGACCCGGCGGCGTCGGGGCCCTGGGCTCCTTCCCGAGCAGGGACACCCCCGCAATAGCATCCCGGCCGAAGGGAGGGAGCCGTGGACGTAGCCCTGGCAACGACTGCCGGTCTGCCCGAGACGGACCAGGACGAGGGGCCGCTGCTCGCGGCGCTCGAGCGGCAGGGCGTGCAGGCCGGCCTGGCGGTCTGGGACGACGCCTCGTTCGCGTGGGATGAGGTCGACCTGGTCGTGGTCCGCTCCACGTGGGACTACTGGCATCGTCGGGACGAGTTCGTCGACTGGGCGGAGCGCGTCGAGGAGGTGACCGAGCTCTGGAACCCGGCAGGGGTCATCCGGTGGAACACCCACAAGTCCTACCTCATCGAGCTGGAGGAGCGGGGCGCGCCGGTGGTTCCCACGGCCTGGCTCGGGCAGGGCGACCGCGTGTCCCTCGAGCGGCTCCTCCGCGAACGGCAGTGGAAGCGGGCGGTCATCAAGCCCGCCGTCGGAGCAGCCGCCGACGGGTTGCACGTGGTCGAGCCGCACGCGGTAGACCTCGCCCAACACCACCTCGATGCGCTGCTGCGGCGAGGGGACGCCATGATCCAGCCGCTGCTCGCCAGCGTGCACGAGGAAGGCGAATGGAGCGTGGTGCTGATCGACGGGCTCCACTCCCACACCGTGTTGAAGCGTGCGGCGCCCGGTGACGTGCGCACACAGGTCGACTTCGGTGCGACCTACGAGCCCGTGACCCCGGATCGGGAGCTCGTCGACCTGGCCGAGTGGGTCGTGGGCTCGACCGGCCACGAGCTCTTGTACGCGCGGGTCGATGTGTTGCGAGACCGAGACGGAACCCCCCAGCTCTCCGAACTCGAGGTAACCGAACCCAGCCTGTATCTGTCCTGGGTGCCCGAAGCCGCCGACCGTTTCGCCGCAGCGATCCGGCGCCGCCTGTGACGAGGAGCTGACCATGACCGCCGCACGTCGTTTCGCGATCACCGGGTCGACCGGCACGCTGGGCGAGGCGCTCACGGACCATCTGCGCTCGCGAGGGGACCAGGTCCTCCGCGTCGTCCGGGACCGATCAGCCGGCATGGGTCACGACATCTACTGGTCGCCCGGTGACGGCGAGATCGACGCCGCCGCGTTCGAGGGCCTCGACGGGGTCGTCCACCTGGCGGGGTCGCCGATCGGCCCGCGGTTGTGGACCGACGGGGTGAAGCGTCAGATCATGAAGTCGCGCTCGCGGGGAACGGGACTCCTGGCGACCACACTCGCTGCGCTCGACGACCCCCCGCCCGTGCTGATCTCCCAGTCGGCGATCGGCTGGTACGGACGGGACCGCGGTGACGAGCTCCTCACCGAGACCTCCGACGGTCCTGGGGATGACTTCCTCGCCGAGGTGTGCGAGGTCTGGGAGCACTCGACCGGCGCCGCGCAGGAGGACGACCGCATCCGCGTGTGCATCACCCGAACCGGTCTCGTCCTGTCGTCTGACGGCGGGCTGCTCCCGCTCATGGCGCTGCCCTTCAGGGTCGGGGTCGGCGGCCCCCTCGGGTCCGGCGAGCAGTGGATGTCGTGGATCTCGATCGAAGATCAGGTCCGTGCCTGGGCGTTCCTACTCGACCAGCCCGACGTATCTGGCGTCTTCAACCTCGTCGGCCCCGCCCCGGTACGCAACGAGGAGTTCAGCCGCGCGCTCGCCGACATCCTGTCGCGTCCGTCCTGGCTGCGCGTACCGAGGATCGTCCCGCCGGGCAACCTCGGTCAGATGCTCGAGCTCACCGCGTTCGCGAGCCAGCGGGTCATCCCGTCGGCGCTCGAACGCGCTGGCTTCGAGTTCAGACACGAGGACGTTCGGTCCGCGCTCCGCGCCGTGCTGTAGGTCTCAGCCGCTCGCCCGCCGCAGTCCGTGGACCGCGAGTCCGGCCAGCCCGGACACGAGCAGCAGCACGTGCAGCAAGGGGGAGCCACTGGACGGTTCGTCGGCACCGGATACGGCGCCGGCGGCCCGCATCGAGGTGTGGTCGTGGCTCGCGTGGTCATGGGGTGCCGTGGCAGCCACCTCCCCGCCCTCGCTGGCGGCGGGAGTCTCGTCGACCGCCCCGGAAACCGCGTCGGCACCACCCGGGGACATCTGCTGCTGGCCGACCAGCTTCCTGTCGCGGTCGAAGGCCAGCGTCACGCGGCCATCCTCGGTGCAGTACTCGAAGCGGTCATCGATCCTGGCGTCCGGCTGGCCGAGCGCCGCGAGGACCTGTTCGGGGGTCATGCCCGCAGTGGCTCGATCGAGCTGTTCCGCGGTCAGAGCCGGGATGTCCGAGCGGCACGCGTTGCCGGCGATCCCGACCGCACGTTCCCACATCTGGAGGTACGCCTCGCTGGCGCGGGCCATGTCCTCCATGACCTCGTCGCCGGCGCCGTACTTCTGCTCAGCGACGACGCGGATGTCCTCGACCCAGTCGGCGTACAGCCCGTAGTGGTCAACCCCGTCTACGTTGATGTCGTAGACCCGTTCGCCGCTGATCTGCCTCTCGACGGTCACGCCACCGAGGCCCTCGAATGGGTAGGTGACACCGCGGCCGTCGGCGGGGTCCCGTGGCGGGCTCTGACCCGCGAAGCCGTTGGTGTCGGCGCCGTACCCGAGACCGAAGACGAAGCGGGGGTCGGCGAAGTCGTGTTGGCGGCGCCACTTCTCGACGAACCAGTCGGCGGGAGCCTGCATCGGGGTGACGACCCCGCCCAGGGGCCACACCTCCTTCTCGGTGGTCCTGTCGGCCCAGCCGTGGCTGGAGATCACGCCCGAGTAGCCGTCGGCGACGCCGTCGCCGTCGGAGTCGTGGGCGGCGAGCACCTCCATGGCGTCGGCGCGTCCTGCGGCGCTCATGTGGTCGGGGTCGAAGATCATCCCCCGCTCCATCATCTGCTGTATCACGTACCGACCCAGCGGCCGCAAGCCGATGGTGTTGCAGTGCGGGCCCTCGGGGTAGACGGGGACGGTGCCGGAGCGACCGAAGAGCGCGAGGATCCCGCCAGCCAGCGAGTCGCGTCCCGTGAGGGGCTCGGGCGAGCCGCTGTCGTCGTGCAGGTTGGGCTGTTGCTTGTCGGTGCCGTGGTGGTCGTGCCCCTCGTCGGCCAGGACCGAGCAGGTGTCCATCATCCAGTAGTGGCCGGTCTCGTACTTGTTGCCCTGGTTCACGATGGGCCCGGTGGTCCCGCTGTCGCCGGCCACGCCCGACAGGGCGTTGTCGAACTTGTTCACGAGCTCCATCTGGCGGACGCCGAGATCCCAGACCTCCTGGAGCTGCTCGTCGATCTGACCTTCGTCGCAACGCATGACACCGAGGAACTCGCCGCAGTCGAAGAGGACCGACACCTCGATGCCCATCACGACCGCCAGCCGCCCTTCGTTGACCGTGCGGCGCGCCTCGAACGGGTCGGTGACGATACGGAACCAGCCCTGTCCGGGACCGCCGTGCTGCGCGTCGATGTAGCGCTCGAGCTCACGGAGGCGCTGGGCCTGGAGGCGGACGCTCTCCATCTCGTTGCAGCTGTTCTCCTTGTAGGGGTAGAGGTCGCACAGGGCGGAGTTCTCGACCAGGAGGTTCGTGAACATCCGCAGACCGCCCCGCCACGCCCGCTCGAGCCAGCGGTAGTAGACCTGTTCGTGGGTCAGTGACTGGTCGTCGGGCCAGTAGGGGAAGCTCGGCCAGCCGGTCGTGTCGTGCTCCGCCACTCCGGAGAGGGCGAACTCGAGTGCGTCGCCGGCTCCACCCGGCTCGTGCTCCTCGCAGTCCACCAGCGCGTAGGAAACGCCGTAGGGGTGCCACGGCGCCCCGCAACGGGCACGTCCACCGAGGAACTCGAACGCCATCATGTGGAGGTGCCCATCGACGTAGCCGCGGGCCTCCTCGTAGCCGGTGTCGGCCGTGTAGGGCTCGCCGCTCACGCCGACATCGACCTCGGGCCACACCGGGCACTCGAGGCGGCCGGGGGCACGCCGGAAGTCGAAGCGCGCCTCGCTGTCGGTGACCTCGCCGTCGACGAGCACCAACGTGCCGTCCTCTGTGGTGGTCAGCGTCTTGGCGACGGGCGCGTCGCCGTCGACGTCGCTCGGACCCTGGTGGTCCTCGGCCCCGTCGTCGACCGGCAGGTGGATCGTGAACCCGTCGGTCTTGCTGCCGCGGACGATCCACTCAGCGGCAGGGCTCGGCTCCGCGGCGACCACGATCGTGTTCCCGACCGTGCTGGGGAGCTGGTCGCCGTCGGGGTCGTGGGCGTTCGGGGCGTCGGAGTGGTTGGGAAGTGCGGTACCGGTGGTGACCGGCGCACGGCCCTCGAGCTCTTGGCGGGTGTCATCGCTCTGTTCGACCGGCCCCGGTGCCGCGGCGAAGAAGTCGCCGTCGAGGTGGAGGTCGTCGGGGTCGGTCTGGTCGTTCGGGGCGTAGAACAGGTACTTGCCGAGGTCGAACGGTTCGAGGTGGAAGGGCTCGGCCTGGGCAGGGCTGGGAGCGGTCGCGGTGAAGGTGTCGCCGTCCTGGGTGACGAACCCGCCGGAGGTGGCGGAGCGCAGCACGAAACAGCCGTTCGCGAGGCTGTACCGGTCCTGTGCGGTGGGCTGGTGCTCCGAGAACGGTTCGGTCGTGCTGTCGAGCGCCTCGATGGCCTGCCGGGCGGGGCGGTCGTCGGTCGCTCGATCCGCGGGGCGCTCCCCAGCGGGAGCCGCGGCGATGGCGGCACCGAAGGTTGCGGCGGCGACGAGTGTCGACAGGGCACGGCGCGTTCGATCGGCCATCGTCGGAGGTCCTGGTCGTCGGGAGCGGGATCGGTGTCCGGAAGGCGTTCACCGGTCGTCACCGAGAGACTTCGCGGCGCGGCCGGTGAGCTCCTGCCTGCGTCCGGACGTTCATCCCTGTCAACGAACGAGCCCCGGCGAAGTCACGTCTCCGTCCCCCGGCCTACACCCGCTGCCGCTACGGGGGTGGCCCGCCGCCAGCAGCTCCCCGCTACCGACTCGCCTTGAGTGCCTGGCGCAGATCAGAGAGCAGCGCTTCCTCGCCTTCGAGGCCGATCGCCAGGCGGACCATGCCGGGGAGGATCCCGGCTTCGAGGCGCTCCTCCGGAGTCATGTTGAAGTGGGACGAGTTGAACGGGAGGCTCGCGAGGGTCTCGACGCCGCCGAGGCTCGTGGCCTCGACCGCGACCTCGAGGCTGCGCACGAGGCGGAGTGCGCGCTCGTCACTGCCCTCGACGACCAGCGTCAGCATCGCGCCCCGCCGGTGGGGCATCACCCGTTCGGCGACGCCGTGATCCGGATGGTCCGTCCGGCCCGGGTGAACCACCGCTTCCACCTCCGGCTCGTCGGCCATCGCCTCGGCCAGCGCTCCGGCCGTCCGGCAGGCCTCCGTGAGGCGCACTTCGAAGGTGCGCAGCCCGCGCCAGACCAGGAACCCGGCGTGCGGATCGAGGCAGCCCCCGAACGTGATGATCCGCCGCTGGAGCTCCTCGAGCAACTCGGTGTCGTTCGTGCTGATGGCGCCGGCGACGACGTCGGAGTGGCCGGCCAGGAACTTCGTGGCCGACTCCACCACGATGTCGGCACCGAGCTCGAGTGGCTTCGTGCAGAACGGCGTCGCGAAGGTGTTGTCGACGACCATCGCCGCGCCGACCGCGTGTGCCGCCTCGGCCACAGCGGGGATGTCCAGGAGCCGCAGCTGCGGGTTCGACAGCGTCTCGCCGTAGACGACAGCCGGTTCGTGCTCAGCGATCGCCGCACGCCAACCGTCGGTGTCGAACGTGTCGACCCGCACCACGTCGATGCCGAGGCCGGGTAGGTCCCGCTCCAGCAGGTCGCCGGTGTCCCCGTACACCTGACGGGAGGCGACGATCGTGTCGCCGGAACGCAGGAGAGTCATGAAGGTCGTGGCGATAGCGGCCATGCCACTGGCGGTCATGAGGCCGTGCTCGCCGTGTTCCAACCGTGCCACGTCGTCGGCAGCCGCCTGAACGGTCGGGTTCGAGAACCGCGAGTACCACGTCTCGTGCAGCCCCCCGGTGCCCTGGATGTCCTCGTACGCCTCGTCGTCGAGCTCGAACGTGGTCGTCTGGTAGATGGGTGGGACCACCGGGTACGTGCGGGAGGTGTGGGCACGGCCGGGTCGGTAGCGGTCGCTGTCGGGCATGGCGGCTCCTTCGGTTCGGTCAGGCGAGATCGAGTGCCGCGAGTGCGGCGTTGACGATCAGGCCTGCGGACAGGTCGTTGGCCTCGTAGAGGTCCGGGATCGTCCCGGACTGCCCGAAGACGTCCACGCCCAGCGGGACGACGGGCGTGCCCACGGCCGCCCCGAGGAACGCGAGCGCATGGGGCGAGGCGTCGTGTGCGGTGACGATCGGACCGGGGCGGGGTCCCAGGATGCGGGCGAGGTGGTGGCTGCGCCCGGGGCGTCGGGCGGTGCGGATCGATCGCGTGAGCGACGCCCGCCAGTCGCGGTAGAGCTGGTCCGCCGACGTGATGTCGACCACCGTCGCGGCCACGCCTTCGTCGGCGAGTTCCGACGCTGCGGCGATCGCCTCGGGCATGACCGCCCCCGAGGCGCAGATCGCCATCCTCGGGCCGCCAACAGACGGTTCCACGAGCCGGTACGCCCCGGCCAGCACGTCCGCTCGAAGCTGATCCTCACCCACTCGTTCGGCGACGTCCTCGAAGGGGGTCTGGTCGATCTCGCGGGTCGTGAGCCGGAGGTAGAACGCCGGCCCGGTGGCGTCGTTGGCGAGGGAGTCGAGCGCGTCGCACAGGAGCCAGTCGAGCGCCCCGACGTAGGCAGGTTCGGCGGAGATGACGTTGGGCAGCTCGAGCCCCATGGAGGCCGTGATGCTCGACTGGTGCGCCCCCCCTTCCGGGCTCAGGGTCACCCCGGAGGGGGTGCCTGCGAAGACGAACCGGGACGCCGAGTACAAGGAGTGGATCAACGCGTCGAGGCCGCGGCACACGAACGGGTCGTAGAGCGTCCCGATGGGGAGGAGCCGCTCATCGTGGAGCCGCTCGGCATCGCCGAGCTGGCCGAGGAGGCTGAACAGGTTCATCTCCGAGATGCCGAGCTCGATGTGCTGCCCCCCGGGATGCTCGCGCCATCGCAGCAGCGAATCCTCGTCGGCCTCGCTCGTGCGGCTGTGGTGGAACACGCCCGTGCTGTTGATCCATCCCCCCAGTCCGGTCGAGACGGCCACGTCCGGGGAAGCGGTCACGATCCGTTCCCCGAGCGGCTGTTCGCGGCCGAGCCGGGCGACCAACCGCCCCAGTGACGCTTGGGTCGAGGAGGGACGCGTGGGTCGTAGCCCGACCGCCCGTGGCACCTCGATGTCGAGCGGCTGCGGCCGGTGTGGTGGACGTTCCAGGCGTTCGGTCGCCGCCGCGATGAGCTCGCCTTCGTCGCTGTCGGGCGGGAAGCCGGCCCACTCGTCGTCGGGGTCCGCGAGCTCGGTGCGGAGATCGTCGATCTGTTCCTCGTTCAGGAGGGCGGCGTGGTTCAGTGGGTCACCGGCGATCGGCAGCCCCCATCCCTTGATCGTGTAGGCGAACACCACGGCAGGACGGTCCGGGTCGGCGTCGGCTTCGCGGTAGGTCTCGAGTAGCAGCTCGAGGTCGTGGCCACCGAGATCGTGGACGACCGTGTGCAGCTCGTCGTCGGGGACGTCCTCGAGGGCACGCCGGACCGCCGGGTCGGCGCCGTCGAGGAAGAACTCGCGCAGCTCCCCGCCGCGCATGGGGAGCGACCGCTGGTAGCGCTCGTTGGGCATGTCGTCGATCCAAGCCCGCAGCGCCCCGCCACCGTCGGCCTCCATGACCGCGGTGAGCCGCTGGCCGTACTTCGCTTCGAGCACCTGCCAGTCGTTGTCGGCGAACATCCGCTTGAGCCGTGCCGCCTTGACTCCGGGGACCACGCGATCGAGGCTCTGTCGGTTGAGGTCCACGATCCACAGCACGTTGCCGAGGCCGCCTTGGCAGATGGGATCGGCGATCGCCTCCCAGACGTTGCCCTCGTCGAGCTCGGCATCGCCGAGGAGGGCGACGTAGCGAGCCGGTGCCCGTTCCCCGAAGTGCTCCTCGACATATCGCCTCGTGACCGCCGCGAAGAGCGGGGCGACCGCACCGTGACCGACGGAACCGGTGGAGAAGTCCACCTCGAAGGGGTCCTTGGTGATGCTGGGGTAGGCCTGGAGACCGCCGAAGGCCCGCAGCGTGGTCAGGTCTTGGCGATCGAGGTGGCCCAGCAGGTAGTTGATCGCGTGCAGCACGGGGGAGGCGTGGGGCTTGACGGCCACTCGGTCCTCCGCCTCGAGGTGGGCGAACCACAGCGTCGTCATGAGCGACACCATCGACGCGGACGACGCCTGGTGGCCGCCGACCTTCAGGCCGTCGGGGGTGGCCCGCTCGCGGTTCGCGTGGTCGATGATGCGGACGGCGAGCCACAGGATCCGACGCTGGAGGTTCGCGAGCGTGTCCAGGTCCACGGCGGTGTCGGTCGGCGCTGGTCGGGTGGCGGTCACACGGCTCCTCGGCCAGTCTGGTGTAAGGTACGTACTGCATTTCGGACCTTACATACGGTCCAGCGTCCGTGTAAAGGCCCGAGGAGGGCCGTGTGGAGTACGGGACCTACACCGCACAGACCGTCGGCGAAGCGGTCGAGCTCGTGAACCTGTTCGTCGACGGCGTCTCCGAGGACGACGCGATCAGAGCGGTGCTCCACCTCCACGGTCTGGCAGCCGGAGACCTGGATCAAGACGGTTTCGCGGACCTGGCCGCCGGTCTCCGACGGGTGTTCGAGGCGTCGGACGAGAGCACCAGAGCCGAGGCGCTGAACCGGCTCATCGAGCGATACGAGCCCCGGCCCCGCCTCACCGATCATGACGGGCAGGGGCCGCACTTCCACTACGCCCCCGACGACGGCCCGGACCTCCCGCGCGTCGGGGCGTCGCTGACGATGTCACTCGCCAACGTGGTCGTCGACTTCGGCGGGGCGCGCCTCGGCTGTTGTGGCGCCCCGAGCTGTCGGCGGGTCTTCGTCGACGCCACCCGGAACCGCAGCCAGCGCTTCTGCTCGAAACGATGTGCGAACCGCGTTCACGTCGCGGAGCACCGAGCACGGGCCTGACGTCGTCAGCCCGGTGGGGTCTCCACGCCCGCCGCCAGTGCCTGCAGCTGTGACTCCTCGGCGTTGGCCCCGGTGCAGACGATCGCGGTCGGGCCGGTCAGATCGACCTGTCCGGCGAGGATCGCCCCGATCCCGACCGCAGCAGCGCCTTCGAGAACGAGCCGATGCTCGTCGAACGCGAAGCGCATGCCGTCCCAGATGGCCTGTTCGTCCACGCGCACGATCTCGTCGACCAGCTCGCGGACCAGGGCGAACGTCGCTTGTCCCACCCCGCCCTGGAGGCTGTCGGCCAAGGACCGTTCCTCGGGTAGCTCCAGGGGGTGTCCGGCCTCGAGGCTCTGGGCCATCGTGGCGCCGCGCTCCATCGACACGCCGACGACGCGGATGTCGGGGCGCGCGGCCTTCAGCGCCACTGCGATGCCGGAGGCGAGGCCACCGCCGGACACCGGCACGACGACGGCTTCGAGTCCCTGCTCGTCCTCGAGGAGCTCGAGCCCGATCGTTCCCTGGCCCGCGATCACCGCGGGATCTTGGAAGGGGTGCACAAGGGCCATCCCGGCCTGTTCAGCGAGTGCTCGAGCCTCCCGCAGCGCATCGGCTTGGGAGTCGCCGGCGACACGGAGGTCGCATCCCAGGTCGGTGAGTGCCGCACGCTTCCCCTCGGGAACGTGCTTCGAGACGCAGACGGTCGCCGGTACGTCGAGCTCGCGTGCGATGTGCGCAACCGCACGTCCGTGGTTCCCGGTGGAGGCGGTCACGACCCCGGCACCCGGGCGATCGAGCGCGAGGATCCGCGACGCGGCACCACGCAGCTTGAAGCTGCCGGTGGGCTGGACGGACTCGAGCTTGAGCAGCATGCGGGCCCCGGCTTCGCGGGACAGCGTGGCTGACGGGACCAGGGGGGTTCGGACGATGTGATCCGTGATCCGACGACGTGCTGCGGTAATGTCCGAGGCGCTGACCAGCCAGTCAGGTGTCAAGGGTGGTGCCCAGTCCGAGCGATTCGGAGCGTTGGACGGCGAGCGCGGCGATGGCGGTGTCCTGCGCTCCGGTCCCGGTGAGGTCGCACACGGTCACGGCGTCGGCGGAGGGGCGCCCGCCGGTTCTCCCGGCGATGACGTCACCGAGTTCGACCGCGTCGCCCTCGTCGTAGCCCGCTGCGAGCGCGGCGCGGAGCTCGCCCAGCCGTCGGCTCTGGTCGATCTTGTCGCACACGTAGAGGTCGGCTCCGGCCACGAGATCTGCGGCGAGCTCTTGCTTGTGCTCGGCGTCCGAACCCACCGCAGTGATGTGCAGGCCCTCGTGGAGGACGGACGCGTCGAGGAGAGGCTCGCGGCTGGGCGTGGTGGTCACGACGACATCGGCACCCCTCGCAGCCGCGTCCGGGCTCTCGACCGCTTCGATATCGATGCCGAGCTGCTCGGACATCTCCTCGGCGTAGTCGCGCGCCTGCTCGCGGCGGCGAGCCCAAACCTGTGCGCGCTCGATGCGTCTCACGAGCTGGAGGGCCTCCAGTTGCAGCCGCGCCTGGACCCCTGCCCCGATCACCCCAGCGACCGTGGCGTCGGGGATCGCGAGGTGCTCCGCGGCCACCGCGCCGGCCAGGGCGGTGCGCAGGTCCGTGAGATAGCCGTTGTCGAAGAGTGCGCCCTGGGGGATCCCGGTCTCGGCATCCAGGACCATCATGAGGCCCCCGAGGCTCGGCAGGCCGAGCGACGGGTTGTCGAAGAACCCCGCCGAGACCTTCACCGCGATGCCCGGGTAGCCGGGGAGGTAGGCAGACTTGATGTCGATCTCGCCGTTGTGCTCGGGAACGTCGATCCGCATGATCGGCGGCATCGACCCGACCCCCTCGCTGATGAGGGGATAGATCGCCTCGATGGCGTCGTACTCCTCGTCCCCGATCGTCACCGCTCGGCGGAGCTCCGCCTCCGTCAGGACTCTGATCGACCCCATCAGCCGAGTGGCCGTGCCAGGTGGGAGTTGAACCGGTCGACGAGCATGCGGAGATGCTTGGCGCGTACGTCGGCCAGGCGGGCAGCATCCCGGTTCGCGAGTGCGTCGAGGGTCTGGTCGAGCTCGTCGTTCATGATGTCGATCTCGGCGTCGAGGTCCATCTCGGGCAGGAACTGCAGCCACACGCGCTCGGTCTGGTGGTAGAGCAGATCGTGGATGCGCCGGAGCGTCTCGCTCGAGATGAGCGGGAGGAGCGCGTCGTGGTAGCGGCTGTAGAGCAGTCCCAGGGCCCGGATGTCGCGCGAGGTACGGACGTTGTCGAGCTCCTCGCGGATCGTCTCGAGCTCCGCGATGACGCCGGTGGGGGAGGGCAGGTGGATGAACTCGCCGGTCAGCTCCGCCAGCTTGAGTCGGACGGCCCACACGTCGCGGATCTCCCTCGGGTCCAGCGGAGCGACCGTCGCACCCAGGCCGGGTTGTTGGATGACGAGCCGCTCGTGCTTGAGCCGATCGAGGACCTGCCGGATGGGGGTCCGGCTGACACCGAACTCCTCGGCGAGAGCCACCTCCGGGAGGCGTTCGCCGGGCTCGAGGTCGAGCAGACAGATCCGCTGGCGCAGCGTCCGGTAGATCTCCTCGGTGCTGCCGCGACCGGTCTGCGCCACTCCCGACTCCCTCCACGAAGGCACCGGATCAGGCGCCAGATGGTAGTGATACTCCGACTGTAGTCGGATTGGATATTTCTTGTATACATACTGGACACCGGACGAAGGTCCCTCTAGGGTCGGGGCGGGAGACGGATCTGAGACGGGAGCACACACATGAGGACCCTCGCACGTTCACGGCTGCTACGGCTGGTCGCCATGGTCGCCGGACTGGCCCTGCTGGCAGCCGCCTGTGGTGGCGACGACGGAAACGGCGGAGACGGCGGAGACGGCGAAGCAAGCGGCCTTCTGGCCGAACTGCGCGAAGAGGGATCGATCACCATCGGGATCGCCAACGAGGTCCCGTACGGCTACATCGACGACGATGGGGAACCGGCCGGAGCCGCTCCTGACGTCGCCAAGGCCGTTTTGGAGGAGCTCGGCATCGAAGAGGTGAACGCCGAGGTGGTCGAGTTCGGCCAGCTCATCGGTGGGCTGCAGGCCGGCCAGTTCGACATGATCGCCGCCGGGATGTACATCAACCAGGAACGAGCAGAACAGATCCTGTTCTCCGACCCCGACTACTGCATCACCGAGTCGTTCGCGGTCGAGGAGGGCAACCCGCACGACCTCAGCGACTACCAGTCGGTCGCCGAGAACCCCGATGTGACGCTCGCGGTCGCGACCGGAACGGTCGAGGTCGGCTACGCCGAGGACGCCGGCATCCCCGATGATCAGCTCGAGGTGTTCGCCGACATCGAAGGGATGTACAACGCCCTCGAGGCCGGCGAGGTCGACGCCGTGACGGGCACGACGCCGACCGTCAACCAGCAGGTCGAGGCTCGTGAAGGCATCGAGGCCGTGCCAGGGTTCTTCCCGAAGGACGCCGATGGCAACGAGATCCTGCCGTGCGGCGGCTACGGCTTCCGGCTCGAGAACCAGGAGTTCCGTGACGCCTTCAACGAGGTCTTGAACGAGATGCAGGAATCGGGCGAGACCGTCGAGATCATCACCCAGTACGACGCCTTCAGCGAAGAAGACGTCAGGAAGGCCAACGAGCTGACGGTCGAGGACTTCCTCGAGTGACAGAGGTCGGTCCGGCTCCGAGCCTCCCCCCGTGGCTTGGAGTCGGGCCACCCAGTCCAGCTAGGAGGGCCGATGGGTGACCTGATCCTCACGCCGAACCAGTACGACCGGTTCCTCGAAGGCACGTGGTTGACGGTCCAGGTGCTGGGGTACTCGTTCGTGCTGGGGATCGTGCTCTCGCTGCTCTTCGGGGTGGCCCGCCTCTCGGAGCGCGAGTGGGTACGGGGAGCGGCGCTCGTCTACGTCGAGTTCGCGCGGGGCATCTCCTCGATCGTGCTCCTGTTCATCATCGGCCTCGCGGTGCCGATCCTGCTGGATGTGGGCCAGGCTCCACTCGTTCTCCTCGCTTCTATCGCGCTCGGTTTGAACATGGGCGGCTACGGGGCGGAGATCGTCCGGGGAGCCATCGAGGCGATCCCGCGCGGGCAGACCGAGGCGACGATCGCGCTGAACCTGAGCCCCACCCAGCGTCTGCGTCATGTGATCCTGCCCCAGGCGATGCGGATCATCCTCCCGCCGATGGGCAACCTCACCATCGAGATCCTCAAGGGGACCGCCCTGATCTCGCTGCTCGGGGCGCCGGACCTGCTGCAGCAGGTCTTCAACCTTCGGCAGACGACGCTGGCTGGGGACGCCCCGGTCTCGCTCTCCGTGCTGCTGTTCAACGCGCTGATCATCTACTTCATCCTCGCGCAGGTCATCAACGCTGGGTTCCGGTACGCCGAGCGTCGCCTCGAGGCTCGCTACGAGCCCCGGCAGCCGGACATCGCCGGGACGCCAGAGACCGCTGGGGCAGGGGGCTGACATGACCGACACGCTGCAACCCAGCCAGACCGCCCCACCTGCGCCCGAGCAGGTCGAGTTCCAGCCACACCGTCGCTGGTACCGGCGCCCCGAGATCCTGGGTCCCGTGCTCGTGGTCGTGGTCGGTTACGTGCTGCTCATCGTGGGCGTCGAGGAGCACTCGCGGTTCTCCACCCGCATGACCGCCGAAGGCAGGTCGGACTTCGACTGGATGTACTTCTGGCACCTGGTGCCGTTGATGGTGCGGGGTCTGCTCGTGACGGCGAAGGCGACCGTGCTCGGGTTCACCGTGGCGGCCATCCTCGGCTTCTTCCTGGCGCTCGGCCGCCGAGCCGACTCCCGATGGGTCAGCTGGCCGACCGCGGCGGTCATCGAGTTCGTGCGCTCGACGCCGCTGCTGGTGCAGCTGTTCTTCTGGCTGGCGTTCATCCGGGCCACGGGCCTGATCACCCCGGAGGGGGCAGAAGCGATCGGGTTCTCGAGGAGCCTCCTGATCCTGACGCTCGGTCTCGGGATCCACTACGCGACCTACTGCTCCGAGGCCTACCGGGCCGGGATCGACAGCGTGCCGAAGGGGCAGTGGGAGGCGTCAACGGCCCTGAACCTCGATCCCCGGACCAAGTGGGAGAAGGTCATCATCCCGCAGGCGATCCCCAACGCGCTCCCGGCACTCGGCAACTTCCTGGTCGCCGGGTTCAAGGACGCACCGATGGGGTTCATCGTCGGGGTCCCGGGGATCCTGTTCTTCGCGAACACCGTTCGGGGCGAGGACTTCCGGGTCACCGAACCATTCTTCCTGGTCGGGGTCGGCTTCTTGATGGCCAGCCTTCCGGCCGCCTGGCTCGTTCGACGACTCGAGGAGCGGATCGCCTATGAGCGCACCTGAGATGACCAGAACCGACGTTTCCGCGAAGGGGGCGGCCGGTGTGCGGATGCGAGGTGTCAACAAGGCCTTCGGCACCAACGTCGTGCTGAACGAACTGGACCTCGACGTCGAGCCCGGCGAGCGTGTGGTGATCATCGGCCCGTCCGGGTCAGGAAAGACCACGATCCTCCGGGTCATCATGACCCTCGAGCGGATCGACGCCGGCACGATCGAGGTCGGCGGCCGCCATCTCTACCACGAGCCCCACGGAGACGGCCTGAAGCCGGCCAGCGAGAAGCACATCCGCAAGGTCCGCTCGGACATCGGGATGGTCTTCCAGCACTTCAACCTGTTCCCTCACATGACCGCGCTCGAGAACATCATGCTCGCGCCGGTGAAGGTCCACGGGAAGACAGGGGACGAGGCTCGCGCCCTCGGGATGGAGCTGCTCGAGAAGGTCGGGCTCGAGCACGCCGCGAACCAGACACCCGGACAGCTCTCCGGCGGTCAGAAGCAACGTGTCGCGATCGCACGCGCCCTTGCGGCGGAACCCGCCGTGATGCTCTTCGACGAGGTCACCTCTGCGTTGGATCCTGAGCTGGTCGGTGAGGTGCTGAGCGTCCTCAAGGACATCGCGGAGGAGGGCAAGACCACGATGATGCTGGTCACCCACGAGATGGGCTTCGCACGGGAGGTTGCAGACCGAGTCGTGATGTTCGATCAGGGCCGCATCCTCGAGGACGGCACGCCGGACCAGATCCTGCGCAACCCCGAGCACGAGCGCACCCAGTCGTTCCTCCAAGCGGTGCTGGAGCATTGACCCTCGAGCTCCCGTTCGAGCGAGGGGAGTACGACACTCGACTGGCCAAGACCCGGGCAGCGATGGACGACCGGGGGATCGCGACGCTGGTCGCGACGGACCCGTCGAACATGGCGTGGCTCACGGGCTACGACGGCTGGTCGTTCTACACCCACCAGGCCGTTGTCGTCACGCACGACGACGAGCCCGTGTGGTGGGGGCGGAGCATGGACGCGAACGGCGCCAAGCGGACCGTCTACCTCGACCACGAGGACATCGTCGGCTACCCCGACGAGCTGGTGCAGTCGACGGACCGCCATCCGCACGAGCATCTCGTTGCACTGCTCCGAGAGCGCGGGGTGCGAGACCCCATCGGGGTCGAGATGGACAACTACTACTACTCCGCCGCGGCGCATCAGCACCTCGTCGACGGGTTGGCCGACTGCCGGTTCGTCGACGCCACCGGCCTCGTCAACCGCCAGCGCACGGTGAAGTCACCCCGCGAGCTCGAGTACATGCGGCGGGCGGCCCGGATCGTCGAGCGGATCCACACGCGGATACTCGAGCTGGTCGAGCCAGGGGTGAAGAAGAGCGACGTCGCTGCGGAGATCTTCGCGACCGGTATCCGCGGTGCCGAGGACCAGGACGGGGACGAGTACGGGGGTGACTACCCGGCCATCGTGCCCATGCTCCCGAGCGGTGCCGACGCCTCGGCGCCGCATCTGACCTGGGACGACCGACCCTTCGTCCGCGGTGAGGGCACCTTCTTCGAGGTCGCCGGCTGCTACCGGCGCTACCACGCCCCGCTCTGTCGCACGGTCTTCCTCGGGGAACCGCCGGCCGAGCTTCGGGACGCAGAAGCAGCGTTGCTCGAGGGACTCGAGGCAGGCCTGGACGCCGCGCGAGCCGGCAACCGCGCCGCTGACATCGCCACCGCTCTGTACGGGGCGCTGAGCCGTGCGGACATCGAACGTGAGGGGCGATGTGGCTACCCGATCGGGTTGAGCTACCCGCCAGATTGGGGGGAGCGGACCATCAGCCTCCGGACCACCGACGAATCGGTCCTCGAACCCGGCATGACCTTCCACTTCATGCCCGGACTGTGGATGGACGACTGGGGACTCGAGATCACCGAGAGCATCCTCATCACCGAGGATGGGCCTGCCGAGACGCTCGCCAACTTCCCCCGCCAGCTCTTCGTCAAGGCCTGACCGTGGGCATGCCACCAGGGGTACTCGAGTCGACGCGGGACGAGACGCTCGCGGTACTGGCCGAGCTCGTGGCATTCCCGACGGTGACGTCACGCTCCAACCGGGAGCTCATCGCCTACGCACGGGACTACGTGGAGCGGTTCGGAGCGGACACCTTCGAGGTCACCGACGACGACGGCCGTCGCGCCAACCTCTTCGCCACCTTCGGCCCGTCCGCCGTCGACGGCGGCGTGGTGCTGTCGGGCCACACCGACGTCGTGCCACCAGAACCGGCCGGATGGAGCTCGCCGCCGTTCACCGCGACGCGGCGCGACGACCGGATCTACGGGCGGGGCACGGTGGACATGAAGGGCTTCTTGGCCTGCGTCCTCGCGACGAGCACCCACTTCGCCGAAGCGGAGCTCACCCGCCCTGTCCATGTCGCCCTGACCTTCGACGAGGAGATCGGCTGTCAGGGCGCCCCACTGCTCCTCGACGAGGTCGCGGACCGTGGCGTCCGACCGGGAGTTGCCATCGTCGGCGAGCCGACCTCGATGGACATCGTGTACGCCCACAAGGGCTGCTACGAGTACACGACCACCATCCGGGGTGTAGAGCGACACGGCTCGACTCCCGACCAGGGGGTGAGCGCCCTGGAGTACGGCGTCCGCTACGTGGGCAAGTTGCTCGAGTTGAAAGAACGTCTCCGGGCCTTGGACGGCGACCCCGAGTTCAGCCCGCCGGAGTCGACCCTCAACGTCGGTGTGATCGACGCCGGCTCTGCCCGGAACGTGGTAGCCGGCAACTGCGAGATCCAGTGGGAGATGCGACCGGTCACGCCGGACCACGCGGCGATCGTTCTCGGGGCGATGGCCACGTTCGAGCGGGAGCTCGACGCCGAACTCCGAGGGCGTCATCCCGACGCCGGACTCGTTCGCACCACAGCAGGGGCGGTGGGCGGCCTCGCGCCGAGCGAGGCATCCCCCGCCGTGAGCCTGCTGTCATCGATCTTGCCGACGGCAACCCACACCGTGGCCGCGTACAACACCGAAGCGGGGCTCTACCAGTCCTCCGGCATCCCGGCAGCGGTCTGCGGTCCGGGCGACATCGACCTCGCCCACCGCCCCGACGAGAACCTCCCCCTCGAGCAGCTCGACCGCTGCCTCGAGATGCTGCATGCCTTGATCCTCGAGCTCTCCGCCGACGAGCCACTGCCGGAAGCGGACTGACCGCTGGCGTGTCCTCGGTACGGTGCGCCCATGTCCGCCCCGCGACGTCTGCCACAGCCCCGACGGACCCGGCGCAGCCGCGTCGGAGCGGTCGAGGGCGTGCAACGCGAACTGCTCGAGGAGCGGGCGTACGCCCTGGGTCGGGTCGGTCGCCGACTCGAGCGGGCACTCGCGCGATGGAAGGCGCTCGAGCACGCCGCCGACGTCGCATCGCCCGAGGTCGAGGAGGTCCTGGACGAGGTCCGCGACGCGACCTACGCGCTGCTCGTGCAGCGTGACTGCGCCGGTTTCCGCATGGACAACTTCGCCTGGATCCAACGGCACTACGACATCCCCGCCGCCGCGCTCCGCCGCATCTGATCGCTGTCCTGGGGCGACGTCGCCCCTGCCCTGGTCGACCCAGTCGTGCCATCCTGTGGTATGAAGGCTGCAACGCAGGACGGGAGTGTGGCCGTGTCGGTGTGGGAGCGGTCGCTGACGTCGCTCGAGTCATTGGCGATCGCCCGCGACCCCGACACCGACCGTCATCTCCAACGCACCTTGCTCCTGGCGGCGAGCATCCTCTACTCGGGGGCCGGTGCGATCTGGGGCTCGGCCTATCTGCTGCTGGGGGAGCCGGTCGCGGGGAGCATTCCCCTTGGGTACGCGCTGCTGACAGTGGTCAACATCCTGGTGTCACCCGTAACTGGCCTTGGACATGCTCGAGTTCGAGCGGTGGGTTCCCCATCCCGAGGTCGGGAGACTCACGTTCCGGATCGGCATCAACTCCGGCCCCGCGACGGCCGGGGTGATCGGGAACACCAAGTTCCACTACGACGTCTGGGGTGACGCCGTGAACGTGGCCAGCCGAATG
>JAWVZB010000036.1:0-27074 GCA_033722375.1 Nitriliruptorales bacterium | reverse complement strand
GGGTCGTCCTTGAAGGACTGGACCACCTCGAGGTGCTCGCCACAGTCGCGGCACGCGTACTCGTAGGTGGGCATCGGCCTGTCTCCTTGGGTCCGTCGGTGGCGGTGGGCGCGGAGTTCCACCGGCTTGGCACTCACCGTTCGAGAGTGCCAACAGAGAGTATGCGGACGTGCGCGCGCGTGCGCAACATGTCCGAACGGGTCATCCGGGCACGTCGGTGGTCCGCGCCCGGGTGTGGTACGTCGCCCGCTCGGTGACGACGATGTCGACCGGCTCGTCGACCGGGCTGCGCGGCACCCGCGGGACGATCTGGCAGGAGAAGGCGATGCCGATCCGCAGCGCGCCGTGGGGCAGGGCGGCCAGGAGCCGGTCGTAGTGCCCCCCGCCGTGCCCGAGTCGTCCACCCACGACGTCGAACGCCACGCCCGGGATGAGCGCCACCTCCACGATCCCCGGGTCGACCTTCGGTCCTGCCGGCTCCCGGATCCCCTTGTAGCCGAGGGTCAGGCTCACCAGGTCGGACGCGGCCACGAGCTCGAGCGTGTCCCCGTTGACCCGCGGGAACAGCGTGCGGATGTCCCGGTCGTGGAGGTGCGCCAAGAGCCCTCCGGGATCGGCTTCGTCGGCCTGGGCGGCGTACGTGAGCACGTGCCGGGCGCGCAGGATCTCGGGGATCGCGAGGATGCGGTCCACGATCTGACCGCTTGCGAGCTCGCGCTCGTCGGCGTCGAGGGTGCGGCGGGCGTCGAGGGCGGTGCGCCGCAGCGCCTGCTTGGGCCCCGCCAGATCGTCCATGGGGTCGATCCTAGGCGTCGAGTCGGTGCTGCCGCCGCCGTGCCGACCGGTGGCCGGGCGGGCAGTCGCAGGAGACTACGCTCGCCCCGTCCCCGTCGGAGGTCCACCCCGTGGTCACGAAGGCCGTCCTGCCCGTCGCGGGATGGGGCACCCGCTTCCTCCCCGCGACCAAGGCGATCCCGAAAGAGATGATCCCGGTCGTCGACCGCCCCGCCATCCAGTACATCGTCGAGGAGTGCGTCGAGGCAGGTATCGACGACGTGCTGCTCGTCACCTCGACGGGGAAGCAGTCGCTGGTCGACCACTTCGACCGGGTCGTCGACCTGGAGGTGGCGCTCGAGGAGAAGGGCAAGAAGGAGGAGCTCGAGGAGGTCGTCCGACTGGGCCGGCTGGCCTCGGTCCACGCGGTCCGCCAGGGCGAGCAGCTCGGCCTCGGACACGCGGTGCTCATGGGTCGTGAGCACGTCGGAGACGCATCGTTCGCGGTGATCCTCGGCGACGACATCATCGACCCCGAGTCCGACTTCCTGTCGCGGATGATCGCGGTGCACGAGCGGTCGGGGCGCCCCGTCGTGGCGGTGATGGAGGTCCCCGAGGACCAGGTTCACCTCTACGGCATCGTGGCCACCGAGCCGACCGACGAGGACGACGTGTTCCGCGCCACGAACCTCGTCGAGAAGCCAGCCGCGGACGAGGCGCCGTCGAACCTCGCGATCATCGGCCGGTACGTGCTGCCGGCTGAGATCTTCGACGTGATCGAGCAGACCCCGCCGGGGCGGGGCGGGGAGATCCAGCTCACCGACGCGCTCGAAGCGATGGCACAGGACGAGCCGATCATGGCGGTGCGGTTCGACGGTGTCCGCCACGACACCGGCGACAAGCTGGGGTTCCTCAAGGCCACCGTCGAGATGGCGGCCCGTCGCGAGGACCTCGGCCCCGACTTCACCGCCTGGCTACGCACCTTCGTGGGGGAGCAGCTCGGTGAGTGACGCAGCAGCGACGTTCGGCGGCGAGGGACGGACCACGATCACCGACGCCCAGGAACTACTCTCGGTCGATGCGCAGCGTGCGCACGTGTTGGAACACCTCCCGGAGCCGGACCCGATCGAACTGAAGCTGGCCGACTCGCTCGGGCTCGTGCTGGCCGAGGACGTCGTGAGCGACGAGCCCATCCCGGCGTTCGCGAACTCCGCGATGGACGGGTACGCGGTGGTCCGCGAGGATCACCTCGATGCGACGGGCGAGACTCCGACGCGCGCCGCGGTGCTCGGGACGGTTCCCGCGGGGGCGAGCGAGCCCACACCGATCGGTTCGGGCGAAGCGGTCCGGATCATGACCGGCGCCCCGCTCCCACCCGGCGCGGATGCGATCGTGCCGGTCGAGGTCACCCGCGAGCAGGGCGGCACCGTCGAGGTGTTCCGCGCTCCCCGTGCCGGCGAGTTCGTCCGCACCGTCGGGCAGGACGTGCAGGCGGGGCAGGGGCTGCTGGCCGCGGGGCACCGGATCCGCCCTGCCGACATCGGTCTCCTCGCCGCGGTCGGGGCGGGGCGGGTGCACTGCTACCCGACCCCCCGCGTGGTGATCTTCTCCACCGGCGACGAGCTCGTGCCGGCTGCGCAGCGGCCGGGGCCGGGCCAGCTCCGGGACGCCAACGGGCCGATGCTCGCGGCGATGGTTCGACAGGCGGGCGCCATCCCCTACAGCGCCGGCATCGTGGGTGACGACCGCAAGGCCCTCATGCACGCCTTCGACTCCAACATCGGGCACGCGGACATGTTCCTGACGAGTGGCGGCGTCAGCGCGGGGATGTTCGACCTCGTGCGCGACGTGGTCGGGACGCTCGGCACGGTCTGGGCGCACAAGGTCGCCATGAAGCCGGGGATGCCACAGGTCTTCGGGATGCTCGGTGACGTCCCGGTCTTCGGCTTGCCCGGCAACCCGGTGTCGAGCTTCGTGTCGTTCGAGGTCTTCGTCCGCCCCGCTATCCGGACCATCCAGGGCCGCCGTGACACGCTGCGCCCGGCGGTCCGCGCCAGGGTCACCGAGGCGATCGACGCGCCGGCCGACAAGCGCACCTTCGTGCGGGTCCGGCTGCGGCGCGAGGGCGCCACGTGGACCGCCACCCCGACCGGGGACCAGGGCTCGCACGTGCTGACCTCGGTGGTACGTGCCGACGGGCTGGCCGAGGTCCCCGAGGACACGACGCGTGTCTCCGAGGGCGACAAGCTCACCGTCCACCTGCTCGTGGACTCCTGACCGTGGGCGGACTGTCGCACCTCGACGACGACGGCGACGCCCGGATGGTGGATGTCGGCGACAAGCCCACGACCGAGCGGACGGCACGCGCGACCGCGACCGTGCGGATGACGCCGGACACCGCCCGACGGGTCGCCGCCGGTGACCTCCCGAAGGGTGACCTGCGAGCGGTGGTGCGTCTGGCTGGCATCCAGGCCGCGAAGCGGACGAGCGAACTCATCCCGCTGTGCCATCAGGTGTCGCTGACCAGGGTGGACGTCGAGTTCGACCTCGAGGTCGAGACCGGCGAGGCCCGGATCACCGCGGAGGCCCGTGCCGCCGACCGCACGGGTGTCGAGATGGAGGCGCTCGTGGCCGCCTCGACCGCCGCGCTCACGCTCTACGACATGGTCAAGGCGGTCCAGCGCGACGTCGTGATCGCCGATCTCCGGCTCCTCTCGAAGTCCGGCGGCCAGAGCGGGGAGTACCACTCGCCGGCGTGACAGCCGGTGCGTATCCTCCGCACGAGGCGGTTCCTTCCCCCGAAACCACATCGGTGTTACTTTCGCACGTGGCCGCCCGATAGTGGCCGTCAGGTCGACGGAGAGGAACCGATGGGGGCGGAGGGCCGATGAACGAGGCACTCATCGTGATCCTCGTCTTCCTCTGGGCGGTGGCCCTGCTTCCGAGCGTCTTCCGCAGCGGCCGCTCCAACACCCGCGCCACCGTCGGAGGGTTCGAGCGCGCCATGGATGTCCTCAAGCACAACCGCGATGGGCGGTACCTCATGGTCCCTGACGACGCCTCACGCCTGGTCGACCGCGACGGATCCGTTGCGTCCGCCGCCCCGGGCGAGCGATCACGCCACGACCCGACCCTCGAGCGGCGACGGCGGCTCTTCACCCGGCTCGTGGCGATGACGGGGGCCAGCCTGCTCTTCGCGCTCGTGTTCGGCGGGGCGATGTGGATCCTCGCGTCCCTGGCGCTCCTCGGACTCGGTGGCTACGCCTCGGTGCTACGGCGCTGGAAGGTCGAGCGCGAACAGGCCCGCGAGGTCGTCCGCCACCTCCCGCGCCCCGACCTCGAGCCTGCCACGGACCTTCCCGAGCGCCGCGCCGTCGGCGAGACCGTGTTCGGTGACCGCGGCCGTCGGCAAGAAGGGGGCGGGGCGGAAGCCGTGCCGGTGGCGACACATCCCGACGATCCCTGGGCCCCACATTCGGGCGTGCGGATCCGACGCTGGGATGACTGAGGACAACGACCTCCAGGAGCTCGCCGAACCGGTTCGCGAACGGTTCGCCGAGCGCCACGAGGCCCGCGAGACCGCCTACGTCGCGTCACGAGACGTGATCCGCTCGGCGGCCAACGCGATCCGCGCCCTGCACCGTGGCGAGCGCGACCGGGCCGAGGAGCTCATGACCCGCTCCGGCGAGCGGCTCGCGGCCGCCGCCGGCGTCGCCCATCCCCATCCGCACGTGTTCTACGGCGGGTTCCTCCAGGACGCCATGAAGGAGTACGCCGAAGCGCGGATCACCGCCGCCGTGCTCGACGGCGCCGACGTGCCGAGCCCCGCGGACCTCGACGTCGACGACGCCTCCTGGCTCCACGGGCTGTCAGAGACCGTCGGGGAGTGCCGCCGCGCCTGCCTGGACGCGATCCGCAGCGGCGACCTCGAGCGGGGCGAACAGCTCCTCGGGGTGATGCAGGAGATCATGTCGGTCCTCGTGGCCATCGACGTGCCGGACGGCCTCACGCGGGGTCTGCGCCGCAAGGCGGACGGGGCGCGGGCGATCACCGAGCGCACCCGTGGCGACTTGACCACCGCGGTCGGCCAGCGGGAGTTGCGGGGCGCGCTGGATGCCCATCGCGAGGCTCTGGAGCGGTCCCTCGACACTGGTTGATGTGGTGGCTCGGAGAGCCCGTCGCTACCATCCCGAGCCGCCCGCCAGACCCGGCTGGTAGCTCCCGGGGGTGTAGCTCAGCTCGGCAGAGCGCTTCGTTCGCAACGAAGAGGCCGTGGGTTCAAATCCCATCACCTCCACCGAAAACGCTCGAATTTCGAGAGTTAAAGGCCCGTAGCGAAAACGGTGCTTGATGATGGGCCACATTTGGGCCACATCTCTCCGGAGCGGGGCTGGCCGTCTGGGGACGTCGCTGGACGCTTGGGTGGCCTCTTCGTTGGAGCGCTTGGGCCACCAAACCGCGATTCTGAGGTTCCTCCCCGTGGACGCAGATGAACCTCAGAGTTTCGTGCGAAGCGGCCGGCTTCACGGCATTCGCAACACCTTCACTGGATCACGGAACGCCGCCACCGCGGCTGGACCAACGGCCCCTAACGCCGCAGCGAGTGATGAGAGGAACGCCACTGCTATCGAGAAGCCGGGCGGTGGAGGTGCGGACGTCCAGATCCAGACGATGGCGGACCCGACCGACGCGCCGACGACGGCACCCATGACCGCGACGACCACGGTTCGGCCAGCGACCAGCAGAACGATCTCTGATCGGGAAGCTCCTAGCGCCCGGCGGCGGCCGAAGTCCTTGCGCCGTGCGGTGACGTTGGCGAAGACGGTGAGCGCGACGAGGATGAGACCCGACAGAAGCACCAGCGCCAAGAGCTGCCGAGCAGACTGACCGAGGCCCGCTCGTATGGCGTCCCGCATGTGGTTCAACTCGGGCGAGGTCTGGACGACCACCGAGTTCGGGTCCGCTGGAGACAGCAGGCCCATCGCGGCTCTGGCGATGGCATCGGTCTCGGCGGAACTCGTGGCCATGACGTGGATCGTCCTGATCGGGCCCTCACCCAAGTCGTGGTGAGGGACCATCAGAAGGGCTGAGTTGAGCTCTCTGAGCGGGCGATCGGCTTGATGCCAACCCACGGCTGCGAAGTCAGGTCCCGCTCGCCGCGGACGAACCCCGCCTGCCGGAACCGTGAGCCCGAGAGGTGTTCGTGCGTCCACGCCCACGAGTGCTGTTCCTGGCGAGCGGCTCCATTGCGACGACCGGATCACGGGTGGTAGCTCTCCGTAGATCGGATAGGCCGCGACCGAAGGCGCTGCTTCGACCGCCAGAGCCCTGACGTCAACCGCTCCGCCGAGCGCCAGCGTCCACTCCACCTCGCTCAGGGCGGCCACACGCTCCACACCTCCGTACGTCAGTCCGGCGTCGCCCCGCGCGTCGGTGATGGTCACGAGCCGGGTCTCAGCGGTGTCGATCCGCGACAGGATCTCCTGTTCCGACTGGATCGTGCGACCTGTCGTCGCGAGGGCGATGAGAGCAGCACCCCCGACGACGAGCCCGACCACGCTGGACGCGAGCGCCTGGCTCCGCGCGACCCGCATGCACTCGGCGATCAGTTCACGAAGCCGCATCACAGCCGGAGCAGCGAGTCGCAGGCCGCATGGATCGTGGGATCGTGGGAAGCGACGATGACGACGGCTCCGTCGTCGTAGGCAGCGGAGCGCAACGCGGATACGACCACGGCTCCTGTCTCTTCGTCGAGGTTGCCCGTTGGTTCGTCAGCGAGCACCACGGATGGTCGAGTGATCAGCGCCCTGCACAGGGCGATCCGCTGTGCCTGGCCACCTGAGATCTCCCCCGGTCGACGTCGGGCCGGCACCTCCACATCGAACTGCTGCATCAGCCTTCGTGCCTCTCGGGTTGCTGTTCGATAGCGCTGGCCGGCGAACAGGGCGGCCTCGACGATGTTGTCGAGGACGGTGCGCGAGTTGTCCAAGGCCGCGTCCTGGAAGACGAACCCGAGATCTTCGGCGCGCATCCTGGAACGCTCCCGATCAGAGAGTCGAGTCGTGTCGCGGCCGCGGACGGTCACACGGCCCGCCGTCGGTCGCAGCATGAGACCGAGGAGGTAGAGGAGGGTGGACTTGCCCGCTCCTGACCGCCCGAGCAGGCCGGTCACGGCGCCACCGAAGCACGAGAAGGTCAGATCGCGGATGAGGTCATGTCCTGGGTCATACCCGAACGTGAGTCCTTCTGCGGTCACTACCACCGAGTCAGTCATCGTCAGCCGTCCCGGCCGGCGGGGGCTCTCCGTACGGCAGGCGCACCTCCGTGCCGACGCGGACGCCGTCGACGACCGCCAGGCCGTTGGCTGAAGCGCGGACGTCCACCGTCAGTCTCTCGCCCTCCGAGCCAACGAGGAACGTGGCGTTCCCCGCATCGGATCGGATCGCGGCCACGGGTACCGCCGGACCCGTCTCCTCAGGTGTGAGTACGACCTGTGCCTGGAAGGTGCTGCGGTCTCCGACCCTGACGAGGTCCGCGCATCGGTCGCCGCACCGGATCCCATCGAGCTCAGCCTCGAGGCCATCAACGTCGGATCCCTCCACGACTCGCGCGACCGTCGCCTCGACCGTGCCAGCTCCTAGCGACAGGACGACTGGCATGCCTGGGGTGATGAACCCTCGTTGGTCGGGCGCGAGTGGGATCCAGAACCGGGGAATCGCCGACACGGCCGACAAAGCCACCTCGCCACCGGTGACCTGCCGCCCGACCGCGATGTCATCGCCGACCACGAAGCTGCCGGGGAGCTCGGGTACGAAGACGAGGTCGCCGGGCCGGACATGTCCGTCGGGATCCACGCCGACTTCGCGCTGCCACGCTCTGACCCCCGATGCCGTGTCGGCTCCGAAGCGCCCGTCCGGATCACCCTCGAAGTGTCCCGTCGCCGCGAGGAACGACTGGAGCTGTTCGACGTCGGGGCCTTCATCGCCGACGCGCAACTCACGGAACATCGGCACTTCGCCCTGGGCGATGACGACCGGACGTAGGTCGACGGTGAACGCCACATTGCCCGCATCTGCAGGGGTGCCGGGTCCGATCACGACCGACGTCACGACGCCCACCGCACGGTTGGGGGCTACGGGAGACAGGTCCCACTCCGCGACGGCCGCGAAGCTGAGCGAGCGCCCGACCGTCGCCTCCTGAACCACGTACGTGAGCGGAGCCGGTCGGGTCTCGAGCGGGTTCTCTGGGGGGACGAACGCGGCCTGGCCTGCCACCCAACCGGCAGGGAACAGGGCGACGCCGAGCAACGCACCGAACAGGAGCTTCGCTCGGTGGGTCATCGGTGTCCTCGCCTGCGACATGCCAGGCTCATCGACCCTCGGCCTCGGGGGGCTCCGCGTTGGGAGGCTCCTGCATGGGAACCACCGGATCGCCGGGCTCCCACTGGCCGTATCCGCCTACGGGTTGAGCGGGGCATCGCACTTCGATGTGCTCCCACGAGTACTCGGGGTTTCCCGCGTCAGGAACGAAGCTCCAGATCTTCCAGGCGAGGTCAGGGTCGTAGTGGGTGTCGATCCACACCTGCTTGCTGGGCGGCTCAGGGATGTCGTAGCCCTCTGCGATGAGGCACTCCCTGAGCGCGAGCATGTACTCGTAGATCTCCCCGAGCTCCGCCTCGTTGCGTGGTCTCGGGGAAGGCGTGTTCATACCCGCCTCACAAGCTGCTTGAACAGCCTGGGCCTTCTGGTTCTGGTCCTCGGGGATCCGGCTGAAGTTGATCCCACCGGGGATGATCGTGGCTGGGAAGCCGTGATCGCGCATGCAGGAAACCACCCGCCGGATCCAGAGGTTCCAGTCCATCTCGTGGAACTCGACCCCGCTGAAGTCCCCGTAGCCCGTGATGGGTGCGAGCTCGGAAGGGGAGGCGGAAGGCGACGGTTCTGACTTCGCCGCCGGCTCTTCCTCGTGCGTTGACCCGGCCTCGTCCGGGCCGGATGCATCGTAGGCAGGGCGGATCTCCGATGGACCGGAGCACGCTACGGTCGACATCAGGAGCCAGACGACAGCGGCAAAGGTGGGCAGCCTCGCCGCCGTTCCTCCAGCCCCCTTCCGCTGGCCTTGAGCCACGTCGGCCCCCGTCAGCATCGTTCCTCCCTGCGTCGATAGAGTCGCTCGCTGCGACGTGTCCGGTCCACAGACGCATCGCATGGGACGCCGGACGCGGTGCGGAGTCAGCTTCCTGTCACAACGCCCAGTACTGCGCGGCGAGCGCGCGAGCAGAGCGCACTGCGCGTCCTGACCGGCGACCTGACCGTCTGTATCGTGAGGCGTGGAGAAGGCGACGCTCTTGGAAAGTCCTGTCCTAGCTGAGTTCTGTCAGGAAGAACGGCAGCAGATCGTCGGCGCAGTGGCGAACTATTGCGGGGACGCCAGCGTGGCGGAGGAGGTAGCTCAGGAAGCGTTCGCGCGCGCATCTGCACGCTGGGACGAGGTCCAGGGCATGTCGGCGCCTGGTGCTTGGGTGTATCGCGTTGCCATCAACCTCGCCCACTCCAGGTTCAGGCGCAAACAGATCGAGCGTCGGGTTCTTCAACAACTCCGGCTTCTTGACGAGGCTCATGAGGACGCCGGACGCGCGACAGCGGACCGGCTACTGCTTGAGAGGGCTCTCGATCAGCTACCGGCGCGGCAGCGGGCCGCTGTCGCTCTTCGCTACCTGCTGGACTGGTCCGTGGCCGATGTCGCCGATGCGATGGATACGACCCAGAGCGCGGTGAAGGCGCTAACGCACCGTGGTCTCGTCAAGCTTCGGGACATCCTGGACCCATCGGACTGGCGTCGGCCTGTCGCGAAGGGCGTCGTCGCTGTGATAGCGCTCGTCGTTGCCGCGGTACTGGTGACCATCAAAGGTGGCCACCCGGACGTCGTGGTCCGTCCCCCCCCGATGCCCAACCCCGTGCCGATGGACCTCGGGGAGGAAGCACTCTCCCTCATGCCTCCCGACCGCGGTGCGGTGCTCCAGACCTCGGGGGCTGTCGAGGGCATCCATGTCATACGCGGCCAGGGTCCGACCTATACCGAGGGAGTGCTCGAGGAAGTGAGGTGGCACGTCGACGGCCGCCTCGGCATCACCGACAAGCTGATCATCGTGGGCAATGTGGCAGGGGCGAGAGCCCCGACCAGCGGCGAACTCAGAGCGACCGTCGTCCTGGATGGCGAGACCTACCTCTCGACGGAGGGGGAGTGCGAGATCACACTTACTCGGATCGTCCACCCAGTCCCAGAGGATGTCTCCTCAGGGATCCGTGCGGCAGATGGATCGATCTCGTGCACAGATCTCCAGCCCCTCACTGGCACAGCGACACGAACACTCGACCTGGTTGGACGGTTCGTGGGGCTCGGGCCAGGGTGACCCTCACCCGTGGGGACCCAGCCGGGACGATCACCTAGCCGTACACGACGACATCTCAGTACCGAGCTTCGTCTCGTCTGATCATCATGCTGCCATCTCGACCGGGAGGTCGTGACGGTCTCGTTTCTATCCGTGTTCGGTGCCGCGGCTCAGGACTGGGTTCCGTAGCGGGACGAAGAGGCCAGGAGGATTCGGTGCTGTCACCTCTGACGGTACGGCTGCTCCGCCCCGCGCCGAACAAGAACGAGGTCGTGGTCCACGACTACCTCGACAGCAACGTCCCCGTCCTCGACACGATGTTCAACCGACGCCGGGCCGGTTATCGAAAGCTCGGCATCGACTGATGGCGAGGGCCGACCCGGCGATGGCTGGGCGTGTTCTGTTGAGCGGCAGGCGACATCTAGTCGACCGTCCGCTGGACGGCGACGAGCGGCACAACCGTTTACACCGCTCAGTCGGCACACGGGGGTGAGGATCGCTCGTGGAGTCCTGCCAGGACTTCGTAGGATGGACTCACATCTCGGTCGGGCGGAACAGACCCAGGTAGTCGACATAGACCCACTGTTGGTTGCGTTGCTTGCCGGTGACCTCGGTCAAGAGGCCGACGCCGCCTAGATCGCGCAGTAGACGATTCGCGGTGGGCTGGCTGACGTCGAGGACGCGTTGGACCTCGCCGGCCGTCGTGAACGGGACTGACAGCAGGTGGTCGTGGAGTCGGTAGGCGTTGGCTGCTCGCTGGCCGAGTTCGGCGATCCGTTGCCGGTCGCGTTCACGCAGGTCGAGGATCGCGCGCACGGTCGTGGTCGCCTCGGCTGCGGTTTCGGCGACGCCGTCGAGGAAGAACTCGAGCCAGCCCTCCCAATCACCGTCGTCGCGGACGAGTTGGAGCCGCCGGTAGTACTCGTCCACGTGACGGCGGAAGAACCCTGAGAGGTACAGCAGCGGGTGCCGCAGGATGCCCCACTCGGTGAGCAGGAAGGTGATGAGCAGACGCCCGACGCGACCGTTGCCGTCGATGAACGGGTGGATGGTCTCGAACTGAGCGTGCAGGAGCCCGATACGCACGAGCGGTGGGAGCCCGTCCTCGTTGTGGATGGCGAGCTCCCACTCGTGCAGAGCGTCGGTCATCTGCTCGACTGGTGGCGGTACGAACCGTGCGTTGGAAGGGGACGACCCGCCGATCCAGTTCTGGGACCGCCGGAACTCTCCAGGAGTCCGGTCCGCAGTGCCGCCGCGTACGCCGCTCATCAGCTCGGCGTGGATCTCGCGCAGCAACCGGAGGGACACCGGCAGGTCGGCGAGACGACGCAACCCAAGGTTCAGCGCATCCACGTAGTTCCGGATCTCGGCGACGGCGTCACGACGCTCTTCGTCGATGCTCGCAACCTCGGCCTCGACGACATCAGCCAACGTGGCCTGCGTGCCCTCGATCTGGCTGGACCGGGTCGCCTCATTTCGGACGTACATCGTGATGAACAAGTCCACATCGGGGATCACCGAGGCCGCGCCGTCGAGCCGAGCCAGCGCCCGATCCGCTTCACTCAGCGATCCGATGAGCGCGGCCGACATGTCGAGGTCGCGCGGCGGGAACGGGGCTGGATGGAACGCGACGTACCCAGCTGGCTGCTGGACGTAGCGCCCCGCTCGTGTCGATGGCGACATCGCTGACTTCCCACGCGACGTTAAAGTCAAAAGAGTGTAGATGCTTATCTTAATTGTTGCCGCGAAGTCACGGTTGTTGCTGCCCATGAGGAGGCTCGCCGAGGAGAACCTCGAGCTCTGGAGGGGTTCGGACTTGGGCCACATTGGGCCACATGTCGCGTGGACGACGGCGGATCGCGACGGACGCCAGCGGATCCTCGGGAGCGGTGTTCGCGCAGGTCAGGGGCCTAATTGACGTCCGCGGGGGTCCGTGCCCGTCCACCGGTGTTTGCCGGCTATGTTCGTTCGCAACGAAGAGGCCGTGGGTTCAAATCCCATCACCTCCACCATCCGAGATGTCCCGAGAACCATCGAACGGTCGACGGTGACGGTTGCTCCGGTGTGGACCAGAGGATGCAACTGCGGTCAGCGCTGAGATCGGTCCCGCCCCGCCCGCGGCGCGGGTGGGTATGCCCCGCAGTGCATCTCGGTGGGCCATCCGCCAGCCAGAACGCCTGCTCGTGGCACCTGTCAGACGGTTCCGGTCGCGGTGGTCCGCATGACTCTGCCCAGACCGACGAACCAGATCGCGAGCAGGTAGTCCGAGGGTGGTGGGAAGGTCACGCCCCAGATCTCCGGGTAGAAGTCCGGCCCCACCAGCATGAACGTCGCGATGCCGGCGACGACGAGGACTGGTGCCCCCAGTCCGAGGAGCAGGAAGCTGGTCCCTGCGTGTCGCCTGAGCGCCAACGTGAGGATCACGACGGCGATGAGGAGGACACCTCCACCAGCCCACACCACCCCCTCCACGTCTTCGACCGCGCGCCCGTCACTCAGGTCGATGGTTCGCACCGTCGCTGCGTACGCGAACGCAGCCGAGGCTCCGGCGAGCAGGAGCCCACCCAGAAGGTGGACGAACCGCCTTCGGCGTGCGAGCACGAGACCGACGCCCGCTACCGAACCCAGCACTCCACCGGCGACGAGGATCGCGTAATGACCGACGAGGACGTACTTCAGTCCTGGGCGGCGCGTGATCGCGTTGATCGGTCGCGCGTCGATGGCGAACAGTTCGGGCCAGGGGATGACGGAGAGCAGTCCGAGAAGACCGGCGACGCCTGCTCCGGTGGCCGCCCATCCGCCGATGGTGCGCCATACGCCGTCCCGGCTGCCAACGTCGCCAGAGGTTCGACGAGGCCCCCTCGACGGCACGGACGCGCCCCCATCCAGCGAGTACGTCTTGAGGATAGGCACAGAGATCCGCGCGGACGAGATCGCGTACCTGTCCGAGCCCTACGAGCCCCGCCCCGTCTTCGGGCACCGCTGAGCACCGCTCCCGCTCCTCGGTTGGCCGAGCAACCTACGGTGGCGTAGGTTACGTTCGCGTAGGTACGCGACCTCACTCCCCTCCGCATCGAACTCCAGGAGCAACGCTTTGGCCCCCACTGCCGCCACGCAATCCCAGACCGAGACCCCGACGACCGCCCCACCCGACACGACCCTCCCGCCCGATGCCGAGGAGATCATGGACCGGGCGCTGGCCGAGGAGGCACCGCCGGAGATCCCTGGGGTTCGAAAGATCAGCGCTGACGAGATCCGCTTCCAGCGGCGGATGTCGGTGATCTTCACCGTCCTCCCGCTGCTCGGCGTGGTCGCGGCGATGTTCCTGCTGTGGGGGCGCGGGATCAGCGGCCTCGACCTCGGGCTGTTCCTCGGCTTCTACGTGTTCACCGGGCTCGGGATCACCGTCGGGTACCACCGGCTCTTCACCCACCGCAGCTTCGAGGTGCCCCGACCGGTCCGGTTCGTGATCGCGCTGGCGGGGTCGATGGCGGTGCAGGGCAACCTGATCGAGTGGGTGTCAACGCACCGGCGCCACCACGCCTACGCCGACGAGTACGGCGACCCCCACTCTCCGCACCTCGTCGAGGAGACCGGCCTCAAGGGGGTGCTCCGCGGGCTGTGGCACGCGCATGTCGGCTGGATGACACGTCCCGAGGACAGCGTCCCGTCGCGGTGGGCACCGGACCTCGAGGACGAGCTGATGCTCGTACGCATGAGCGCAGCATTCGGCTGGCTCACCTTGGCCACGTTCCTGCTGCCGCCGGTCATCGCGTTCGCCGTGACCGGGTCGTGGTTCGCGGCGTTCACCGGGTTCGTCTGGGGATCGCTGGTGCGGGTGTTCCTGCTGCACCACGTCACCTGGAGCATCAACTCCATCTGCCACTTCTTCGGCCAGCAGCCGTTCGAGAGTCGTGACGAGTCGACCAACAACCGCTGGCTGTCGGTGCTGTCGTTCGGCGAGTCGTGGCACAACAACCACCACGCCTTCCCGACCTCCGCTCGGCACGGCCTCCTGCGGTGGCAGCCCGATCCGTCGTGGCGTGTCATCCGCACCCTCGAGCAGCTCCGGCTCGCGCACAACGTCCGACTCCCGAGCCCGAGCCACATCGCCAAGAAGTGGCGCGACGGGGTGAAGGCGCTCGCGTCGCCTCCCGCCGGTCGCAACTGACGAATCGGGGACGCCGATGGCGCGTGTCAGGATGACCGGCCGTGAGCGACGGGAGCAGCTCATCGGTGTCGGCCGTGAGGTCTTCGCCGAGCGCGGCTACGAGGCCGCCTCCGTCGAGGAGATCGCGGATCGGGCTGGGGTGACCAAGCCCGTCGTCTACGAGCACTTCGGCGGCAAGGAGGGGCTGTACGCGGTGATCGTCGACCGCGCGGTGCAGTCTCTGCTCGACCGCATCGTCACCGCACTCGAGACCGCGGAGCATCCCCGCAACGCGGTCCGATCCGCGGCAGAGGCGTTCCTGGCCTACATCGAGGAGGAGCGGGACGGCTTCCGCATCCTCATCCGTGACGCCCCAGTGGGGATCTCCTCGGGCACGCTCCCGAGCGTGATGGGTGACGTGGCTGTCCAAGCCGAGTCGATCCTCGCCGAGCAGTTCGACCGACGGGGGCTCGACACCAGCCGCGCACCCATGTACGCCCGGGCCCTCGTCGGCATGGTCGCACTGACGGGCCAGTGGTGGCTCGAGGCCGGAGAACCGGACCGCAAGGTCGTTGCCGACCACCTCGTCGAGCTCGCCTGGAACGGCCTCGGCGGACTCGATGCGCCTGACGGGCGGAGTTGAGGCCGGACTGGTTTCGTCGGGCGCTGGCCATCCGGTCGGTGTGCTGGTGCGCGACGGCCTCCGAGCTGCCACCATGGGGACACGTGGAGTGTGGGGGGACGCGCCCGCGCCAGTCAGACCGCGATGCAGAGGCGCTCCGATGGAGCTCGACCAGCTCGCCATCATCGACGTGGAGCCCGTCGAGTTGGACAGCGCCTCGAGCCTGCACAACTGGCCGTGCGCGTCGTGCGGTTCCTGGCACGAGATCGAGAGCGGGTTCGTCGTCCACCACAACGACTGTGGGCGGAGCCGCTCCGCCTACGTGTGTCCCGACTGCGCGGCCCCCTTCGTCGCGGGTTCCTCCAACTGAGAGTCAGGCTGCGGTCTCTCGTTGCTTGCGGTCGCCCCGCTCGTCCTCGTCCGACCGGTCGTCGTCAGCCGGGCGCCCGAAGGTGCGACGGCGGAGCGCTCCGGCGCGCTCCTTCAGGCGGGTCGTGAGGCGCTGGGCCCAGTCGAACTCCTTGGACAGCACGGCGAGTCCGGCGATGATCAGCAGCAGACCGGGGCCAGGGACACCGGGCAGCGACAGCGCGACGCCGACGACCACGAGCGCAGACCCGAGCGTCGAGATCACGACCACGCGGGAGATCCGTCTGAGGAAGCGGTTGAAGCGTGACATGGCCGGCTCCGGGCCCTCGTCGGGCGATCCTTCGACTGTAACCAACGCGATCGGCCTCGTGAACCTTCCGACCGGCGGGCGGAGTTCCGAGCTCGCAGGTCAGATCCAGCCGTCGAACCACCATCGCTGCCGGATGGCGTCCTCCTCGAGCGGGATACCGGTCCAGACCGGGTAGAAGTAGATGAACAGTCCGGCCGCGGCCACGGCGACGACCGCCCCGATCCAGGTTCCGACCGGCCAGCGAGGTGGCTCGGCTGGTCGGCGTCGGGTCAGCCAGGCACCGAGCGCCGCCCCCACCACCGCCCCGACCGCGAGCGCGATGAAGCGCACGTCGGCGTTGTCGGTGATGGTGGTCCCCTCGATCCCGAGTCCGGTGAGGAACCCCGCTGCCGCCCCGGCGAGGGTGCCGACGCCGGGCCACAGGAGCGGCTGTCCCTCGTCGACGTAGCGGACCGCGTAGGCGACCCCAAGCGCGAGGAAGACGATGTTGGGGGTCATGTAGAAGAGGAACAGCGGGCGCGAGATCACGAGCCACGGCAGGTACTGCGCCCCCCAGAACAAGGCGATCACCGCCGCTCGTCCGTCGCGGCGCACCGCTCCGGCGGCCAGCAGCGGCAGCGCGGCGAGGAAGGTCCACCAGAGCGCCGGGTTGCCCACCGCGAGGATCTCGCCGGCTTCTCCCCGATCGACGATGCAAGGCTCGGGGATGGTGACCTCGCCGGTCTCCTCGTCGGTCTGGGGGATCTGGCTCGCGCGCTCCTCGGTGCACTTCTCCCAGTAGTAGACGACCGGTCGCGCGAGAACCGGCCAGGTGTAGGCGGGTGCGCGGTAGCTGTGGGTGGCCTCGAGGTTGAGGTGGAAGCCGAGCATCGCGTCCTGGTAGCGCCACAGCCCCGCGAGTCGTCCGAACGGTCCGATAGCGCAGTCGGACTCCCCCTCCGCGGCTCCGGGGCAGTCGTCGTCACCCTCCGTCGTGTGCTCGTAGTTCACGAGCCAGGGGACGTAGCTCACCGTGTAGACACCGATCGGGATGAGCACGAGCGACACCAGGATCGACGCGATCGCTCGGTGGAACCCCGCGAACCACCGTCCGGTCGCACGGCGGCGCCAGACCAGTTCCCAACCGACGACCAGGAGCCCTGCGGCCCCCCACGGCAGGAGCCCCGACCACTTGGTCGCGATCGCGAGACCGAACGCGACACCGGCCAGCCACCGCCACGGATGCCGACGGCGCGGCATGGTCTCCCGCGGAGTCCCCCTGGTCACACCCTCACGCTCCAGCAGCGCGAGCTGTTGCGGGGCGTCCGCGGATCCGCCCGCCGGGACCGCGACGGGGGCGACGGGTTCCGTGCGATCACGATCGACGAGCAGCAGGAAGACGCCGAGCGTCACGAACAGCGCCAGATAGATGTCGAGCATCGTGATGCGGGCCTGTGCGATGAACAGCCCGTCAGTCAGTACGAGCAGTGCGGCGAGGACCGCCGGGCCGGTTCGTCGGAACAGCCGCAGCCCGATGAAGTAGGCCAGCACGACGATGAGTGCCCCCGACAGCGCCCCGAACGCCCGCCAGCCGAACGCGTCGTCGCCGAAGACGGAGATGCTCGCCCCGATGATCCACTTGCCGACCGGTGGGTGGACCGCGAAGGACGCTTCGACGCCTTGGTCGAGGTAGTCGCGGGCGTCGTCGACGTAGTAGGTCTCGTCGAAGTAGATCCGGGACGGCTCGTCGATGTTGGCGAGCAGGAGCACCGCCGCGCCGATGAAGAGCACGAGCGGGATGGCGATGCGTTGCCAGGTCGGTGTCACGGGCCAGAGGCTACGCGCGCCGGCACCTACGCTCTGCCCGCCGGGACGCGGGCGTGGGACCGCGCGTCCCCACGGTGGAAGGAAGGCGCTCGTGTCCGGTCGACTCGTGCTGGTGGCGACCCCCATCGGCAACCTCGGGGACATCGCACCCCGGGCCGTCACCGCACTGGCCGAGGCGGATCTGATCCTCGCCGAGGACACGCGTCGGACGGGGCGTCTCCTCCAGCACCTCGACATCTCGACGCCCCAGCTCTCGTTCCACGAGCACAACGAGCGGGAACGGCTCTCCGACGTGCTGGAGCGGCTCCGCAGCGGCGATGCGGTCGCGCTCGTCACCGATGCCGGCATGCCCACGGTGTCCGATCCCGGCTACCGGCTCGTGGCCGCGTGCCACGAGCACGGCGTCGAGGTGACGGCGATCCCGGGCCCGTCGGCGGTCACGATGGCGCTGGCGCTGTCGGGCCTCCCCACTGACCGGTTCGTCTTCGAGGGGTTCCTGCCCCGCAAGGGGGCTGCCCGCCGGGAGCGGCTCGAGACGTTGGCGGGCGAGCCGCGGACCGTCGTGCTCTTCCTGTCCCCGCACCGCGCGGTTGCGGATCTCGAGGACCTCGGCGGGGCGCTCGGTCCCGATCGCCCCGCCACCCTGCTGCGGGAGCTCACCAAGCTGCACGAGGAGGTGTCTGCCGCCACCCTCGAGGAACTGCGTGCCGGGGTCGCTGACGGCGTCCAGGGCGAGATGACGTTGGTGGTGGCCGGCGCTCCACCGGACGAGCCCGAGCCGGTCGACGACGAGGAAGCGGTCCGCCGGGTGCGCGAGCTGATCGCCACCGGCGTGTCGAAGAAGGAGGCGATCGCGTCCGTCGCCGAGCGCACCGGGCGGCCGAAGCGCGAGATCTACCAGGCGGTGGTCGACGCCGGGTCGTAGGGGTCACGCTCGCGGTCGGCGCGGTAGCGCTCCTCGAACTCCCGCTGTGCAGCACGCGCGGCGGTGTCGTCGTCCTCCTCGACCGGCCGCACGGGCCTGTCCGGTGGCTTGGGGGAGCGCAGGCGCTCGTCGAGCGCCCCGACGGACGCGACACAACCGCGGCAGACGGCCTTGTCCCGGAAGCCCTGGAGGTCGTCCTCGCCACCGCAGAACACGCAGCTCGACGACGGTTTCGCGAGCACGACCCGGTCGCCTTCGACGAGGACCTCGAGGGCGTCGCCCTCACGGATCCCGAGGCTCTTGCGCAGTCCGGCGGGGATCACGATCCGCCCGAGGTCGTCGACCTTGCGGTGGATCCCTGTGGATTTCATGCCGAACGGCTCCCAACCCCGCCTCGTCCGGCGGTCCCCTCGAACGTGTGTGGTCCGGATCGGACCGGATCGAGGCGAGCCTACGGACCGCCTCGGTCGCGCGTCAACGTGAGTCCGATTCGGTGTCGACGAGCGGCACCGAGTCCGCGGCGTCCACCAGCGCCAGCGCAGCCTCGTTGGCGCTCCGGACGTCCGCGAGCGCCCGACCCAGCTCCTCGCGAACCGCTTCGCTCTCCTCACGCAGGCGGCGCCCCTCTGCCTCCATCGCGTCGGAGGTCTGCTCCACGGCGGTGCCCGCGTCTCTGATGACGCGCTCCGTCGAGTCGATGCGGGCCAGCGTCTGCTCCATCAGGCCCGCCAGACGATCCATCCGCCCCGCCATGTCCTCGATCGCCTCGCGGGTGCGGCCGAGCTCGGCACCCAATTCGGTGACGGTCGGCCCGAGGTTGACGAGCGTGCCGAGCGTCTCGGTCAGCCGGCCGATGAGCCGAGGCGTCACGCTCCGGCCTCCGCGGGCTGGGTGGCGGCCTCGAGGCTGTGGTGGGCCTGTTCGATGATGCCGGACGCACGCGCGACGTCCTCCGACATCGCGTCGAGCTTGTCCCGTGTGGCGTCCATCGAGGTCGTCACGTCCTCGAGGGCGCGGTTCGTCTGGACCATCACCTCGCGCATCGAACGGATCTCGGCGACCATCTCCTCGAGCGTCGGGCCGAGCTCCACGACGGCTTGCAGGGCCTCGCTGAGGCGCTTGAGTGCCTTGCTCTCGAACATCGACGCTCCTTGGTCCGGCGTCACGCTAGTGGGAGCCGCCACAGGTGTGGTGTGCGCAGACCGAACGGGCGTACGTTCCGTCTCAACCTCTCCCGGGAGCTGTGCGTCGTGCGGGGCGGAGGTGGCGTCATCACCGGCGACCGTCGGTGAGCGTCCAACGGATCGATGGGAGCTGACGTGCTCGCGATGGTGCGCAGCGGCACCACCCGCGACGGGTTCGCCGCCGTCTTCAACGCCCACCACCAGCGCGCCGTGCGCCTCGCCTACCTGCTGTTGAGCGATCACGAGCAGGCCGAGGACGTGGTCAGCGAGGCGTTCGCCAAGGTGTACGTCCAGTGGCGGAAGGGCCGCATCGACGACGTCGGGGCCTACCTGCGTCGGGCGGTCGCCAACCAGGCCAAGAGCAAGCTGCGACGGCGCTACCTGGAACGGCGCGAAGCCGGCCGGCGGACAGGGGACGAGCGGGGCGTGCGCCGGGTCGATGACCAGGCGGCTGACCACGACGAGGTGTGGCAGGCACTGAACCGCCTCCCCGAGCGCCAGCGCGCTGCGGTCGTCCTCCGCTACTACGAAGACCTTCCCGAAGCCGAGGTCGCCGACATCCTCGGCGTTTCCGTGGGCACCGTGAAATCACAGGTGTCCCGCGGACTCGACCGGCTCCAGAAGCTCCTCGGCGCGAACGCGGGCCAGGGAGGAGGACAGCGATGAACGATCTCGAACAGCGACTCCGCGAGAGCCTCCAGGCCCGCGCCCAGGACGTCGAAGTGACGCCACACCTGTGGGACGAGGTCGAGCGGCGTCTCCACCGCCGGCGCTTGAGCACGATGCTGGTCTGGGCAGCCGGAGCAGCAGCGGCTGCTGCCCTCGCAGCGGTCGTGGTGCTGCCGGCCGTGCTCGACACACCCGACCGCGATGTCGTGGTCGACCCGCTTCCGTCCGAGACCGCCACCACCGATCCTGATCCCGACCAGCCCCCGGCGGCGGGCGCGCCGAACGCGCTCGTGGCCGCCAGCGACCGCGATATCAGGCTGCTCGGCCTCGACGGCAGCGAGCTCGCGACCTTGGTGCGCTACTCCTCCGAGGAGTTCGAGGGCCGGATCCTGTCCGTCGCCACCAGCCCCACGGCCGCGGACGGCACCCTCGGGGTGGCGTTCACCGTCCTCCAGGAGGGCAACGTCGAGCTCCGCGTCGTCCGGGCCGACAACCGCCCCGAAACCGTCGACACGACCCACGTCGGCTGGACCGGCGAGCTGGTCCCCCAGCCGGTGTGGTCGCCCGACGGGACCCAGCTCGCCTGGATCGACACCACCGACGGCCGCGCCGAGCTCAAGGCCGCGTCGTGGACGCCGGGGGACACTGGCGGAGTGCTCGGCGAGCCGATCTCCCTCGGCACCGTGGACGGGCTCGGCGACTACCAGCTCCAGCAGTGGACGCGGGACGGCATCCTGGCGATCCGCAGCGACCTGCGCAGAGGAACCCTGGCGGTCGACGACGGCACGCTCCGCGGCGTGGAGGACCTCACGAACGGGGCGGCCATCCTGGATGTCGCCCGCACCACTGCAGGCGAGTTCACGCTGGTGGCCTCGAGCCCCGACGTCCCCGAAGACCAGGGCGACGCCGAGGGCACCATCGCCCGGCTGCTGTACGTCCCCATCGGGGAGGATCCGATCGACGTCACGCTCCCGGACGTCTTCACGCAAGGCACGAGCAACCCGCAGGGCATGTGGATGAACGCCCAGCACGAGACCGCTGTCGTGGGCTGGGGCGGGCTCGCGTGGATGGTGACGATCGACGGGCAGGTCACCGAACTCCCCGGGCAGGTCGACGCGGCCGAGCCGGTCGTCCTCGGTGACGGCACCGCGCCGGAGCCGCCCGACGGGCCGACCGCGGCCCCGGTCCCGGCCGGTGGGCCGTGGGTGGTCGTGACCGAGACCGAGATGACGCTCGCTCGCGCCGACGGCAGCCAGACCGTGCTGATGGATTGGCAGGACGATGCCGAGTTCAAGCCCGCCCGGGTCGAGGTGCGCCCCGGCTCGACGGTCGACGACCTCGTGGCTGTGGTGATGACCGCCGGCGAGGGCGAGACCGAGCTCGGCTGGGTCGAGGTCCGCGACGGCACGCCGGCCGGCTACCGGCGCTTCCCGGATCCGTACCAGATGGGCAGCGAGCTGGGACTCGACGGTGGCTCCACCAGCGTGCCGATCTGGTCACCCGATGGTGCGTACCTCGGGTGGGTCGAGGAACCGGGTGACGGCTCCGGCGGCTCGTCGGGGCAGTTCCTCCTCCGCGTGGTGGGATGGGACGACGGCCCCGGAACGGGCAACACCGCCACCGACAACACCGCCTTCGAACTCGAGCCGTTCGCCGGCTTCGAGGACGTGACGCTCGATCAGTGGATCTGGAACGGCGAGGAGGAGGGCACGCTCTTCTTCCGGTTCGCTGCCAGCGGTGTCCGGGGCTACATCAGCTCGGTGGTCGGCCGCCAACCCGACGGGGCGATCACCTACGAGGCCAACGCGAGGGGGGGTGATGACCGCGTCGATGAGGCTCACGCCGACGGCGTCGTCTATCGCCTTGCGTCCGGCAACGGGTTGACGCTCGTGATCCAGCAGCCCGGAGCCGAATCCCAGTACGACCTCCCGGCGAGCTTCCGCAGTGACCTCGTCCGCGACCTCCCTCCGGCCGCGGGACCGTGGCTCGAGCCGGAGGGGGACGGGGCGCTGCTGTTCTCCGCCGACCAGCGCGTCTGGCGGGTCGAGCCGGACGGTTCCACGACGGAGCTGGCCGGAGGCGGGGTCCGCGATCTCGACGCGGTCGACTGAAGGGCGACCGACCAGGTACCCTCTGACGGACCGACCCGCCCACGCCGGCGGGTCGTTCCACGTTCGAACTCGCCTGTTCCCGATGTCTCGGAACCGTCCGTGCCGACCTTCGTCGACACCCACTGCCACCTCGACCACCACTTCGACCTGTCCGCCTCCGAACAGGTCGACAACGCACGGGCAGAATCGGTGGGGATGCTCGTCACCGTCGGCACGAGCATGGCGTCCTCCACCCAGGCGGTGCAGACCGCCAGCCGCCACGACGGTGTGTACGCGGCCGTCGGCATCCACCCCAACGACGCCATGGAGGCCTCCGACCGGGTGCTCGGGGTCATCGACAAGCTGGCCCGTCAAGACAGCGTCGTGGGCATCGGCGAGACCGGGCTGGACTACTACCGCGACCACACCACCCCCGCGCAGCAAGAGAGCGCGTACCGCGCCCACATCGAGCTCGCGCACAAGCACGACAAGACGCTCGTCATCCACTGCCGCGAGGCCTGGGACGACTGCCTCGACATCCTCGAGGACGAGGGCGCGCCCGACCGGGTCGTGATGCACTGCTTCTCCGGTGATCTCGACGTGACGCGGCACTGCGCCGAACAGGGCTACTTCATGTCGTTCGCCGGCAACGTGACGTTCCACAACGCCGAGCCGCTCCGTGAGGTCGCGGCCGAGGTCCCCGACGACCTGCTGCTGACCGAGACCGACAGTCCCTACCTGACCCCCGAACCGCATCGCGGCAAGACCAACGAGCCAGCCCGCGTACCCCATGTGGTGTCCGGACTGGCAGGGGTTCGGGGGACCGACGTCGAACCACTCGCCGAGATCCTCTGGACGAACGCACACCGCGCGTTCGCCCTCGAGGAGCCGACGAACGGCCATCCTCAGGTCTAGGCTGTTCTGTCGATGTCTGACCCGACCCCAACCGTCCTCGACCCCCGGACACGGTGACTTCCACGCCCCGCTCCACGTCCCGCGCGCGCCGGTGGCTGCTGCGCGGTCTCGTGCTGCTGGGGATCGGGGCGCTCACACTCCCGGTGGTGGCCTTCGGCCCTCGCCGAGTCGCTGTCCACGTCAACGGCGTGGCAGCCACGGTGGTGACGTCGGCAGCCACGGTTGCGGACCTGCTCGAGGACGAGGGCATCGAGCTCGCCGCCGGCGATCTGATCCTCCCCGCCCCGGAGACGCCACTCGACGAGACAGTCTCGGTCACGATCGTGCGCCCCATCGAGGTCGACGTGGTCGTGGACGGTGAGCAGCGCACGGTCCAGACGGCCCACCGGTCGGTGGCCGGCGCACTGAGTGCTGCCGGGCTCGGAGCCGCTCCCGGTGCCACGGTCGACCCGCCCCGCACCTCCCTCCTCGAGGACGGCGACACCGTGACCGTCGAGACCCCCCGGGTCGTCACGGTGGTCGTTGACGGCACGCTGGTCCCGATGGTCACGCTCGCCGACACCGTCGGCGAGGCGATCGCCGAAGCCGGGATCGAGCTCGGCGACAAGGACGTGGTGCAGCCCGCCCCGTCGACGGAGCTCGCCGACGGGGACGTCGTCACCGTGACCCGCATCGACGTGCGCGAGGAGACCGAGGAGGTCGTGCTCGAACGCCCGACCGAGCGGCGGGCCAACAGCGCGCTCTACAAGGGCATCGAGCGGGTCGTCGACAGCGGCGCCGACGGCCTCCGCATCGACACCTACCGGGTGCGCTACCGCGACGGCGACGAGGTCAGCCGTGAGCTCGTGAGCGAAGAGATCGTGACCGAACCCTCCCCGCGGATCGTCGAGTACGGCACCAAGCCGCGGCCGACCTACGACCTCGACGACACCACCGTCTGGTACAAGCTCGCGAAGTGCGAATCCAACCTCCAGTGGCACTACAACGGCCCCTCGGGCTACGACGGCGGACTCCAGTTCCACCCCGACACCTGGCGGAACTTCAGGCCCGACGGCTACCCCGACTACGCCTACGAGGCGACGCCGGAACAACAGATCGAGGTCGGCAAGCGCGTCCAGCGCGCCTACGGCTGGGGGGCCTGGCCACACTGCGCCCGGGAACTCGGTCTCTACTGAGCGTCGGCACACTGGCCGGCGCCCCGACCGGGAGCCCATCCGTCGCTGAACTGCTGACACCGACCGAAGCCCGCCGGCTGCTCGACGAGTACGGGCTGGCGCCCCGCAAGTCCGCCGGTCAGAACTTCCTGGTCGATCCGAACACCGCCGAGAAGATCGTCCGCGATGCCGGGGTGGGGCCCGGCGACACCGTGGTCGAGGTCGGACCGGGGCTCGGGTCGCTGACCGCCCCGCTGCTCGAGCGGGCGGGGCGGGTCGTCGCTATCGAGATCGACGCCGGCTTCGTGCGGGTTCTCCGTGATCGCTTCGGTGACGGACTGGAGCTGCTCCACGCCGACGCTCTCGACGTGGACCTGGCCGACCTGGTGGAGGGCGGGGCATGGTTCGTCGCGAACCTGCCGTACAACCTGGCGACGCCGCTCGTGGTCCATGCGCTCGACGCCGGCGTGTTCGACGGCTCGTACGTGATGGTGCAGCGCGAAGTGGGGGAGCGGTGGGCGGCGGCGCCCGGCCACCCGCTGTACAGCGGCATCAGTGTGAAGCTCCAGCTCGTGGCGGAGGTTGCGGTGGAGGCCTCGGTGCCTCGAACGGTGTTCCTGCCCGCCCCGAAGGTCGACAGCGTGATGGTCCGGCTGACACCGCGGTCGTCGGCACCCGACGAGCCGACGGTGGCCCGGGTCCGCAACGTCGTCGATGCGGCGTTCGCGCAGCGGCGGAAGACGCTCCGCCGGTCGTTGCGCGCGCTGGCACCGCGGGAGGCCGTGACGGCCGCACTGGCCGCGTGTGATCTGCCGTCGACGGCTCGGCCCGAGGAGCTCACGGCCGAGCAGTTCGTCGCGCTCACGGCTGCGTTGCGGCGTCGCTGAGCGCCGCCGCCCGACCGTCGATGCGGTCCACCGGCCGGGGGTTCCTAGTATGCGGGTCGCCGGGAGCACGCACGACGCTGCGGGAGAGGGGTGCGACGCCCGATGGGACATGGAGGCGACGGCAACCACGCCGGGGCTGATCCCCCCGCCGCGGTACCTGTCGAGGGCCCGATCTCGGTCCGGGTTCCCGGCAAGATCAACCTCTTCCTCGCGGTCAGGGGCCGGCGGGACGACGGCTACCACGAGATCGTCACCGTGCTCCAGACCGTCGACTTGCATGACACCGTCACCGCCGAGCTGTCCGGCGCGCAGCTCCTGTCGCATCACCCTTCCGCGCGTCGGTTCATGGACATCGAGCTGGCCCCGCACCCGGACCTGCCCGGGGGTGAGGACAACCTCGTCGTCCGGGCAGCCCACGAGCTCCTCCGGGCGATCGGGGCGGCCAACGCCAACGGTGACGACACCGACCGGCGTCCCCGCACCAGGCTCGAGATCGAGAAGGCGATCCCGATCGCCGGAGGCATGGCGGGGGGCTCGGCAGATGCGGCGGCGGCGCTCGTGGCGCTCAACGAGCTGTGGGCATGTTCGCTGGATCGCGAGGAGCTGCGGCAGGTCGCCGCGCAGCTCGGTGCGGACGTGCCGTTCTGCCTCCAAGGTGGCACCGCCCTGGCCACCGGCACCGGCGCCCAGACCGCCCAGGTGCTGTCGCGGGGGCGCTACTCGTGGGTGGTCGGCATCAGCGACGAGCCGCTGGCCACCCCTGCGGTCTACGACGCCTGGGACGAACTCGGCCAGACCTCGACGGTCGAGCCCGATGCCGTGCTCCATGCGTTGCGCACCGCCGACCCCGAGGCACTCGGGGCGGCGCTCCACAACGACCTCGAGGCGGCCGCGATCGAGCTCCGCCCCCGCCTGGGGGAGGACCGGGAGGCGTTCCTCGATGCAGGGGCGCTCGGGGCCGTCGTCAGCGGCTCCGGGCCGTCGATCCTCGGGCTCGCCTCCGACGCGGTGGCAGCCCGCGAGCTCGCGGACCGCGTCGCCGGCCGCTTCGATCGTGTCGAGGTCGTCGATGCCCCCGCCGGTGGCCCCGAACTCGTCTGAGGCTTGCCCGGGGGCGCCGGAGCCGTGGCCGCTACCCTCCCGAAGGACCCGGGAGACCGGGTCCTCCCCGTCCCGCCGGGGCCGGTGGGAGGTGGTGTAATCGGCAACACTCCGGCCTTTGGAGCCGGCATTCAGGGTTCGAGCCCCTGCCTCCCAGCTCAGCCTCCACCGCGCTGACCTGCACGTTTGCAGCTTCGGAGCCGCTCGAAGGGCGTCCGTGACACCGGTTTGACACCGAACGGTGTCACTGGCCGAAGATCGTGTGGGCGACGGTCGCGGCCGCGTCCTCGTCCATCTCGGGCGTTACGTGCTGGTAGAGCTCCCGCGTGACCGTCGTCGAGGCATGTCCCAGCCGTGCGGAGAGAACCTTGATGTCGACGCCTGCCTTGAGCGCCACGGTGGCGTAGGTGTGCCGCAACCCGTGGAGACGGATGTGGGGCAAGTCGAGCTCAGCGGTGATCTCCGCGAACCAGCGCGTCGGGTTGTGCGGGTGGATCGGCGTGCCATCCTCCCAGCAGAAGAGGAGGTCGTTGTCCGCCCATGCCGGTCCCGCGGCGAGCCGCTCCTCCGCCTGGCGTCGTCGGTGGGCTCTGAGGGCCTCCACAGTGTTCGGATCGAGAGCGATCATCCGGCGCCCGGCGGCCGTCTTCGGTTGCCCGACGATGGCGCGGCCATCCGCGACGGTCACGATGCGGCTTACGGTCAACCGTGCCGATTCGAGGTCGAG
>JAWVZB010000035.1:0-27128 GCA_033722375.1 Nitriliruptorales bacterium | reverse complement strand
GCCGAGGCTCTGCGGGTCGAGCCGAGCCTCAACGGCACGATCCGGTTCGGACGCTTCGTTCCTCACGACTCGGTCGACGTGACCTTCCTCGTGTCGATGCCGGACGGCTCCGACCTCGGCAAGGCCAAGATCACCAACGTGCCCGACCGGTCCATCACCGAGATCGCCCGTGACCTCCGAGAGCGCGCTGCGCGCCTCCGCAACAGCGAGGACGACGACTGGGAGCGTTCGAAGGGGCTCATCAAGGTGCTGCCACCGTTCCTGCTGCGCCCCGTCGTCCACGCGATCGGCTGGCTCACCGGTGCGCTCGGGCTCGAAGCCAAGAGCGTCGGACTCGAGCGCTACCCGTTCGGCTCGGCGATCGTCACGAGCGTCGGGATGCTCGGCCTCGACGATGCGTTCGTGCCGCCCACCCCGTTCGCTCGGGTGCCGCTGTACGTGCTGATCGGCGCGGTCAGCGACCGGCCGACCGTCGAGAACGGCGAGGTCGTGATCCGGCCGATGCTCACGATCACCGCCACGCTCGACCACCGCTTCGTCGACGGCTTCCAAGCGGCCGCCATCGCCCGTGTGTTCCGCCGTATCTTCGAAGACCCGTGGCAGCTCGACGGGCTCGAGAAGGCCCCGCCGAGCGCCCCGTCCGAGGACCGCGAGGTCGAAGAGGAGACAGCGTGAGCACCGCGTCCGCCGCTGCCGTCGGGCCACCACCGGGGATGGACGTGCGTCTGTCCTCCAACGAGGCGCCGTTCGGCCCGTCGCCCGAGGCGATCGCCGCGATCGAGAAGCTCGCCCCCGAGGCCCACATCTATCCCGACGACCAGTCGGTCGCGCTCCGACAGGCGCTGGCGGACCGGATCGGCGCCGACCCCAGCGAGGTCGCGGTCGGGACCGGCTCCGCGGGCCTCCTGATGGACCTCGTCTACCACGAGTGCCACGACGGCGGGGCGGTGCTCGCCTACGAACGCGCGTTCGTGGTCTACCGGCTCGCCGCGAACAACCTCGGGGTTCGCTACGACGAGGCTCCCACCGACGGTCCGCCGACCGGCGCCGAGAACGGGTACGGACGCGACCCGCAGGCTCTGCTCGACGCGATCACCGACGACACCAGGCTGATCGTGATCGACAACCCCGGCAACCCCACCGGGGCACATCTCACCGCGGACGAGCTCGCGGCCGTCGTCGAGGCCGTGCCGGACCACGTCACCATCGCGATCGACGAGGCCTACCACCACTTCGCGTCCGGGCAGCAGGGCTACGAGACCGTGCTCGACGTGGGCCTCGAGCACCCGCGGCTGCTGGTGCTCCGGACGTTCTCGAAGGCCTATGCGCTGGCCGGCCTGCGGGTCGGCTGGATGGTCGGGCCGTCCGAGCTCGTGCGGTCGCTCGACGCGTTCCGGGTGCGGTTCAACGTCAACGCCGCTGCCCAGGCCGCGGCGGTGGCGGCCATGGAGGACACCGATCACCTGACCCGCACCATCGACGCCACGCTCAAGGGTCGCCGCCGTATGGCCGCTGAGCTGCGGGACCTCGGCGTCCCCGTCACCGCTGGTCTTGGCAACTTCGTCACGATCGAGCTCGGTCAGGAGGCCGCCCCGATCGTCGAGGCGTACGCGGAGCACGGCGTCGGCGTGCGACCCCTGGCGCCCTACGGGATGCTCGAGCAGCTCCGGGTCACCGTCGGCACCCCCGAGGAGGTCGACGCGTTCCTCGACGCCTCGCGGGACGTCCTCGCCGACGTCGCCTCGCGGCAGTAGGACCCTGACCGTGCGGCTGGTCGCGGTCGCACTGCTGCTGGCGGTGCTCGGATCGGGATGTGGTGGGGGAGTCGGTGAGACTCCTGACGTGGACGTCGACGACGCTCCGTCGGCGGCGATCCCCGCGGGCGAGCTGCGGCTCCACCCCGGGGGATGGGCCGAGGTGGCCACGCTGGTCCGGCAGGCCAACGACGACGGGCGCCCCGCGGTCGTCAACCTCTTCGCGTCCTGGTGCGAGCCCTGCAAGGAGGAGGCGCCACTGCTGCGTGCCGCCGCCGACGCGAACCCGGACGTGGCCTTCATCGGCGTGGACCACCGCGACCTGGTCGAGCGGGGCGAGGCCTTCCTCGACGAGTACCCGCTCGGGTTCCCGACCATCTGGGATTTCCAAGGTGAGGTGGCCGAGGCCATCCGCTCGCGCGGCATGCCGACGACCGCGTTCTTCGCCCCCGACGGTCGGCTGGTCCGGCTCCACACCGGCATCCTCGACGCGGACCTCCTCGCGGCGGGGATCGCCGAGGCGCGCGGCGGGTGATGGAGGCCTTCGAGCTCGACCGTCCCTGGGGCACGCTGCGGGTGCTCGACGCGGGCGGGGCGGGCGCCCCGCTCGTCGTCGCCCACGGTGTCGGATCCTCGGCGCAGTTCGTGCACGAGGCGTTCGGCGCACCCCTGGCTGACGCCGGCTGGCGGGTCGTGGCGTTCGACCTGCGTGGCCACGGCGGCAGCAGTCCCGCCAGGCGCCCCGTCGACCACCGGCTCGAGGCCCACGCCGAGGATCTGTGGACGGTGGCGGCAGAGATCGGGGCGAGGGCGGTGGGTGGGATCTCGCTCGGTGGGCACGCGGCAGTCGCGGTCGCGCTCGAGGACCCGTCCGCGGTCGAGGTCGTGCTGGCGTGCATCCCCGCGTGGACGGGGCGCGCCGTGCCGGGCACCGGCCCGCACGCGGCGGTCGCCGAGCGGGTCCGAGACGTCGGGATCCGGGCCGTGGTCACCGGCTTCGAGTCCGATGACGCGCTGCCGCGCTGGCTCCGCCGGGTGCTCATCCGAGACTGGACCGCAGCCGATGCCGAGAGCCTGCGGGTGGCACTCGAAGGGCTCGAGGGCGGGATGGCGCCGACCGAGGCGGAACTGCGCCGGCTGACCGTCCCGCTGGCGGTCGTCGCGTGGCCCGACGACCCTGGACATCCGATCGAGGTCGCCGGCGCCTGGGCCGACTGGGCCCCCCGGGCGAGCCTGGAGACCCTCCCGCTCGACGACCTCGAGGAAGACCTGGAGTCGTTCGGTCGTGCCGCCGCACGGGCCCTGGACCGCTTGCTCTAGGCCCGTCCTCTCTAGTCGCGTTTGCTGAGGATCGCCTCGGCCGCGCGTGACGCCGGGGATCGCCCGAGCTGCTGGGACATCCAGGCGCTCACGTCGACCAGCGCGTCGAGATCGACCCCTGTCTCCACCCCACTGCCGTCGAGCGCGTAGACGAGGTCCTCGGTGGCGAGGTTGCCCTTGGCCCCAGGGGCGTACGGGCATCCGCCGAGGCCGCCGGCGGAGGTGTCGGCCACACGTATGCCCGCCTCGAACGCCGCCAGCGTGTTGGCCAGTCCCTGCCCGTACGTGTCGTGCATGTGCACCGCCAGCCGATCGAGATCGACGTCCTCGCGCAGGCGCTCCACGAGCTCCCGTACCTCGCCGGGGGTACCGACCCCGATCGTGTCGCCGAGGCTGACCTCGTCCACGCCGAGCTCGAACATCGCCGCCGTGACCCGCACCACGTCGTCGAGCGGCACGTCGCCCTGGTAGGGGCAGCCCAGCACGGTCGACACGTAGCCGCGGACCCGCAGCCCCTCCTCCTCGGACCTGGTGACGACGGGGCGGAACATCTCGATCGACTCGTCGATGGTGCGGTTGATGTTCTTCCTGCTGAACGCCTCGCTCGCGGCACCGAACACGGCCACCTCGTCGACCCCGTGCTCGAGGGCACGGTCGAGGCCGGTCTCGTTGGGTACCAGCACGGGGTAGCGCACCCCGTCGCGGCGGTCGAGCGTGTCCATCACGTCGGCAGCGTCAGCGAGCTGTGGCACCCACTTGGGATGCACGAACGAGGTCGCCTCGACCACCTCGAGCCCGGTGTCCGACAGGCGTTCGATGAAGGCCACCTTGACCTCGGTCGGGACCACGTCGTCCTCGTTCTGTAGGCCGTCGCGCGGCCCCACCTCGACGATCGTGACCCGGTCGGGCAGACTCACGCCTCGATCTCCGCGGCGTCGTCGGGCTCGAACTCGACCAGGGCCGTCTCCGCGTCCACGGGCTCGCCTTCGCGGACGAACAGCTTCGCGACCGTGCCGGCGACCGGCGCCTTGATCGGGTGCTCCATCTTCATCGCCTCGACGACGACCAGCGTGGCGCCCGCGGGAACCTCGTCGCCTTCCGCGACGGGCACCTCGATGACCGCGCCCGGCATCGGCGAGGTGAACGTGGCCCCGCCCCCCGCGAGCCCCGGGTCCGCGTGTCGTGTCGGCGGGACCAGCACGAGTCGGCGGGTCGCGCCCCGAACATGCGCCCACACCGTCGTGCCGTCGACCACGACCGTCGCCGGGACCTCGTGGTCGTCGATCTCGAGGTGGAGGCCGCCATCTTCGACCGCGGTGACCTTGGCCTGGATCTGCTCGTCGCCGTGGCGGACCCGGTAGCGGCCGCCCCGCCCCGTCACCTCGAGGTCGTGCCGGCGTCCGCCCTCCTCGAACGTGACCGACCAGCCGCCGACGCCGCCGGACCGCCAGGGGCCGAGCGCGCGCCACGGGCTCGTGAGGTCCCGGTCGCCGGAGCGGGCCGCGGCCGGTTGCTCGTGCTCGTGCTGGATCGCCACGGCGGCCGCGAGCAGAAGCTCGAGCGGTGCCGGCTCCGGGGACCAGTTGGGCAGGTTCTCGTCGAGGAACGACGTGGTGAGCTCGGCGGCACGGAACGCCTCGTGGCCGATGACGTCGGCCAGCAGATCGAGGTTGGTGGTGACCCCGAGCACGGCACTGCGCGCCAGCGTCCACAGCAGGCGGTCGATGGCCGCGTCGCGGTCCTCGCCCGCCGCCACGATCTTGGCGAGCATCGGGTCGTAGAACCGTGTCACCTCGGTTCCGTCCTCGATGCCGGTGTCGATGCGGACCCCCGGTGCCTCGGGGCGGAGGAAGCGATGGACCGGTCCGGTCTGCGGGAGGTAGTCGTTGGTGGCGTCCTCCGCGTAGAGGCGCACCTCGATGGCGTGGCCCTCGGCGGCGAGATCGTCCTGCTTCCGCGGCAGCGGTTCGCCGGCGGCCACGCGGAGCTGCCACTCGACGAGATCGACGCCCGTGATCAGCTCGGTGACGGGATGTTCGACCTGGAGCCTCGTGTTCATCTCGAGGAAGTAGAAGTCGTGCGTCTCGTCGGAGAGCAGGAGCTCCACCGTGCCCGCGCCGAGGTAGTCGACGGCCTCCGCCGCCCGCACGCCCGCCTCGGCGATGGCGGACCGGAGCTCGTCGGGGATCGGGGCGGGAGCCTCCTCCACCACCTTCTGGTGACGGCGCTGGATCGAGCACTCGCGTTCGAACAGGTGGACCACGTTGCCGTCGTGGTCGCCGAACACCTGAACCTCCACGTGGCGGGGCGCGGGAACCAGCTTCTCGAGGATCACGCGGTCGTCCCCGAACGACGCCGCCGCTTCGCGCTTGGCGGCAGAGACCGCGTCGTCGAGCTCGCCGGGGTCGTGCACGGCACGCATGCCCTTGCCGCCGCCTCCGGCCACCGCCTTGACCAGCACCGGGTAGCCGAGCTCCTCGGCAGCCTCGGCGAGCTCGCGGTCGTCGAGTCCCTCGTCGCTGCCCGGGATCACCGGCACGCCGGCTTCGGCGAGATGCCGCTTCGCCGCCGCCTTGTCCGCCATCAGGCGGATCGTCTTGGCACGGGGGCCGACGAACGTGATGTCGGTCTCGGCGACAGCCTGCGCGAAGGCGGGGTTCTCGGACAGGAACCCGTAGCCGGGATGGATGGCGTCGACCTCGGTCCGGCGTGCCGCCGCGACGACCCGGTCGATGTCCAGGTAGCTCTCGCTGGCGGGGGAGGGACCGAGGTGCACGGCCTGGTCGGCTTCCCGGACGTGCGGGGCGGCGGCGTCGGCGTCGGAGTAGATCGCCACCGTCTCGATCCCGAGGCGCCGGCACGTCGCCATCACCCGACGGGCGATCTCACCTCGGTTGGCGATCAGAACGCGGCGGAACACCCATCGGAACCTTCGTCGACAACGGGACGCTAGCAGCCGGTCCACGGTCGCCGACTGCCAGCAGCGGGTCACCTAGTGTGGCAACCCCGAAGGGCCTCTGCGCGTCGGGAGTAGTGACGACCGCGCACGTTCCAGCACACAGGAGACCGCCGATGCGCACTCGACAGATCGCCGTGGCCGCCGTGGTGGCGCTCACGCTCGGTGCCTGCGCCCAGGGGACTGACGAAGAGCCAGGCGACGCCACGGTCACCGAGACCGTCACCGTGACCGAGACCGTCACGGCCACGCCTCCGGATGGGGGCGGGGAGAGCCCCACCGACGACGAGAGCACACCGAGCGACGACGGTGCCTCGGCGTCCACCTGCGAGGAGGTGAAGGCGGGGGAGGGAGACTCGCTGGCGTTCGTCTTCGTCGAGTCGCCGGGCCCGGGACAGGCAGTGCCCTCCGGATTCGAGGTGACGGGCTGCGCGAACGCCTTCGAAGCCACCTACGAGTGGGAGCTCCTGGACCGTGATGGTGCCGAGCTCGCTGCCGGCTTCGGGACCGCGACCTGCGGGACCGGTTGTGTCGGTGACTTCACCTTCACCGTGGACTACACCGTCGGCGAGCTCCAGGTCGGGGCCCTGCGGGTGTTCACCCGTTCCGCGGAGGACGGATCGGTGCAGGACCTGAACGCGATCCCGCTGCGGCTGGAGCCCTGAGCCGCTCCTCGCCGACGTTCGCGACCGCGGGCGAGACGTCCGAGCGGACGAGTGTCTCCCGGCGGAGACGCCTCCGAGCCTGACTAGCCTCGGAGGCATCCGCAGGTTCGGTGGCTCCGAACCATCACCGCTGCCACGACCAGCTGGTCGTGGCATGCCGACGACGGAGGGGAGTTCCGATGCGGATGTTCTTGGCCCAGTCGCCCAGTCCCGGCACGAGCGGTTCCGGCGTCGATGTCGATCCCGTCGATCAGGTCCAGGGCTCGGTCGAGGGGATGCTCGAGGGGTTCGTGTCCGCGCTGCCGGGTATCGGCATCGCGCTGGCCATCCTCGTCCTGTTCTGGTTCATCGGGCGCATCGCCCAGCGCGTCGCGGAGCCACGGTTGGCCAAGGCGCGCACGAAGAGCTTCGGGAAGGTCTTCTCGACGTTGCTCTTCGCCGGGGTGATGACCATCGGGCTCGTGATCGCGCTCCCGGTAGCGGTCCCGAGCCTCGACTTCGCCGGCATGCTGGCCGGTCTCGGGATCGTCGGTGTGGCGGCCGGCTTCGCGTTCCAGGACATCCTGTCGAACCTCCTGGCTGGCGTGCTGTTGATCTTCCGTCAGCCGTTCGAGGCCGGTGACCAGATCGAGGTCGACGGCGTCGCCGGCACGGTGCAGTTCATCACCATCCGCGAGACGCAGATCAAGACCTTCGGTGGGCGGCTCATCTACGTGCCGAACAAGGACGTCTACGAGAACGCGATCGAGGTCCAGACCGCCGATCCCTACGTCCGTACCGACCTCCTCGTCGGGGTGGACTACGACACCGACCTGCCCCGGGCCAGGGAGGTCGCCGTCGAGGCCTTGAAGGGTGCGGACGGGGTGGTCAACGAACCCGCCGCCGAGGCGTTCTACACCGAGTTCGGGGCGTCGTCGATCAACCTCGACCTGCGCTACTGGACCGGCTCGACGCAGCACGAGATCCGCCGGGTCCAGGGCAACGTGGTCGAGGCGATCAAGGCCGCGTTCGACGACGCCGGCATCGACATCCCCTTCGACATCGTCACGCTCGACACGCGCGAGTCGTTCGAAGCGGTGATGCAGCGGCGCCAGAGCGGCTGACGGTCAGTCGCTCGGCGCCCACTCCGGGCGGCGCTTGTCGAAGAACGCAGCCATGCCCTCCTGCCCCTCGTCCGAGACGCGCAACCTGGCGATGAGCGGGACGGTGTGCTCCGCGGCGGCCTCTTCGGAGTCCGCCGCCGCGACCTCGCGAACGAGCTGCTTCACCGCGCGCTGCGCGTTGGGTCCGGCAGTGAGGAGCTCGCTGACCACCCGCTCGGTGGTCTCGTCCAGGTCGTCGTGATCGCAGACCTCGTGGACCAGCCCGATCTGCAGCGCCCGGTCGGCGTCGAACCGCTCGCCGGTGAGGAAGTAGCGCCGTGCGTTCGAGATGCCGATCTTCGGCTGCACGTAGGTCGAGATGACCGCGGGGGCGATCCCGAGCTTGGTCTCCGAGAAGGCGAAGACCGCGTTGCGCGACGCCACTGCGATGTCGGCGCAGGCGATGAGCCCGGTCGCCCCGCCGAACGAGGCCCCGTTGACCCGCGCGACGACGGGGCGTGGGAAGTGGTTGATCGTGCGGAACAGATCGTCGAGCTGGCGCGAGTCCTCGCGGTTCTCCTCGAGCGTGTTGTTCTTCATCGAGCGCATCCAGTTGATGTTCGCGCCGGCCGAGAACGCGGTGCCGGCTCCCGTCAGCACCACGACCCGGAGGCCGTCGTCATTCGCGAGGTCGTCGAACGCTCGACGGATCGCGGCCATGAACTCGTCGTCGAAGGCGTTGCGGATCTCGGGCTGATCGAGGGTGAGCGTCACCACGCCCCGCTCGTCCCGATCACGCCGCAGGATGTCCTCGGACACGGTCTCTCCAGATGTCGGTCGGACCGACCGTAGTCACCGACCCGCCCCGCCGGCCGCCCTCGGACCGGTGGAGGGTCACATCCGGAAGACGCCGTACCCCTGGTTGGTGTCGGGTCGCTCGTCGACGCTGTTCATAGCCGCTGAGATGCCGAGGGCGAGCACGATGCGGGTGTCGGCGGGGTCGATGACACCGTCGTCCCACAGCCTGGCGGTCGAGTAGTAGGGGTGGCCCTGGTGCTCGTACTGCTCGCGGATGGGGGCCTTGAAGTCGGCCTCGGCCTCCTCGGACCAGTCCTCGCCCTTGGCCTCGAGGTTGTCGCGCTTCACCGTTGCGAGCACGTTCGCGGCCTGCTCGCCACCCATCACCGAGATGCGGGCGTTGGGCCACAGCCACAGGAAGCGGGGCGCGTAGGCGCGGCCGCACATCGCGTAGTTGCCGGCACCGAACGACCCGCCGATGATCACGGTGAACTTCGGCACCGTGGAGCACGCGACGGCGGTGACCATCTTGGCGCCGTCCTTGGCGATGCCGCCGGCCTCGTACTCGCGCCCGACCATGAACCCGCTGATGTTCTGGAGGAACACGAGTGGGATGCCGCGCTGGTTGCAGAGCTCGACGAAGTGCGCGCCCTTCAGCGCGGACTCGCTGAAGAGGATCCCGTTGTTCGCCACGATCCCGACCGGGTAGCCGTGGATGCGGGCGAATCCGGTGACCAGCGTGTCGCCGTACAGCGGCTTGAACTCGTGGAAACGCGAGCCGTCCACGACCCGGGCGATGACCTCACGCACGTCGTAGGGCTGGCGCACGTCGGTCGGCACGATGCCGTACATCTCGGACGGGTCGTACTTGGGCTCCTCGGCGTCGGCCACGTCCAGCGGGACGTTCTTGGTCCAGTTGAGGTTGGCCACCGCGTCACGGGCGAGCTGGAGGGCGTGCCGGTCGTCGGCGGCCAGGTGGTCGACGACCCCTGAGGTCCGTGCGTGCAGGTCACCACCGCCGAGCTCCTCGGCCGAGACCTCCTCGCCGGTGGCGGCCTTCACGAGCGGCGGGCCCCCGAGGAAGATCGTGCCCTGCTCCTTGACGATGATGGTCTCGTCCGACATCGCGGGGACGTAGGCCCCGCCCGCCGTGCACGAGCCCATCACGACGGCGATCTGGGGGATGCCTGCCCCGGAGAGGTTGGCCTGGTTGAAGAAGATCCGTCCGAAGTGGTCACGGTCGGGGAAGACCTCGTCCTGCTTGGGGAGGAACGCCCCGCCCGAGTCCACGAGGTAGACGCAGGGCAGTCGGTTCTGCTCGGCGACCTCCTGGGCTCGGAGGTGCTTCTTGACGGTCATCGGGTAGTACGTACCGCCCTTGACGGTCGCGTCGTTGGCGACGACGACGCACTCGACGCCCGACACCCGTCCCACGCCGGTGATGATCCCCGCGGCAGGGGCGTCGCCGTCGTACAGGTCGTGCGCCGCCATCGGGGCGATCTCGAGGAACGGTGTACCGGGATCGAGCAGCGCCTCGACGCGGTCGCGGGGGAGGAGCTTGCCGCGGTCGACGTGGCGTTGGCGTGAACGCTCCGGGCCGCCCTTGGCGGTCTCGGCGAGCTGCTGCCGCAGGTCCTCGACGAGTCCATGATGGTGCTCGTAGCGCGCCTGGAACTCGGCCGAGCCCGGGTCGAGCGTCGATCGCAACACGTCCACGGACGCCTCCTCGTTGGCGCGAGACTAGGTGACCGGCACACGACCCCTGTCGCCCGCTGGTCGACGGCAGCGCCCCGCCGTTCGGACACAACCCTCAAGCAGGAGAACGTCCCGCCGACGTCGAAGCGTGAAGGGAGCGGCTCACGCCGCTTCGCTCCCCTGCCCGGAGGTCCCTCACATGTCCCGCATGCTCCGTCTGCTCGCGCTCGCGTCCCTCGTGCTCACGACCGTTGTCGTGTCTGCCTCTGGGGTGACAGCCCACGAGGAGCGCGAGTCGCAGTTCCCGGACCAGGGACTCGACATCCCCGTCTACCGGCCGTTCGACGAGGAGATACCCCACCTCGTCGTGTGCAAGGACGAGAGCGAGGCCGCGATCGAGGCGATGCCCGACGGCGAGCTCAAGACGCTCAACGAGCACCTCTGGGACGAGTGCAAGTTCGAGCACATCCAGGACGCAGTGGACGCGGTCGAGCAGCAGGGCACCAACATCTACGTGCTGCCGGGCCTCTACCGCGAGGACCCGTCGCGTCCAGAGCCGGCGTGCGGCTCCGACTACGAGGAGCCCGTGCCCTACGAGGCGCAGGTGGACTGCCCCACGCTGCTGAACCTCGTCACCGTCGCCGGTGACGACCCTGACGATGACGACATCGTCTGTGACAACCAGCTCTGCAACCTCCAGATCGAAGGCACCGGGCAGACCCCCGAGGACGTCATGATCCGTGGGGGCTTCGACGGCGACGGCCAATGGGTCAAGCACAACGGCATCCGCGCCGACCGGGCCGACGGCTTCTACCTCAAGAACGTGGGGGTGGAGCTGATCCGCGAGAACGGCATCTACGTCCACGAGACCGACGGCTACGTTCTCGACGGGGTGCTCGGTCGCTACAACGATCTGTACGCGATCCTGACCTTCACCTCCGATCACGGGATCATCAAGAACTGCGAGACCCACCACAACGGTGACTCCGGCATCTACCCGGGCTCACCCGCCGACGTGAACGCCGACAGCGACGAGACCGGCCCGCTCACCGGCGACATGCGCCCCGCCGTCGAGATCTTCAACTGTGACACCCACCACAACGCTCTCGGGTTCTCCGGCACGGCCGGCAACTCGGTGTACTTCCACGACAACAAGGTGCACCACAACCAGGCCGGCTACGTCACCGACAGCTTCGTGCCGAACCACCCGGGCATGCCGCAGGACCACGCCTGGCTCGAGGACAACCTGATCTGGGCCAACAACGAGAACTACTACGTGAACGTCCAGGAAGGCGGCGCCTGCGCCGAGGCGGAGACGCCGGCCGAGGTCGGCTACGAGGACGGGGTCGTCTGTCCCGCCTTCCCGGTGCCCGTCGGGACCGGGATCATGATCGCCGGCGGAAACCACGACTTCGTCAACCGCAACCAGATCTGGGACAACTGGCGCCAGGGCGCGATGCTGTTCCACATCCCGGCGGCGCTGCGCGACGACTTCGGGCTCGACCAGTACGACACCTCGCACTTCAACCACTTCACGAACAACCACCTGGGGGAGTCGCCAGACGGCCTGATCCAGCCGAACGGCATCGACTTCTGGTGGGACGACCAAGGCGAGGGCAACTGCTGGCAGGGCAACACGAACGCGGCCGCCGATGACGGCACGGTCACGACCAACGGCCCGCACGGCTACCCGACCGACAGCGGGCTGCCGGACTGCGACAGCGGTGGCTCCGTGGTGCTGGCCGGCACCACACCCCGCACTGCCTCCCTGGCGCCCTGCGCGGAGTACGACCGCGAGGACAACCCCGACCCCGAGGGGTGCGACTGGATGGACTCGCCGTCCGAGCCGGAGGGACGCCAGACCGCCTCCTCCGACGGCGACGACAGCCAGGGAGCCCCCGCCGACGACGATGACGACGATGCGGCCGGCGGCGGCGGACTGCCTGCTACCGGCGGACCTGTCGCGATCGTCGGGCTGGTCGGGGCGCTCCTGATGGGGACCGCCATCGGCGTCCGCCGGATGCGCGCGGTGGCGGTGCCGCAGACGTGAGCGCGCCCACGATCGAGCCGACTGACCGCAGCGCGGCGGTGACCGAGGACCGTGCGCCCCGCCGCGGGCGACGCTGGCCGCTCCTCGTCGGTGGTGCGGCGATCGCGGTGCTCGTGGTGGCCTGGCTGCTCGCCCCGCAGGCGGCGGCCTTCACCCCGTCCGGGGACCTCGAGGTGCGCGATGCGCAGTGGGCGACCCTGGCGCAGTTCGAGGGCGGCATGGAGCTCCTCAAGTACGAGCACCAGGCCGACGCGACGATCGCCGTGCCGGTGAGGAACGACGGCCCACTGCCGGTCACGATCACCGGGGTCGAGCTGACGGACGAGAACCTGCCGATGTTCGAGGTCGTGGATGGCGGGGAGCCGGTGCGCCTCGGGGCGGGCGAGGTCGGCGAGCTCGTGGTACGGGGCCGCTTCGACCACTGCAAGTACTACACCGAGCGCGCCATGCAGCTCTACCCCTCGGCGACGATCCACTTCCAGACGCTCGGCCGCGCGGGCAGCACCGAGGTCGTGCTCGACCGCCAGCTTGCCGTGCGCAGCCCCACGATCGTCGACTGTCCCGACCGGGTGATGGACCGCGGCTACAACCGCCGGAACCCCTGACCGCCGGTCCCAGGTGCTGACGGTTGGTCCGCTGCGGGCGGGTGCAGGACGGCGTCGACGATCGTCGCCACGGCCTGTCCGGCACGGTCGCCGTCGAGTCCGAACTCGTCGCGGGCCACCCACCAGGTGAGCGCGCTCAGGAGGTGCCGCAGGATCGCGAAGACGGCGTCGGGATCGTCGACACGCTCCTCGAGCGCAGGCATGAGCGCGTCCCGCATCCGGGCGGTGCGAGCGAGGTGCTCCGCTGAGCGTGCACCCTCGGCGACCGAGATCCTGGCCATGGCCTCGCTGGCGGGTGTGAGCAAGTCGAGCCCCGCGAACACCGGGGCGATCATCTCCACGAGATCGTCCGCTCGGTCGACCGCGGTCTCGTCCACGTCGTCGCCCAACCGCTGCTGCACCCACACCCCGAGAGCGTCGAGCAGGGCTGTCCGGTCGGGGAAGTGGCGGTAGACGGTCCGGTGTGACACCCCGGCGCGGTCGGCGACTTGTTGGACGGACAGCTCGGCGATGCCGGATGCCGCCACCAGCTCGCCGAGCGCCTCGAGTATCGCCGCTCGGGTCGCTGCGGCCCGGCGGTCCCGGACCGGCGTGTCGTAGGTCCCCACACGAGCTCCTCTTGACAGATCGCCGCGCCGGACCGTAGTCTACATCATGTCATAGTTTATGACGCGATTGCACCGCGACACGCACTGGAGGACGCGATGATCGGTCCACGGACAGGTGCCGTGGCGGCGGTCGGGTTCGTGGTCATCGGGGCGGTCGAGCTCGCGCTCACGGGCGGACCCAACCCGGGGGCTGGCGAAGCCGAGGCGGCGATCACCTACTTCACCGACGAAGCATCCTCGGCATCGGCCGTGGCAGTGCTGAGCGCCGTCGCTGCTCCGCTGCTGCTGGTCTTCACGGCGGGGCTGGCGCGACTCCTGGCTGACAGGGGGCTGACCGCGCTCGCCTGGGTCGGGGCGGGGGTCACCGTCGCGCTCGCGTTCGTGGGGCAGGTCGTCCAGCAGGCGGCGTGGACCGTGAGCACGGGGGTTGACGAGGGGGTCCTCGCCACCGCCGGGGCGATGGTCGCGTTCGCGTTCGGCTTCGCACTGATCGGTGGATCGGCGCTGGCACTCGTCACCGGTGTCGCGGCCTTCCGAGACGGGCACCTGCCACGCTGGCTGGTCGTGCCGGCGGGGCTGACGGCGCTCGTGTCCCTGGTCGGGCTTGCCAGCCCTGAGGTGGCCGCGATCGCCTTCCCGGTCTTCCTCCTCTGGCTGCTGTCCACCGCCGTGGCGCTGTTCCGCGCCCCGTCCGAGGCGGCAACGACGGCGTGACGGCGGTCAGCCGGAGGCGCCCTCCGTCCGGCGGCGGAGGTCGGCGAGGAGTGTGTCGAGGGCCCAGCCGATCGCCGCGGAGGTGTCGTCGGCGCTGAGCTCGAACCGGTCGCGCAGGGTGAACCATGTGGTCGAGCTGACGAGGTGCCGCAGCATCGCGAACGCGCGCTCGGCCTCGTCGTCGGGCAGCGGGTCCAGCAGGTGCGTGAACCGGTCCCGGAACCCCGACGTGCGTTCGCGTGATGCGGCCGACTCCATGCCCTGGCCGATGGCGAGTCGGGCCATCGCGTGCGCTGGCGCCCCGATGTCCTCGAGCGCGCGCATGATGGCAGGGATGCGTCCGCTGAGGTCGTCGATGTCGCGCGGATCGGCTTGCAGGTCCACCTCGCGGAGCTGCTCGTCGACCCAGTCGGCGAGCCCGTCGAGGAGCGCCTGTCGGCTGGGGAAGTGGTTGTAGACGGTCCGCTCCGAGACCTCTGCCTCCTCCGCCACGTCCCGCATCGCGAACCCGACCAGACCGCCGCGGACGATGAGGTCTGCGGCGGCTCGCAGGATCCGGTGGCGTGTCTCGAGGGCCTGCTGCTCACGCAGCGGGCTGTGGTAGTCGCGGGTGTCTCGTTCCGTCACGGGACCTCCAGTCCGGCGAGGACCAGGCTAGCACCCTTGACAGTCAGCTATAAGTCAATACATACTGACTGTAACGAATTGGAGAGAGAGGGGAGACCAGGATGGTCGCGACGAGGCACGAGCTGGAGTTCGAGGCGCCCGGATCCGGGGTGTGGCAGCGGGATGAGGATCACTGGCCACGGCCGGTCCCGGCCAGCTACACCGAGATCTACCCGACGGCGACCGTGCCGTACGTGAAGGAGTGGACGCGGCGCTACGGGCTGCTCCTCGACTACTTCGAGACCGCGTTCGTCAACGGGTTCGGCTACGGGAAGATGCATGCGGTCGGCGCTCCCGAGGACGGCGGCTCCGGTCCGCCGCCGAAGCTGATCTTCAAGGCGCTGGTGCGCCTCCATCCCGCACTGCGGGAGCGCACCAAGGCCGCTCGTCGCGCCATCGAGGAACGCCTGTGGCTCGAGGACCTCCAACGCTGGGAGGAGGAGGCCAAGCCGGCGATCACCGCCGAGAACCGCGCGAACGCAGCGGTGGACCGGCGCGCACTGTCCGACGAGGACCTGCTCGAGCACGTCGACGACTGCCGTGAGACGCTGCGGACCTTCATCGGGATCCACCACCGCTACAACGGCGGCATGATGCCCATCGGTCTGCTCCTCGTCGCCATGCGCGAGTGGACCGGTGATGCGCACGGCGTCCTCGACCTCGTGGAAGGAGCCTCTCCCGTCTCGTCGGGTCGGTCCGAGGAGCTGACGAGGTTGGCCGAGGCCATCCGCGCGGACGCGAACCTGGTGTCGGCGCTGCACGGCGACGAGCCGGAGGAGATCCTCAGGCAGCTCGAGGGGGCCGGCGGCGAGGTCGGTCCGGCCTACCGCGACTACCTCGAGACCGTCGGCTACCGACTGGTCGGCGATTCCATCGAGCTCGGGAACCCCACGCTGGCCGAGGTCCCCGAGCTCATGGTCCGGGCGATCCGGACCGAGGTCGAGGAGCCCCGCAAGGGTCCCGACCGGACCGAGATCAACCAGCGGATCGAGCGGTTGCGCGCGAAGGTGCCGAGCGAGCACCACGACGAGTTCGGCCGGTTGGTCGACGACACGCTCGCGACCTACCGCATGCGCGACGAACGCTCCGTGCTCGGTGACGTATGGGCCGCTGGCGTCTTCCGCCAGGCGTTGCTCGAGATGGGACGTCGCCTGACGGAGCGCGGGATGCTCGAGGAGCCCGTCCACCTCATCGAAGCCACCCGTGGCGAGGTCACCGCACTGGCCACCCGCCGCGGGGGCCCCGACGCCCAGGAGCTCGCGGAGCGGGCGCAGTTCCGCGAGAAGTACGCCGACTACGACGCTCCCGCCACGCTCGGGGGCGAGCCGGGAGAGCCGCCCCCGGTCGAGTGGTTGCCGTCCGGACTCCGGGAGATGAACGCGGCGATCTTCGCCCAGATCGGCGAGTTCCTCGGACGCGGCGAGGAGCAGACCGAGGAGGGCCGCCTGATCGGTGCTCCCGGCAGCCCCGGACGCTACGAGGGGACCGCCAAGGTCATCATCGGCCCGGAGGAGTTCGGCCGACTCGAGGAGGGCGACGTGCTCGTCGCGCGGACCACCTCCGAGGCGTTCAACGTCGTGCTGCCCCTGCTCGGCGCGATCGTGACGGATCGGGGCGGGGCCCTGTCGCACGCCGCGATCGTCTCGCGCGAGGCCGGGATCCCCTGCGTGGTCGCGACCGGGGACGGGACCAGGCGGATCCGCGACGGATCCACCATCCTGGTCGACGGCTCCGAAGGGGAGGTGCACACCGGATGAGCCTGCTCGACACGCTCTTCGCGGCCGCCCCGCCGGACGTGTCCGTGTGGTGGCTCGGGGATCCGGAGGCCCAGGACAGCGACCGGGTGGGGGGGAAGGCTGCGAACCTCAGCCGTCTGGCCGCCGACTGGCCGGTCCCGCGCGGGTTCTGTCTCGCTGCCCGTCTGCACGGACGGATCCGCGCTGGGGAGATCGGCTCGGCGGCGGTGCGGCGACTGGTGCGTGAGCCGTATCACGAGCTGTGTGGGGGCTGGTGGCGACGGGAGCCGGTCGCGGTGCGCTCGTCGGCGGTCGACGAGGACTCGGCGGACGCGTCGTTCGCCGGTCAGCACGACACCGTGCTGAACGTGGTCGGGGTGCGGGCGCTCGCCGATGCCGTGCTCCGTTGCTGCGCGTCGGCGGAGTCGGACGGGGCGCGGGCGTACCGGGAGGCGCATGGGCTCGCCTCCGAGGGGCGCATGGCCGTCCTGGTCCAGCGTCTGATCGATGCCGACGTCTCCGGGGTCGTGTTCAGCGCCGACCCGATCAGCGGCAGCCGGGACGAGGTCATGATCAACGCCAGCTGGGGCCTCGGGGAGGCGGTCGTGGACGGGAGGGTCACGCCCGACACCGTGGTCGTCTCCCGGAGCGACCTCGCGCCGGTGCGTCGCCACGTCGCCACGAAGGACATCGAGGTCCGTCGCGACCGGGGCGGAGGAACCCGGACCGTCGATGTACCAGAGCAACGCCAGGACGTGCCCGCCCTGACCGACGCACAGACGCGGGAGGTCGCGTCCATGGCGGTGCAGCTCGAGGAGCAGATGGGTTGGCCGGTCGACGTCGAGTGGTGCTACCGCGACGGGGAGGTGTTCCTGCTCCAGTGTCGACCGATCACCTCCCTGACGACGTCCTGACACCCCCGGTTCGACCCGTCCTCGGTCGTGCACGGCTGCTGGGACCGATCATCCCTGCTGCGCTGCTGGTCCCGGTGGCCTCGACGCTCGTGGCGATCGCACTCCCGGCGATCATGTCGGACCTCGGCCTCGGTTCCGAGGCGATCTGGTGGCTCGTGACCGGCTACCTCCTACTCGTCGCGATCCTCCAGGCGCCGGCCGGTCGGCTGGGGGACCGGCTCGGGCATCGCCGGCTGCTCGTGTCGGGCACGATCCTCATGGCCGCGGCGGCTGCGCTGGCCTCCGTGGCGCCCGACGCCGGCACGCTGGTGGGCGCCCGGCTGTCGCAGGGGGTCGCCGGCGCTGCCATCGTCCCGCCCGCGCTGGCCATGATCCGGCTACGCGGGCGCACGGACGCTCGAGAGCGGTCGGTCGGGATCTTCCTGGCCGCGATGATCGGCGGGGCGCTCCTCGGGGTGGTCGGCGGCGGGCTCGTGGTCGCGGCTGGCGGCTGGCGGCCGGCGTTCGCGGCACTCGCGATCCTCGCGGTCGTCGCCGCGGCCGCCGCAGGGGTCGGGGTGGCCCGGGACTCGGTCCCGCCCCACCGGCAAGCGGCGACATCTCGAGCTGGCGGCGGACCGCGTCGACTGGCACGGCCGGCGCTCGGTATCGCGCTGGTCAGCGTGACCATGTACGTCGTGATGATCGTCCTGCCGATGCGCCTCGACGCGGCCGGGACCGGCCCCTCGGTGTCCGCTCTGCTCCTCGGGATCTTCGTGCTCGGGGGTGCGCTCGGGGCGATCGGCGCCGCCCGCGCCGCCACGCGGTTCGGGGAGGGCGCGACGGTGCGCCTGGCAGGCGCCGTCGCGGCGGGCGCCATCGCCCTGGTGGCCGTGCTGCCGGTCGCCTGGATCCTGCCCGCTCTCGCCGCCGCGGGCGTGGGGGTCGGCGTGATCACCAGCACGTTCTTCGCCGTCGGGCTGGGGCGGGGCGCGGAGGGCGAAGCTGGGACGACCTCGGGGCTGCTCTCGACCGCCCGGTACGTCGGCAGCATCGCTGGAACCGCCGCGCTGCCGCTGCTGCTCGGGGCGGGCGGAACCGGCGCGGCGCTGCTCGTGGCAGCGGGTGCAGCCGTCGCCGTCGCCCCGCTCGCCGGCGGGGAGCGCTGATCAGCCGCCGGTCAGGGCCTGGAGGCGGTCCTTGACCTCGGTGGACACCCGCGCCCCGTCCGCGCGGTTTCCGACCTCAGCCATGACGTTCTTCATCACCGCGCCCATGTCCTGCGGTCCCTGGGCGTCGACCTGGGCCATGACGGTGTCGATGACCTCTGCCAGCTCGTCGTCGGTGAGCTGCGCCGGCAGGTAGCCCGCGATGAGGTCGGACTCGGCCTGCTCCTTGTCGGCCTGCTCGTCGCGACCGGCGTCGCGGTAGGAAGCGACGGATTCGTCCCGCCGCTTCTTCTCCGTGGCGAGGACCTTCTGCACCTCCTCGTCCGACAGGTCGCCCTGCGGGCCCCGTCCCTTCTCGATGGCCTCGTTCTTGAGCGAGGAGAGCAGCATCCGCAGCGCCGACATCCGGTCGCGGTCGCGGTCCTTCATGGCCTGCTTGAGATCGGCCTGGATCTGTTCCTGGAGACTCATGGTCTGCTCCTGCGTGCGTTCGAGGCGGTTGGTGCGACGGTAACCCCCGCGGTTCGGCCCGACAGAAAGAAAGACCGCCCCCCGGGAGGGCGGGGGGCGGTCTGGTCGTCCCGGCGCCGTGCGGGAGCGGCGCCGGGGTGCGGCCCTGCGGGAGGGTGGGCCGCGGGAGTGGGGTGACGCGGGTGGGACGGGGTGCAGGGAGAGGGGTGCGTCACCCCGTGTGAGGTGTGGTCAGCTCTCGTCGCCGTTGCGGCTCGCGAGGCCCTTGCCGGCCTCGATGAGCGAGTCGACGGTCTTGCGGGTCGAGGTGGCCGCAGCCTTGACCTGGCGCTGTGCATTCGACGCCTGGTCGCGGCCGGCGTCGAGCGCGACCTCGACGGTCTTGCGTACCGACGTCACCGCAGCCTTGATCTGGCTCTTGGTGGTGTCCGCCTGGTCCCAGACCTTCTTGAGCTCGGTCTCGAGCTCGGCGACGCGCTCGTTCTTGCGCAGCTCCTCGATCAGCTCGGTGCCTTCGAGGGCCTTGGCGTCGAAGCGACGCTCGAACTCGGTCACGCGCTCGTCGAGCTGGCCCTGGACCTTGGTGCGACGCTCGCTGAGCTCCTTGTTGAGCTGCTCGCGACGGGCCTTGAGCTGCTCCGGCGTCTGCTTCACCCGTGTCGGGGCGTCTTCGCGGAGCTTGTTGATCCGCTCGGGGGCGTGTTCGCGCAGGCTCTCGAGCTTGGTCGGGACGGTGCGGACGATCTCGACCGCGTCGTTGGTGAGCGCGGCGAGGACGTAGCCCGTCTCCGCCGCGAGCGTCTTGGGCTGGCGCTCACGGAAGCGAGGGGTCTGGTTCTTCTCCGCCGTCTTGGTCGCCGTCGCCTTGACGGTGCCCTTGGTGGAGCTCGACTTCGACGTCTTCTTCGTGGTCTTCTTGGTGTTCTTGTTGGCAGCCATGGTTCGGCTCCTTGACGGTCGTTGGGTGCCGGTGTCGAACGGCCTGGCGGGGAGACGGAGCGGGAGCCGGGTGAGGCTACGAGAGCCTTCGGTCTCCGTCTCCCCACCGGACCGCTCGCGACCCGGCGGGCTTGCTTCAGTAAGCAACGTATGCCGTGTCGCTAACTATTGCAAGCGTTAGGGCTCTCTGGGGGCAGATATGTGCGCTGAGCGCACAGCTATGTGGCTCATGTGGCTGGTGTGCTTGCAGATGCACACAGCGTGGTTGCGAACAACTGCAAGCGAGCAGGCTCGTTCACCGCGGAGGAAGCGCCTGGACGTGGATGGCGATCTCGTCCTCGAACACGCGACGGACAGGGCCCATGCGCAGGTCGAACACGCGGTCGGCGAGTTCGAGGAGCTGCGACCACCAGTCCGGCTGTGAGCGCTGGAGCGAGGGGGTCACGAGCACGTGGACGCAGCCGGCCGGAGTGGTGTCGAGCACGCCGACGGGCCGGTAGCCGGTCCCGAGCAGGTCATCGGGCGGGACCGAGAGATCGTCGGCGTCGCTGACGGTGACGGTGACGGTCGTGCTGCCGCCGACCGGCGGGAGCTGCCGCGGCCACGGTGTCGTCGGGGCCACCGGGACGCGCAGGAGGAGCGAGCCGGTCGGCGCCTCGGTCTCCATCAACGCGATCATGGCCTCCCACCCCCCGTGTCGTCGGTTGCACCCGGTCGGGTGTCCACCCCGCCTCGGGGTCGGACATGGTTGCAGCCTCGGGAGCGCCAGTCACGTAGGTGCGACGACGGCCATAGCCTCCCCGCGACGAGGAGGACCGGGTGGCGGTCTACGGCCTGATCGGCGCGAGCGGCGCGACGGGGCGCCTCGTGGCTCGTGAGCTCGGTCGGCGTGGGCACGATCTCGTCGCCGCCGGCCGGGACCGGAGCCGGGTCACCGCGGCGGTGCGCGAACTGGACCGCATCGTCGAGGTCCGGACGGTGGACGTCACCGACGCCGAAGCGCTCGCCGCGCTGTGCCGCGACGTCGACGTGCTCCTCACCACCGTGGGGCCGTTCGAGCGTCTCGGCCGCCCCGTCCTGGCTGCGGCCGTCGAGAACGGGGCGCACTACGTCGACTCGACGGGGGAGCTCCCCTTCGTCCGCTGGGCGTACGAGGAGCGGGGCGAGGCTGCGGCTGCGAACGGGGTGACGGTGGTGCCCGCCGGCGGGTTCGACTACGTCCCGGGTGACCTCCTCGGCCACCTCGCCGGCACCGCGGTCACGACCCCCGAGGAGGTGCACGTCACCTACGCCATCCCCTCGACCGCTGGTCTGGTCCGGGGGAGCACTCGCGGAACGCGAGCGTCGATCGCCGGCCTGCTGGGACGGGAGGGGGTGGCGCTGGTCGACGGCCGGCTGCGGCCGGAGCTGCCGGGGGAGGAGCGACGCCTGGCGTGGTTCCCGCGCCCCGTCGGCCCCCAGCATGCGGCCGGGTTCCCCGGGGCCGAGCCGCTGACCGTCCCACGTCACGTTCCGGGGGTCCAGACGGTCCGCACCTACTTCGCGATGCGCGGCTGGCAGGCCGAACTCTTCCAGATGGGGTCGAACGTGGCGCGCTGGGGGCCGGCCCGGAGGTTCCTCTCCCAGGCCTTGACGGCGGGTCCGGCCGCGTCTCGCGAGGCGCAGGAGGACACGCGGTGGGCGTGCGTCGCGGAGAGCCGCGACGGTGGCGACATCGCACGGGCCTGGGCGTACGGGACCGACATCTACGCCACCACCGCGGCGACGATGGTCGTGATCGCCGAAGCCCTGGCGGCGGGACCGCCCGTCTCTGGTGTCGTCGCCCCGTCCGAGGTGCTCACCGCCGGGGACGCACTGGACACCCTCGCGGACCGGATCGGCTTGAAGTGGTCGGTGGCTCGCCCAGAGGACCACGACTCGCCGGGTAGGTGATCAGACGAGCGACGAGGCCACGATCGACAGCCACACGATCCCGATCACGAGCGTGTTGAACGTCGTGTGCAGCACGGTGCTGGCGAGAACGGCGCCGGCCTGGCGCCGTTCCGGCGATCGGTCGACCAGCATGACCGTCAGCGGATCGAGGCCGGCGGCGGTGTCGTTCTCTGCCCTCGCCCGATCGGCGGCTCGCGCCGAGCGCCGGGTCGGACGGAACGAGCGCAGCGCCACCTCGGGGACCTCGTCGGGGTCCACCCGGCGATGGGCCCGGCGGTAGACCAGGCCGTACACGTAGCCGGCGACCCCGACGGCGAGTGCCGCCCCGACCGGCACCAGCATGACGAGGTGGGCGAGGCCGAACACCAGCGCGGTGAGCAGTTGACGCCCGACGCCGGCGTCCTCGAGCCCGGCCCGGAAGACCTCCTCCTCCACGAACGCGAGCCACGGCAGCATCAGCCCCAGCGTCCCGAGGAACGCGGTCGCCAAGCCGATGAGCAGCCAGTCGGGCCCTCCCTCCGCGCCGGGCGCGCCGGGGCGTGTCGCTGCCTCCTCCAGCGGGACGAAGACCGCGTTGCCGGAGAAGTCGATCAGGGTCCCGAGCCCGTAGCGCAGAGGCGGGACGAAGGTCAGGAGCCCGATGACGAGGGTGGACACGAGGAGGAACAGAGCGACGGCGCCGCCGACATGCCGCAGCCGGATCCGTCGCCACACCGCGAGCGCCAGATCTCGGCGCTGCCATGCGGCGACCGCCGCCCGACCCAGGAGGAACAGGACCCACGCGGCGATGAGCAAGCGGAGCACGGACACGCGGGCAGGGTAGGGCCCGACCCCACCCCGCCGGTCGGCGATAGAGTCGAGGAAGATCCGGAAGGGGACGATCACGTGAGCGCCACCATTCGAGACCGCTTGGAGACCGCCCTGCCGTCGAACAAGACCCGGACCGAGGCTGCACGCGAGCGTGCCCGCGAGACCGCCGAAGAGGTGCGTGTGCGCGCATCGGAGGCTGCAGAGAAGGCCCGGAGCCGCGCCGCCGACGTGGCCGACGATGCTCGTGACCGTGCCGAGGAGCTGGCCAACGAGTCGCGGGACCGGGCGGAGGACCTGGCCGACTGGCTCTGGCCGTGGCTGCGACGCCTCCTGGACTTCCTCAGCAGCCTGTTCTCGAGTGTCACCGAGCAGGGCCGTGTGGCCCTGTCGCGGGTGGAGGATCCGCCGGCCGTCAAGCGGCGCGGGCGCTGGAAGACCGCTGCCTGGTTCGCCGGTGGCTTCACCCTGGGGGCGGCGACCGGCTGGATCCTGCACGCCCGGCTCCAGGGCGAGGCCCAGCCGCCCGAGGGGCTGTACGCCACCGAGCCGTCCAGCGAGCTCTCCGACAGCCCGTACGGCGAGGACGCCGAGGCCATCGACGCCCGCCGCCAGAACCTCACCAGCGGCTGATCCGGCGGTTGTCCACCGTCGCAGCGTGGCGGCTCGCCGGACCTTGGCCCGCGCTGTGGCACCCTCGCGGTCCCGCGACGTTCGTGAGGCCACGTGTCCGAGCAACTGTTCGACGCCGAGGAGCTGACCGGCGAGGTCGCCGGTGTGCTGTTCAGCGCGGACGACACCGGGTTCGGGGTCATCCTCCTCGACCCAGGGGAGCAGCATGCGTGGGAGCGGTGCATCGGACCGCTCTCGCAGGTCGTCGAGGGACAGCGGCTCCGGCTCGTCGGGCGCTGGACCGACCACCCCCGCTACGGACGCACGTTCGAGGCCCAGCTCTACGAGCAGCTCACCCCCACCACATCCGCGAGCATCCGTGCCTTCCTCGAATCCGAGCGCTTCGCGGGGATCGACGGCGAGGACGTGTCCCGTGTCCTGAGCGTCTTCGGCTCGGGGGCCGGCCGGGTGATCGAGCAAGAGCCCGACCGTCTCGTCGAGGAGGCGGGGCTGCCACGCGCCACCGCCGATCTCCTCCATGACAAGTGGCACGAGGGACTGGCGCTCGCCGAGCTGACCCGGCTGGCCGAGCCTGCCGGACTGCCGTACCGGGTGGTCCGGGCGATCTACGCCCACCACGGGGCCGACGCGACCCGGATCGCCCGCGACGACCCCTACTCGCTGCTCGAGGTCGACTCCTGCCGCTTCGCCCACGCCGACGCGCTCGCCCGTTCCCTGGGGGTCGACCCGACCGACCCCGCCCGGCTCCGGGCCGGGGCACGCGCCGCGGTGCAGGCGGCGCGCCGCAGCGAGGGCCACCAGTACGTCACCCGCCAGCAGTGCGCCGAGCGGGCCGCGCAGCTGCTCGGTGTGGACGTCGTCGCGGCGTCAGCCGGGCTCGACGGAGCCGTCGAGGTCGGTGACCTCGTGCTCGAGGAGCTCGCGACCCCGACCGGCACCGTCAGCGCCGTCTACACCCCCTTGGGACAGGCTGCGGAGCGCAACCTGGCTGAGGACCTCCAGCGACTGCTGCGGGCCAGCCATCCCCGCCTCGCCCCGCTCGCCGACACCGTGGACCCGTCCGACGAGCTCACCGACGGACAGGCCGCGGCCGTCCGCCTGGCGTTCTCGTCGCCGGTGTCGCTGCTGACGGGGGGCCCAGGGACGGGCAAGACCCGCACCATCGAGGAGATCGTCCGGGCCGCCGACGAGCACGACCTCAACGTCGCGCTGTGCGCCCCGACCGGCCGCGCCGCCAAGCGCATCGAGGAGCTCGTCGGGGCGCCGGCGACCACCGTCCACCGGCTGCTCGAGGCCCGGCCACTGCCCACCGGCGGGTTCGTGTTCACCTACGGGCGTGACGAGCGTCTGCCGCAGGACCTCGTCGTGTGCGACGAGGTGTCGATGTGCGACACCCGTCTCGCGGCCGCACTGGTCAGCGCGGTCGGCGACGGCGCCCACCTCGTGCTCGTGGGCGACCCCGATCAGCTGCCTTCCGTCGGCCCCGGGGACGTCCTGGCCGACCTCTTGGCCTCCGAGGTCGTCCCGTCGGTGCGCCTCACCGAGGTCCACCGCCAGGCCGCCGAGAGCCGTGTCGTGGCGCTGGCGAACGCCGTCAACCGTGGTGAGGTCGGCGCGCTTCCCGGCGTCGACGGCGATCTCTTCATGGCCGAGGAGCCGCGACGGGCAGCGATCGTCCCCCGTGTCGTCGAGGCGGTCGCGGTCCGGGCCCCCGAGTACTTCGACGTCGAGGTCGCCGACATCCAGGTCGTGGCGCCGATCTACCGCGGCCCGTGTGGGGTCAACGCGCTGAACGAGGCGCTCAAGCAGCGGCTGAACCCAGCGGAGAGCCGCCCCGAGGTCGCCGGGTGGAACATCGGCGACCGGGTCATGCAGACCAGGAACGACGCCGACCTCGACGTCTCCAACGGCGACGTCGGCACCGTCGTGGACCTCGATCCGAAGAAGCGCACGCTGCGGGTCGCCTTCCCTCGGGGCGAGGTCACCTACGAGGCGAAGCAGGCGGGCGATCTGACCGCGGCGTGGGCGGTCACCGTGCACAAGTCCCAGGGTGGGGAGTGGCCGGTCGTGGTGCTGGTGCTCGACGGTTCGCACCGGTCGATGCTGTGGCGGAACCTCGTCTACACCGCCATCACCCGGGCGCAGCGAGCGCTGATCGTCGTGGGTCAGGCGGACGCGCTGCGGCGTGCTGCCCGCCACGACGTGCCGAGCAACCGCCAGACCGGCCTGGTCCAGCGCCTGCAGGACCTGCTCGCGCCGCTGCCGGCCTGATCCTCGCCGGGGCCGCTCACGGGTCCCGGAGCATCGGGGACTCGCCCGCGTCGGGCATCACGGCCTCGTCGGGGACCATGGCCCAGGCCTGGCCGAACCGACCCACGTAGGCGAACAGCCCACCCCCGTCGTTGGTGACGATCTGCCCGTTGAGCCACCGTGCCTCGGGGAGGCACAGCAGGGCGATCGCCTCGCTCGCGTCCTCGGGGGTGGCTGCCTCGCGGAGCGGGTGGGTCTGCTGCTCCGCCGCGACCAGCTTGTCGTGGAACGGCCCGGCCATGAGCTTGATGGAGTCGGTGTCGATGAACCCCGGTAGCACCCCGATGCAGGTCATGCCCTCGGGGCCGAGCTCGCAGGCGAGGTACTTGACGAAGGTCTCCATGGCAGCCTTCGCGCCGGCCAGGAGCCCGTGCCCGGGGATGTAGCCGACGGTGTCGGCACCCGAGACGGCGATGATCCGCCCACCCCGCGGCTGGAGCAGGGGGTAGGCGAGCTTCGCCATCAGGAGGAAGTGGCGGACGCTGATAGCGAAGGTCTTGTCGACGTGATGCGGTTCCAGCTCGAGGAGCGGCTTGAAGGCGGTGGCGGCCGCGTTGGCGACGAGCAGGTCCAGCTCGCCGTCGCGCTCGGTCACCCGCTCGAACAGCGCCCGCACGCTGCTCTCCTCTCCGAGGTCGAGCTGCTCGGCTCGGGCCCCGCCGGTGTGCTCGCTGCAGGCGTCGGCGACCTGCTCGGCCAGTTCCTCCTGCCGGCGGTAGGTCACCACGACCCGCGCCCCCCAACGGGCGAGTCGCTCGGCCGTCGCGGCACCGAGCCCCCGCGATCCGCCGGTGATCAACGCGACCTTGCCGTCCAACGGCCGTTGCACGCCTGCTCCTCGTTTCGCTTCCGGTACGGCATCATGTGCAACGCAGCATGGCACATCTCGACGGCACCGAGTCGCACGAGGAGGTGGCAGGCGTGGCACGAGGCGGGGGCAGGACCACACGCCGGGGGTTGACGCCCCGCTCTCCCCGGCGCTTCGAGCCGCGTCCGTTCCCGTCGCCCGCGGGTGCCCGGCTGCGCTCCGCGCTCGCTCGTGCGCACGGCTTCGAGCCGTTCCGCCCCAACGATGCCCGGCGGGGCGCGCATCGTGTGCGGGTGATCGCCGAGGAGATCGGTCTGGACGCCGTCGTGGTGCGGGGCGGGCTCGACGTCGGTGGCGCCGAGCTCGACCACCTGTGGGTCGTGGCCGACGGACGTGTCGTCGACATCACGATGCCGGTGATCTCCGAAGCGTTCGGGGCGCTGCTCCGTGCCTACGTGGCCGGTGACCTCGACGCCGACGATCTCGACCGGGCCGCTCACGGCTACACGATCGAGTG
>JAWVZB010000034.1:0-27814 GCA_033722375.1 Nitriliruptorales bacterium | reverse complement strand
ACGCTGCGCGACATCCTCGACTCCGACGCCGCCAAGGCCGACGACCACCCGATGCTGGTGTCGCTGGGCGTGGACATCGCCGGCAACCCGGCGCTGGTCAACCTGACGACCATGCCGCACCTGCTCGTCTCCGGTGCGACCGGCGCCGGCAAGTCGATCACGCTGAACGCGATGATCGCGTCGATCGTCACCCGCTCGCGTCCCGACCAGGTCCGCATGATCCTGGTCGATCCCAAGCGTGTCGAGCTCAACCACTACGAGGGCGCGCCGCACCTGCTGACCCCCGTCGTCGTCGATCCACGCCGGGCGACCGACGCGCTCGAGTGGACCGTCAAGGAGATGGAGCAGCGCTACGACACGCTGGCGCGCCTGGGGTACCGGGACATCGACGGCTACAACGACGCGGTCGCCGCCGGTCAGGTCCGCGCCGACACCGAGGAGGAGCGCGAGGCGTACGGGCACATGCCCTACATCCTCCTCGTGATCGACGAGCTGTCCGACCTGATGCTGGTCGCCCCGCGCGACGTCGAGGACGCGATCTGCCGGATCGCCCAGATGGCCCGGGCGGTCGGGATCCACATGGTCATCGCCACCCAGCGACCGTCGGTGGACGTGATCACGGGGCTGATCAAGGCCAACATCCCGTCGCGGCTGTCGCTCGCCGTCGCCTCACAGACCGACTCGCGGACCATCCTCGACATGGCCGGCGCCGAGAAGCTGGTCGGCAACGGGGACATGCTGTTCCTCCCCTCGTCCCAGGGCAAGCCGTCACGGCTCCAGGGCTGTTTCGTGTCGGAGCGCGAGATCGAGCCGGTGGTCCAGTTCTGCAAGACCCAGCGGGACGCCGACTACGTCGACGGCGTCGTCAAGACCGGCGAGGAGGCCGACGAGATCGACCTCGCCCGCGGTGGCGACGACGACTCCGACGAGGTGCTGCTCAAGAAGGCTGCGGCGCAGGTGGTCGAGTCCGGCCTCGGATCCACCTCGATGCTCCAGCGCAAGCTGCGGATCGGGTTCGCCCGGGCGGGGCGGCTGATGGACGAGCTCGAGCAGATCGGGGTGGTCGGTCCCCACGAGGGCAGCAAGGCCCGTGAGGTCCTGTGGTCACCCGAGGAGCTCGAGGAGGGCCTGCGCAGCGGTGTCTTCGACGGGGTCTTCGCCTGAGGAGGCTCCGCGGCCTCAGGACGTCACGATGGTGTCGAGGGTGAGCTCGGGATGGTCGCGTTCGATGCGCTCGACCTGCCAGCGGTCGCCGAACAGCGCCATGGGCGTGCCGTTCGAGCGGTAGTAGATCCCGACCCGAGGCATGCGCTCGAGCGCCGGCACCGACTCCTCGTCGGTGCGGCGCGCCACCTCGTAGGGGGCCTGGCGTAGGCGGACGGGGGAGCGGAACTCGTGCTCCATGCGGTGGGCAGCCACCTCGAACTGCAGCGCCCCGACCGCCGCGAGCATCGGCTCGACATCGCCGAGATCCGGGTGGCGCAGCACCTGGATCACCCCCTCCTGGTCGAGCTGCTCGAGACCGCGGCGGAACTGCTTGACCCGGGCGCGGTCGGCGGGGGTGGCGATGCGGAAGTGCTCGGGGGTGAAGGTCGGCAGTGGGGGGAAGACGACCGGGTCGTCCTCGTAGAGCGAGTCGCCGATGCCGAGGTCGGTGGCGTTGACCAGCCCGACGACGTCACCCGGGAACGCCTCGTCCACGGTGATGCGCTCCTTGCCGAACACCTGGTGGGCGTACTTCGCGGTCTGGGTCCGCCCCGTGCGTGCACATTCGATGGCGAGACCGCGCTCGAACCGTCCCGAGCACACGCGCACGAACGCGATGCGGTCCCGGTGGCGGGGGTCCATGTTGGCCTGGACCTTGAACACGAAGCCCGAGAAGGGGGCGTCCAGTGGTCGCGGCTCGTCGTCCACGTCCACGCGCGGCTCGGGCGAGGGAGCGAGCTGCTCGATCGCGTCAAGCAGGAGCGGCACCCCGAAGTTCGACAGCGCGGAGCCGAAGAACACCGGGGTCGACTCGCCGGCCAGGAAGCGCTTGTGGTCGTGGTTCTTCTCGAGCGCGGCCAGGAGCTCGAGCTCGTCGTTGGCCGCGTCGCCGCCCTGGATGTCGGTCGGCCAGTCCACCACGTCGTGCTCGGCCTCCCGCGAGCCGTGATCGATCGAGCGGTAACGGTGCAACGTCTGGTCGCGTCGGTCGACCACCCCCAGGAAGTCGTTGGCCGGCTTGACCGGCCACGTGACCGGGTGGGCGTCGAGGTCGAGTGTCGCCTCGATGTCGTCGAGGATCGCCAGCGCGTCGGGGGAGGGGCGGTCCATCTTGTTGACGAACGTGATGACCGGCACCCCCCGCTTGCGGCACACGGCGAACAGCTTCTCGGTCTGGGCCTCGACGCCGGCGGCGGCGTCGAGCACCATGACCGCGGCGTCCACCCCCGAGAGCACGCGGTAGGTGTCCTCGGAGAAGTCGCGGTGGCCGGGGGTGTCCAGCAGGTTGAACACGACCCCGTCGTGGTCGAAGCGCAGCACCGCCGACGAGATCGAGATGCCGCGCTGCTGCTCCATCTCCATCCAGTCGGACCGCGCCGTGCGGGCGACCTTGCGGGAGCGCACCGCGCCGGCTTCCTCGACCGCTCCGGCGTAGAGCAGGAACTTCTCGGTGAGCGTGGTCTTCCCCGCGTCGGGGTGGCTGATGATCGCGAACGTGCGCCGACGTGCGGCTTCCTCGAGGACGCGCGATGCGGGCACGGCTGGCTTTCGGAGAGGAGAGAGGGGAGCAACGGAGGCAACCCGAGTGGGGCCGGCTCGAGGGTACGGTGCGCGACCGCGCAGAGCCGACCGAGCGGTGTCCGCACGTCCCGTGCACTGGGTGCAACCCCCGGGTCCGGACCCACGTCACACGGATGACATCGACCACGAGGATCCCCCCATGAAGAACGCCCTGATCGCCATCGCCGCCGCCGCGGTCGTCCTGACCGGATGCGGTGGCGCGGACGACGGAGCGTCGAACGAGCTCCCGACCGCTTCCGAGGACACCGACGCCGCCGCGGGCGGCACGACCATGCGGGTCTACACCGTCGACGAGGCGCTCGACGAGGACGTCACGAACCCCATCCACGTATCGGGACTCCTGATCAACGACGGCTCCGGCTGGCAGCTGTGTGCTGCTGTGGCCGAGAGCTACCCGCCGCAGTGTGGTGGAGCCACGATCGCGATCGAGGAGCTCGACGAGAGCGAGTTCACCTTCGAGGAAGCAGACGGCGTGCGGTGGGCCGAGGGCGCGACCGTGGTCGGCGACCTCGACGGCGAGACGCTCGTCGTCACCGGGTCGGCCGCGAGCTCCTGACGACGCCGGCCGGCTTCAGCGCCAGCGCCACTCGCCGGTCGCCTGCTTGCGCTCGCCCTTGAGCTGCCGCCGCATGTTGTCGGCAGCCAACAGGCCCCCGAGGCCCATCAGCACGATGAGCACGAGACCGACCTGGTCGCGGGGGCTCGAGGGCAGCTCGATCTTCTCGCGCTCCTCGCCTCCACCCCCGCCACCGGATCCGTCGCCGGACTCGGTGGCGAGAGCCGGCGACAGCGACAGGAGGACGGCCACGGCGAGGGCCGACAGGAGGACGGCGGCGCGGGTCAGGAGTCTCATGGCCCGGATGCTAGCGGGGCGCGGTCAGCGGTCCACATCGGCCCGGTGGCCAGGGTCGGACATGGCCGCCAGTCGGCGGTGTCGGTCCGCGCGGAGGAGCGCAGCGAAGATGCCGGCCACGAAGGCCGCCGCCGACGCATGCCGTCCCCGCGAGACGAGCGGGATCTCCGCCAGGCCCAGCATCCCCGCCGCTGCGGTCCAGCCGACGGCCCGGCGGCGGTGCTCGGTGTGGATCCGTTCGGCCGCGACCGTCATGATGTCGGCGAGGTCCTGAAGGACCGCCTGTGCGTCGACGCTGCTGCCTTCACTCACGGCTCCGACCGTAGCAACGGGCGGGGCGCCGGCCGAGGAGGCATCACGAACGCTGCCGACCGCGGTGGAACCACCACCTGACCCATCCGCACTAGCCTGGCGCATCCAGAACGGGAGAGACTGGCGCGTGAGCATCGGCATCGGCGACCAGCTGCGGGAGGCCCGCCAGGGCCAGGGCCGCTCGGTTCAGGACGCCGCCGATGCCACGCGGATGCGCACCGAGTACATCCGCGCGCTCGAGGACGAGGAGTTCGGGGTCTTCGGTGGCGACGTCTACGCCAAGGGCTTCCTCTCCACCTACGCCCGCTACCTCGGTCTCGACCCGCAGCCGCTGCTCGACGAGTACCGCCGGTACGTCGCCTCGGCCGACTACGACGCCTCGGCGATCGCCACGTCTGCCGAGCCGCACGGCCCGAAGGCACCCCCGCCCCGCTGGATCGCGTGGGGCGTGGTCGTGGTCGCGGTGCTGGCCGGTGCGGTGGCCCTGAGCAACCTCGCCGATGGGCGCTCGCCCGCACCGGCCGACGAACCCACCGAAGGGATGGCCTCGCCCACCCCCACGGCAGCGGAGACGCCGACCTCCGAGCCGGAGCCGTCCCCGACACCGAGCCCGACGTTCGACGGCGTGAACCTGACGCTCGCGTTCACGGGGCGCTGCTGGATCAACGTCACGATCGAGGGCGAGTCGGTCGAGACCGGGACCTTCGAGTCCGGTGACGAGCTCACGTTCGAACACGACGAAGCGGTGACGGTCCGCTTCGGTGCGCCCGGGGCGGTCGAGGTGACCCTGAACGGTGAGGAGCTCGGCGCTCCGGGCACGCAGGGGGAGCCGGTGACCGTTACCTTTACGCCGGAGGGTCCCGAGGAGACCTGACCCTCTCCGGCCGCAGCCGGCGACGTTCCTCGCCGCTCGGACCGTGTCGCGTGTTGACCGCGCCCGAGCCTTCCCCGACCAGGACGCTGTTCGTGCCCGACGTCGCTGTTTCGACTCCCGCCCGCGTCGCGATCGTGACGCTCGGCTGCGGGCGCAACGAGGTCGATTCGGACCAGCTCGCGGGACTCCTCGCGACCGGCGGCCACGACGTCGTTGACGATCCGTCGGACGCCGAGATCGTGCTCGTCAACACCTGCACCTTCATCGGCCCCGCGAAGCAGGAGTCGATCGACACGATCCTCGCCGCGTGCGACCTCAAGGAGCGGGGCGCCCGGGGAGTCGTCGTGGTCGGGTGCATGGCCGAGCGGTACGGCGACGAGCTCGCGCGCGAGCTCCCCGAGGCCGATGCCGTGGTCGGCTTCGGTGGCTATCCGACGCTGCCGGGGCTCGTGTCCGACGTGGCGGCGGGCCGGCCACACCCGCGGCTCGTCACCGGCCGCGACGGCGCGGACGAGCCGCGCCCCGCCACCGTCCGCCCGTCCCTGCCCCTGCTCGTGATGCCCGGCGACGACGCCCCGCCCGAGCGCGCCCCGACGGGGCGGGTGGAGACGGCACAGGACGAGCTCGACCGGATCCCGGAGTCCGGCCCGCGGTTCCCGGTGCGCCAGTTCTCCGGCGATCGCCCCTGGGCGTACCTCAAGATCGCCAGCGGCTGCGACCGGGTCTGCACCTTCTGTGCGATCCCGTCGTTCCGCGGCCGGTTCCGCTCCCGCCCCGTCGACGAGCTCGTCGCCGAAGCCACCTGGCTGGCCGAGCGGGGCGCGCGCGAGCTCGTGCTCGTCAGCGAGAACACGACCTCCTACGGCAAGGACATCGGCGGTCGCGGCCTCCAGTCCGACCTGCTGCGGAGGCTGGCCGCCGTCGACGGCATCGACCGGCTCCGGCTCGCCTACCTCCAGCCCGCCGAGCTCCAGCGCCCCCTGCTCGAGACGATGGCGGAGGTGCCGGAGGTCGCCGGCTACTACGACCTGTCGCTCCAGCACGTCTCGCATCAGGTCCTCCAACGCATGGCGCGGTCAGGATCGCCCGACCGCTTCGCCGAGCTCATCGCCACCATCCGAGAGCTCGATCCCGACGCGGTCTTCCGCTCGAACTTCATCCTCGGCTTCCCGGGCGAGACCGACGACGACGTCGCAGCGCTCGCGGACTTCCTCGACGAGCAGGAACTCGACTGGGTGGGGCTGTTCACGTTCAGCCGGGAGGACGGCACACCGTCCGCCGACATGCCCGACCAGGTGCCCGCCCCGATCGCTCACGAACGGATGCTGGCGATCAGCGAGCTGCAGGAGCACGCCGCGGACCGAGCCGCTCGCCGGTTCATCGGTCGGGACCTCGAGGTGATCGTCGACGACGTGGAGCCCGGGGTGTGGTGTGCGGGGCGCTCCTACCGGGAAGCTCCCGAGACCGACGGCGAGGTCCGGCTGGTGACCACCTCCGACGATCCGGTCGACCTCCCCGTGGGGCGGACCGTCACGGCCCAGGTAGTCCGCGCCGAGGGCGTCGACCTCGTTGCCGTGCCGGAGTCGGCGTGACGCGTCAGCGGCACGATCGCACCCCCCGCGCCGCGACCGCGTTCGACCGCTGGATCGAGGACATCCCCCCGATCGAGCTCGCCCCCCTTCGCAGCAGCACCACCGGTTGGCTGAACCTGCCGAACGCGTTCACGTTCCTCCGCGTCGCCCTGGTGCCGGTCATCCTCTGGCTCCTGGCGGTCGGAGGGGACGCGGCGGAGTGGTGGGCCCTGGCCATCTTCGTGTTCGCTGCCGCGACGGACTCGATCGACGGCTGGGTCGCCCGACGCATGCACGGTGTCACCACGTGGGGTCAGCTCGCGGACCCGATCGCCGACAAGCTCCTGATCGTCGGGTCGCTGGCGAGTCTCGCGACGGTCGGTGAGCTCCCCTGGTGGGCGGTCTGGATCATCCTGGCCCGCGAGGTCGCGGTCACGCTGCTCCGGGTCGGGCTGGTCCGGCGCCGCGACATCGTGATGCCGGCCAGCCGGTGGGGCAAGGCCAAGACCGTGTCGCAGGTCGTGGCGGTGGTCGCGTTCCTGTGGCCGGACGTCCCCGAGGGTCTCGCCCTCGGGCTGCTCTACGTTGCCGTCGCCCTGACCCTGTGGTCGGGCATCGAGTACGCGTTCCGGGCGGGGCGGCTCGCCCGGAACGGATCGACCGCCTGACGGCGGCGGACACCGGAGGATCGACGTGCGGGTGAGCATCTGCTCGGTGGGGAGCGAGATCGTCCTCGGGGACCAGGTGGACTCGAACGCCGCGTGGCTGTCGCAGCGGCTCCGCGAGATCGGCGTGGACATCACGAACCAGGCTGCGGTCGGCGACGAGATCGGCGAGATCGTCGCGACGCTCACCTGGCTGCTGGAACGCAACGACGTGGTGATCGTCGGCGGGGGGCTCGGGCCCACCCCGGACGACGTCACCCGTGAGGCCGTGGCGGAGGCGACGGGCCGATCCCTGGAGCACCGGGAGGACCTCGAGGAACTCATCCGGCAGCGTTTCGCGGACCACGGGGTGCGGATGCCCGCCGCGAACCTCCGCCAGGCACGCGTCCCGAAGGGAGCGGTGGCCTTCGATCCGGTCGGGACCGCTCCCGGCTTCCGCGTGGATCTCGAGGGCGCCGACGGGGAGTCGCGGCTGGTCTACGTCCTGCCGGGCGTGCCGTGGGAGCTCCAGAGCCTCTACGAGCGCGACGTACTGCCACACCTGCTCCAACGGGTCGGCGGGGGCGCGACGGTCACCCGCGTCGTGCACGTCACCGGCAAGGGGGAGTCGTCCGTGGCCGAGGCGCTCGGGCCCGTGCTCGCCGACGCCGACGGCGAGGACGGTGTGGCGGTGTCCTTCCTGGCGACGGGAGAGGAGATCCAGGTGCGGGTCACGGTCCGTGCCGACGATCCCGACCGCGCCCGTGAACGCAGCCAGCCGATCGTCGACGAGGTGAAGCGGCTCCTCGGCCGGGCGGTGTCCGGTGTGGACGACCAGGACCTCGAGGAGGTGGTGGCTGACCTCCTCCGGGAGCGGGGCGAGATGGTCGCCTTCGCGGAGTCCGCCACCGCCGGCCTGATCGCCTCGCGGATGGCGAGATCGGCCGGCGCCAGCGAGATCCTGGCGGGAGGCATCGTCGCGTACGCGACCGGCTCGAAGGCGGAGGTGCTCGGCGTGCCCGCGGAGCTGATCGAGGAGCACAGCGCGGTCAGCGAGGAGGTCACGACGGCGATGGCAGCACGTATCCGTGAACGGTTCGACGTCGCGTGGGGGGTCGCGGTCACCGGCGTCGCGGGACCGGGAACCCAGGGCGGCAAGGAGATCGGAACGGTCGTGTGGGCGGTCGCGGGACCGGACGGCGAGGTCCGGTGTCGCAATGCCGTGTTCCCGGGGGACCGGGACGCGGTCCGCCGTCGACTCGCCAGTGCCGCGCTCGAATCACTCCGCCGGCACCTCCTCGACGCGGACTGAGCCATGGGTCTGCGGGTGTTCGTGGCGTTGCCGGTCCCCGAGGACGTGATCCGTGTGGTGGACGATGCGGTCGGGGCGCTGCGGGACCGCCACGGCGACCTCCGTTGGTCACGACCTGCGGGGTGGCATCTGACGCTCGCGTTCCTGGGGCAGGTCGACGAGGAGCGAGTGCCGGAGGTCGCGGCCGCTGTCGACCAGGCGGTTCGGCAGGTCGACGTGGGAGCGATCGAGCTCTCGGTCGGCGCGGCCGGTCACTTCAAGCGCCGGATCCTGTGGCTCGGCGTCGACGACCAGCCGGGCGGGGCGGTCGCCGCGCTCGGCGCCGCGATCCAACGGTCGCTTCTGGAAGCCGAGCTGCCCTGCGAGGAGCGCCCAGTTCACCCCCACCTCACGCTCGCGCGCGCCCGGGGGCGGGGGCGGCTCCCACGGGATCTCGAGGCGCAGGTCCCGTCGGTCGCAGCCTCCTGGACCGCCGAGACGGTCGAGGTGCTGCGCTCGCACCTCGGTCGGGGCGGCTCCCGCTACGAGGTCCTCTCGGAGCTCGCCCTGGCCTGAGTGTCTGCGGTCGCGGAGACCTCGGCGGTGGCCTCGCCGTCCGCGTCGTTCGTGGGCGTTCGGTCTCGAGGGCTCGGACGGGGTACCGCTGGGGGGAGCGGGGCGCCCCGCTCCCGGAGATCGGCGTAGACCTCCCACACGCGGTCGAAGACGGCCTTGGCCTGCTGCGCGTCGTAGAGCGCGCCGTGTGCCTGGTCGTCGTCGTGCTCGAGGCCGAGGGCCTCGCAGGTCTTGGCGAGGCTGCGGGGCGCTTCCGGGCCGGGTGCGATCAGGGGCAGCGCCAGCGTCTCGACGTCGAGCAGGTGGTGGTCCCACGTGGGCTCGAGCTGGAGCTTCTTGCAGGCGAGCTGGAGGTGGCGGACGTCGAAGTCAGGAACCGCCCCGACGATGATCGCCCCGTCGGCGTCGTCGAGGAACTGGGTCAGCCACTCCGACATCGGCGTCCTGGGCTGCGGGGCGATCCGTTCCGCGTAGTGGGTGAGCTCGAGCGCGGCGTCGTCGGCGCCGTCGGTCGTGTGCTGGGGGAAGTACTGACGCTCAGCCTCCGTGCCGTCCTCGAAGCGGACGATCCAGGCGACCTCGGTGAGCTCGTGGCGATCGTGGTCGAGGCCGGTCGCCTCGGTGTCGATGAACACGAACCTCCAGCCGCGCTGCTCTGGCCCGCTCGGAGCTGTCTCGCCGTCGCTCGTGGTGGTCGAGATCGGGGCCTCGTCTGCGGAGGCGTCGTCGGTGGGGGACACGGGCTCCCTCGCGTCGAGATGGGGTCGCCGGGACCGTACAGCGTGTGGTGGGATGCCCCCGTCCAGATACGCTGTCCGCCTCAGGAAGAGATCCCTGGGTCCGCCGATCGGCGGGCCCTCTGTCATGTAGGTCAGCTCGTGTCCCGTCGCTTCGTCAGCCGTGATGCCGTCGTGTTCGCCGTCATCGCGGCGGTGTGGGGTGTCACCTCACTCGGTATCAAGTTCGTCGTCACTCACGTCGCGCCGCTGTGGCTCGTGGCGGGCCGTGTCTGGACCGGCCTCGCCGTCGTGCTGGTCGTGATGGCGTTGCGGGGCCGCCGGCTGCCGACCTCCCGGCGGACCTGGGCACACCTCGCGGTCCTCGGGTCACTCGGGACGGCACTGCCGTGGCTCTTGGTCGCCTGGGCGCAGGCGTCGGTTCCGGCCAGCCTCGGAGCCGTCCTCGCCGCGCCCCTGCCGGCCACCACCCTCGCGCTTGGCGCCGCGGCAGGACTCGAGCGTGTGACCACGCGTCGGGTCGTCGGCTTCGCCCTGGCGCTCGCCGGGACCCTGTGGCTCGTGGGCGGCGGGCTGTCCGAGGGCGGCCCGCCTCTGGCGGTCGCCACGCTGGCGCTCACGACGCTGCTCTTCAGCTTCGGGACCGTCTACACCAAGCGTTATCTCGGTGGGCTGCCGGGCGTCACGATCGCGGCGGGCCAGCTCGTGGCGTCCGCGGTCTTCGTGCTCCCGTTCCTCGTGTTCGCCGGCGCTCCGCCCGTGTGGGGGGCCGTGCCTCTCGCGGCCTGGGGGGCCTGGATCGCACTCGGCGCGATCGGTACGGGCGTGGTCTACGCCCTCTACTACGGGCTGATCGACCGTGCGGGCCCGGCCGCAGCCCAACTGGCTGCCTACCTCGTGCCGCCGCTGGGTGCGCTCGCGGCCTGGCTGGTGCTGAACGAGGAGCTCACCGTGAGCGTGCTGCTCGGGACGGCCGTGATCCTCGCCGGGCTCGTGGTGATGCGCCGGGAGCAGGCCGGGGCGGGGCGTTTCCCACAGCCCCACCGTGCGGGATAGTTGATTCGAACATCCGTTCGGTTAGGATGGCGTCGCCGGTTGGGGGGAGCATCGGGTCACGGCCCGCAGGCTCCATCCACAGGCCGGAGGACGACCTCCACGGAGATGTCGCCCCCTCCCCGTACGTTGCCGAACAGACCTGGAGACACCCCTCCCGGAGCGCCCGGGGGGACCGCACGGCAGAGCAGGAGACCACACGTGGCAGAAGTCGATCGCGAGAAGGCACTCGACGCCGCACTGGCGCAGATCGAGAAGCAGTACGGCAAGGGTGCGATCATGAAGATGGGCGGCGACAACGCCGTCAAGGTCGCCGCCATCCCGACCGGGGCGCTGTCGCTCGACATCGCCCTCGGGGTAGGCGGGCTCCCGCGTGGCCGGGTGGTGGAGCTGTACGGCCCGGAGTCCAGCGGGAAGACCACGGTCGCGCTGCACGTGATCGCCGAGGCGCAGAAGCTCGGTGGGATCGCCGCGTTCATCGACGCCGAGCACGCGCTCGACCCGACCTACGCCTCCGCCCTCGGGGTCGACATCGACGAGCTCCTCGTCTCCCAGCCCGACACCGGCGAGCAGGCACTCGAGATCATGGAGATGCTCATCCGCTCGTCGGCGGTCGACATCGTCGTGATCGACTCGGTCGCGGCACTGACGCCCCGCGCCGAGATCGAGGGCGAGATGGGCGACACCCACGTCGGGCTCCAGGCCCGGCTGATGAGCCAGGCGATGCGCAAGCTCGCCGGGGCGCTCAGCCGCTCCAAGACCTGTGCGGTGTTCATCAACCAGATCCGCGAGAAGGTAGGCGTGATGTTCGGATCGCCCGAAACGACCCCTGGGGGGCGGGCGCTGAAGTTCTACTCCTCGGTCCGGCTGGACGTCCGCCGCATCGAGTCGCTGAAGGACGGCTCCAACGCCGTCGGCAACCGGGTGCGGGTGAAGGTCGTCAAGAACAAGGTTGCCCCGCCGTTCCGCCTCGCCGAGTTCGACATCATGTACGGCGAGGGCATCTCGAAGGAGGGCTCACTGCTCGACGTCGGGGTCGAGGAAGGCCTGATCCGCAAAGCCGGCGCTTGGTACACGTACGAAGACGAGCAGCTCGGCCAGGGCCGCGAGAACGCGCGCAACTTCCTCAAGGAGCACGACGACATCGCGCGCGAGCTCGAGAAGAAGGTCAAGGAGAAGCTCGGTCTCGAGCCGCTCGCTGCCGAGGGCGAGGACGCCGACGACAGCGACGACGGCGACGAGGACGAGTGACGACCCGTCGTGCCTTCCTCCCCTGACCAGGACGCATCCACCGACTCCGCCGACAGCCCGTTCCGCGACGCCGAGGCGTGGCTCGCGGAACGCGGCATCGAGCGTGACCCGATCGAGGTCGCACCCCGCCCCCACGACCAAGACGACCGCCCGCCGGTCTCGGAACGGGAGGCCAGACGGCTCGCCACCGAAGCCCCACCCGCCCCGCCACCGTCGACTGACACCGACGAGGACGACCACGGCGGGGATCGCCCCGACCTCGGCGACCTCGTCCGCGAAGCGCTCGGCTTCGCCCGCCGTTCCACCGCCAAGGCGCCACAGTCCGAGCAGCGGCTGCGCACCAAGCTGGCGGGGCGTGACTACCCCCAGGTCGTCATCGACAGGGCCATCGCCCAGTGCCGTGCCGAAGGCACCGTCGACGACCATGCGTTGGCGGCCGCCATCGCCGAGGAGCGCCACGCGAAGGGGCACGCCCCGTTCCGCATCCGCGTCGACCTCGGCAAGCGCGGGTTCACCGAGCCGGTGATCGACGAGGTCCTCGCGGCCTACGAGAACGAGGACCCCGAGGCGGCGGCGTTCGACGTCGCCTTGGGCAAGGCTCGCTCGACGCGCCATCTCGACGCCGAGAAGGCCTACCGGCGTGTCGTCGGCTTCGTGGCCCGTCGTGGCTACCCGCCGGCGCTGGCCCGCAAGGTCGCACGACAGGCCGTGTTCGCCGAACGCGAGGACGAACGGACGGCGGGGCGCTAGCGGTCGCTAGCGCCCGTCCCGCCGGCGTCGCAGCGCGATCGCCCCACCTGCGGACAGCAGCAGCATCCCGACGATCGACGCTCCGCCACCGGTCGCCGGCAGGGGGTCCTCGCCGTCGCCGGGGGCGGCCGGATCACGCTCGAGCGACGCTCCCGCGACACAGAACGACGTGCCAGCGAGTTGCTCGTCGGTGCTGGCTCCGCTGGTCTGCGTCGCGACCGTCGACAGGTCGATGTCGCCCTCGGCAGACGGTGCGGGGTGCGGCGGCGTGACGTCGGTCGGATCGCTCGTGAGGTCACCACCGACACCGGTGCGCATCGTCACGTTGTCCACCCAGGCCCCTCGGTATCCCTGGGAGCTGTCGATGAAGAAGTCGGACTCGAACACGAACCGGAAGGTGACCGGCGTGCCGAACGGGACCTCGGTGAGGTTGAACACGTACTCGTCGAAGCCCGGCTCCTTGAAGTTCGTGCTGCCGGACAGCGCATCCCGGGGACCGGACAGTGACGCGACGCGGGTCCAGGTGTCCTCACCGTCGAGTTGGTACTCGACGTGGACGAAGTCGAAGTCCTTCTCCGTGGCGATGTCGCCGGTGAAGAACAGTTGGGCGAGGGGGTTCTCGCCGTCGGCGCCGAACGTCACCGCCTCCGGTGCGGTCAGGGTCGAGCTGCTCTGGCTGCCGTAGGGGGCCACCGCGGCGGCACCCCCGGGGTCGCCGTACGCATCGGGACGCCAGATCGCGCCGCCGAGTCCGCCGACCTCGACGGTCCACCCGTCGAGACTCGAGTCGAAGGTGTAGACAGCGTGCTCGGTGAAGTCGGTCGGCGGGTCGACCTCGTTGAGGTAGAAGCTGTAGCCGGCTCCGTCGTTGTCGTCGGTGGTGGCTTCCCCGTTGCACGCCCGTGACCGCACCCCGAACTCGTACTGCTTCTGTGGGTCGAGGTTCGACACCTGCACCACGTGGCGCCGGGTCAGGACCGGAGTGCCGACCTGCTGCCACTCGTCGGTGCCCTGCTCGCGGTAGATCACCACCGAGTCCGATGGCACGTCGGTCTCCCACGTGACGGCGACCTCAGTGCGGTCGACGACCGGGTCATCCGACGTCTCGTCCACACCGAACGACACCTCGACGTCCTCGATCGTCGGTGCAGGCGTCGACGGGTCGCAGCCGCCCGGCAGGAGGTGATCAGCGCTCTCGTCGGTCAAGAGCACGAGTCGCGGCCGCAGGTGAGGACCGTGGGAGCGCCGGTTGAAGCCCGACTCGAAGCCGGCGAGCCAGTCGCTCTCGGTCAGGCCAGCCACGTCGAGCCGGAACGCGGCGAGACGCTCCCCCTCGTCGTTGGTCGTCGACAACGTTTCCTTCAGCGCCTCCACGGAGGTGCAGGGGAACGAGAACGCCTGCGTGGTGATCCCGCCGTGCAACACCGAGCTCTCCGGGTTGAGGCGGGCGTCCGATCCGGCCTGGTCGATGGCGGTGTAGGTCTGGGTACCCCACTCCGGTTCCACGGACTCGTCGAGCAGGTCGACCGTGACGACCTCCTCGGGGCCGTAGCGGCTCGCGAACTCGTAGCTGCCGGTGACCTCGACGGCCGCGCCCACGATGTCGTCGGGGTCCACCGATTCTGGGAGCCGGAACATGAACGCCCCGAGGTACCCGCTGCCACCGAAGGTGCCGACGTAGAACTGGGTCATGGTCTGCCAGCCGCTTCCGCTCAGCAACGGGACCGTGTCCACAGCGGGGTCCTGCGCAGCCTCGGCCAGGTTCCCCATGTCGGGGGCCAGCGGTTGGAAGGCATCGCTGGACGCGGTCAGCTCAAGTGGGGCTGTGGTCGTGTTGTCGCCGAGGTCGGTCGCTTCGATGGTGAGGTCGTAGGTCTGGCCGGCGTCGGTGCCGTAGACGAAGATCTCGTGCTCGGTCGAGGCCACGGGTCGGTTTCCGAACGCGTCGGAGGTCTCGACGTCACCGGGCTGGTAGTACTCGGTGAACCAGGATCCGTTCGCGGCGTTGGTGAAGTCGACGAACTCTTGCTCTTCGCCGGCGACCGTGCCGACGATCCTGGCGGTTGTGGGCTCGGTGGTCTCGAAGCGGACGATCGACGTGTCCGCGCTGTAGCGCTCGACGGACACGCTGTCCGTGACGATCGACGGCGCACCCGACGCGTCCTGCTGCAACGCAGTGCCGTCGCCCGCCGCGAAGCCACTCGAGGCCGTGGACCCCGCCGGCCCCGCGTCGCTCAGCACGCCCCGCGCTGCCAGTGCGAAGCCCTGCGGACCCTCCATCACCCGGGTGCCGCTCACCGTGATGGTGTAGGTGCCGGCGGGCGCGACGCCCGTCTCCGGGTCGAGGATGCGCACCTTCTCGACGTTGTTGGTGCAGTCGTTGGTCGGGGCGCCCAGCACGGAGCACATCGTCGGGGCGGCAACGGCCGCTGGCGTGTCGGCCATGGTGTGGTACTCGTCCGCGCTCGGTGTGCCGCGGGTGTTGAAGACGTTGCCGTGGTACGACGAGCCGCCCGGGCCGGCGACCGTGAGGTCGAGGTCGTTGACGAGAACGGGGGTGCCGGTCGTGAGCGCGCCAGGAGCGTCGCTCCACACGAGGCTGACCTCGAACGGTTCGGTGTTGCCCTCGGGGACGGTCACCTCGAACGTCCGGGTGTCTCCGGCGCCGGCCGCGAACGCCTCGTCGTCGGCCCGCCAGACGTCGTAGAACCAGTTGTTAGTCGTGTCGCCCTCGAAGAACAGCGAGTTGTCGAGGTTCACGAGCCCGAAGCCCTGGCCGCGGGACGGGTACTGCCCGTCGAGCGAGCCGGCGCTGCCGTCGTCGCCCGTATACCAGCCCCGCATGCGGACGGCGCCGTTGACGAGGGCGGCCTTCACCAGCGCTGCACTCGGGTTGTGTCGCCGGGCGCTGGGGTCGGGGCTCCCGGCGGCGAAACCACGCCCGTCGGCGGGCCCGAAGCCCTCGAAGAAGTACTCCCTCGTCAAGGTCGCGAGGCCGGTCAGGATCGGGGCCGACATGGACGTCCCCTGGAGGTAGTGGTCGACGTCCTCCGAGCCGCCCTTGGGGGAGATCACGATCTGACCCGGGGTCGCCAGGTCGACGTAGAGGCGGCCGTCTGCGGTCGGGCCGTGCGACGAGAAGTGCGCGAGGGTGTCGATCGACGAGCCCGGCAGCCGGCCGTTGTCGGATGCGGCGCTGGTCAGGTCGTTCTTGGCCACCGCAGGTTCGGCGGCGGACCCGACGGCAGGACCGGCGTTCCCGGCGGAGATCACGACTGCCATGTCCTCGTGGTCCCAGACGAAGGCGTCGGTGGCGCTGGCATCGCCGGTCTCGGCGACCGGGACGATGCTGCCCCAGGAGTTGTTGTGGGTCCGGGCATCCTCGGTGGGGACGTAGTTGGCGTAGTCGGCCGGGTCGTAGGAGTCGGGGACGCCGAGGGGGTCGCGAGGGCGGTAGGCCTGGCGGAAGAGGTCGTAGAGGTCAGTCGGGAGGCCAGCGAGGCTCCCGGACTCGTCGGAGATCTGCTGGATCACGAGTCGGGCGGCCGCTGCCATCCCGTCGTGGCCCTGCCACTCGCCGTCGGAGCCGTAGTCCGCACCGACCGAACCCGCCGTGTGGGTCCCGTGTGCCGTCAGGTCGGCTGGGTTGACGCCACCACCGCCGAGGTCGAAGTAGGCCGCGATCTTCCGGTGATCGGTTGCGTGGTCGACGACGACGGCCGCTTCCTCGTCCGCGGGATCGAACGACGTACCTGCGTTCTTCTGCGTGTAGTCGGCCAGCTTGCAGTCGTCGGGGTAGCTGGGGCAGTCACGGAACGCGGTGTGCGCGAGGCCGTTCGCGTCGGGCAGGTAGTTGACGCCCGTGTCGGCGACCGCTGCCGTCTGCCCGGCGCCGGTGAGGTGGCCGCCATCGGGGTCGACAGCGCGGTACAGGTCACGGACCCCGGTGTCGGTCACCCACCGGGCATCGGCGTTGAATGTCTGGTAGCTCGCCCGCTCGGTGACCCACTGCACGCCCTCGATCGCGGCGATGTCAGGGATCGACGTGCGCGAGGCACGGACCACGGCGACCGGGTCGTCGACGTCGAGGACATCGACCCCGGTGAGCGTTCGCAGGGCGTCGGTGACGTGGCCGAAGTTTCCTGCGCCGCGGTAGCCCACGACCTGGAGGGTGCGAACCCCGTCGAGTTCCATGACACCCGGCTCGCCGTTGGCTGCCACCGGGACCTTCCAGCTCGGCTGGAGGTAGCCGGTCCACCGGATCGACGGTGCAGCATCGAACGCCTGTCGCTGCTCGGCAGTCGCCGCGACCACGTAGACGTCGTCGGGGAGCGCGCTGCGGATGGTTCCGCCGGCAGCCTCCACCGCGGTCCTGGCGCCAGCGAAGTCGTCGCCTGCGACCTGCACGAGCCAGTGCAGCATGACCCCCGTCGGCAGCTCATCTTCGCTGACCAGCGGGATCCCCGGTTGGCTCGGGAGTTCGTCGGCGAGCGGGTCGAAGGCACCCACCTGGAGCCGGACGAGGCTGCCGCCCTGCGCGGTGAAGCTCGGGTGGACAGCGTCGGACGACGACGCGGTGCTCTCGCTGCCGGAGAAGGTGCCAGCGACGAGGAGGATGGACAGGGCAGCTGCGGCGACGCGGCGCACGTTGACTCCTGGTGGACGGATACCTGCACGTTCGACTTCGACATCAGGTGCCCGAGCTCCTCCCCGGAAGCGCGCTGCGTGCGCACCCGGGGCCGGCCGGCGGCGTCGTCCTCGGCCACGTGTGATCGGCCCAGACCAGCCCGCCACTGGCCGGGCGGTGTAGCGTCGCGCCATGCGTGGCCTGATCCTGCTCGGCGTCCTGGCGCTCGCGCTCACCGCGACCGTGCTCGTGACGGGCGATGACCCTAGTGGCACGACTTCGGGCCCACCGGGCTCGGCGGCCGGTTCGCCGACTCCGGACGCGACCCCGACCCGTGCCCGCACGGTGGGCGCGATCACCGTCACGCTGCTCGACGACGACTTCAACAGCGGCCTCTACACCGACGTCGTCACGGACGCCCGCGGGCTCCCGGTCGTCAGCTACTACGACGACAGCGTGTCGGATCTGTTCGTGATCCGATGTCGCGACCGCGCCTGCCGCGATCGCACGACCGCCAACGTCGCCGGAACGGGCCACACCGGCCTGTCCACGTCGATCGCCCTGCATGGCGACCTCCCGGTGGTCTCCTACTACGACCTCTCCCGGCGGGCGGTGCGGCTCGCTCGCTGCCTCGATCCGTCCTGCGACGAGGTGCAGACGACGCTGATCGACGACGACGTGCCCGAGCTCGGCGATACCGCCCTCGGTATCACCCCCGAAGGCCGGCCGGTCGTGGCGTACCGGGCCCGCAGCCAGGGTCTGCTGCGGCTCGCGAGCTGCGACGACCCCGGTTGCAGCTCCGTGGCCACCAGCGATCTCGACGGCGGCGGCATCGGCGACACGATCGATCTCCGGTGGTCGGACGGCCTGCTCCATGTCGCCTACCAGCGCCACGAGGAGCTCCGCCTCTTGACCTGTCCGTTGCCGTGCAGCGACGTCGAGCCCATCGTCCTCGACAGCGGCCCCCAGGCCGGGTTCTACCCCTCGGTCGAGGTGGATCCCAGTGGCGTGCCGGTCGTGGCGCACCTCGACTTCGACAGCAAGCGGGTCGAGGTGTTCGCCTGTGGCACTCCCTCCTGTGGGGACCCGTCGATGGGTATCGCCGATCAGGGTCCGCTGAGCGGTTTCTTCACGTCGCTCCACCTCGCCGCTGACGGAAGGCTCTGGGTCGCCTTCTACGACGAGGGGCTCCCGGGGCTGGTGCTCGTCACCTGCGGCACCGTGCACTGTCGGGCGCCTGTCCGCCACGTCATCGACGCGACCCCGTTCGCCGGCCAGCACCTCGCGTTCACGGTCGCGGACCAGAGTCCCCTCCTCGTCTACCACGACGGGTCGTCCCGACAGATGCGACTGGCTCGCTGCTCCACCGCCACCTGCGACGCCCCGCCCGAGACGACCACCCCGGGGGAAGGGATCGATCTCGCCCTCACGGCGGACGGGGCCCCGGTGGTCGTGTTCCGGCGTAGCGAGCGGGGCGGGGTGCGCCTGCTCCGCTGCCTCGACGCCGACTGCACGGAAGCCAACGCCACCGCAGCGGACGACGTCGTGACGAGCTCGGGATCACCGTCGGTGACCACCACCCCCGACGGCGACCCGGTCGTCGCCTTCCAAGACCTCGCGAGCGAGGATCTGCGTCTCAGCCGGTGCCGATCTGCCCGCTGTCCCTTCCTCACGGGCGAGAGCGTGCGCGTGGAGGGCAGCGTCGGACACTCCCCGGTGGCGCTGTGGAGCGACGGCCTCCATCTCGTCCACCGTGATGAGACCAGCGGCCGGATCGAGCTCCTGAGCTGCGCCGCCCCGCACTGCCGGCGTCCCACCTCGACCGTGGTCACCGCAACGGCTGCGGTGGGCGGGGCGGTTGCCGCGGCGGTGCAGCCCGGGGGCGACATCGTGGTCCTGTACCACGACGACCGCACCGGCGAGCTGCACCTCCGTACCTGCACGCGCCTCGACTGCGGGGACGCGGTCACGCTGGCGGCGAGCTCCCTCCCAGCGCCCCTCGGGCTCGCCGTGACGGAAGAGCGGGTGGCTGCCGTCCACCGGTCAGCGCCCTCGGGCGGGCTCGAGGTTCTGCGCTGCGAGCTGCCCTGCTCCTCCCCGACGGTGACCGAGCTCCCGGACGGCGCCTTCCCGGCGCTGGCCTGGCACGACGGCGGGCTCGCCGTGGTCCACACGCTGGAGGACCGGACCGTGCTCCGGACGTGTGGCAGGAGCGGAACCACCTGTGGGGGAGCGGTCACGGTTCTCGCGGTGGCCGGGCCGACCGCGGTCACCACCGAGGACGGACAGGTCACGGTGGCGGTCCTCACCGACGAGGGCCCGCTCCTCGCTCGGTGCCGTGGCACGAGCTGCCGACAGTTGCAACCCAGCATCGCTCCTCTCCGCTGACGGCGACTACGCTGCCGGCGGAGACAGCGACCAGGAGACGGCCGTGAACACGCTCCAGACGTGGCTCATCATCGGGATCCCCGGTCTCGTCGTCGTAGCCGCGCTGTTCTCCGGGCACTCCCGCGTCCGGACGCTCCTCGGCTACCTCGCCCTGGCCGCGCTACTCGTCACGTTCACCCTCGTCACCGGCGAGGTCTACTCCTCGGCTGCCATCGGTCTCATCGGCTTCTTCCTCGTGGCGACCGGACGGGGCACCGCCGACGAGGACGCTCCCGAGGAGCACGAGAACCGCAAGCGCTACACGACCACCCCATCGGGGTCGTCCGGCGCCGGCTGAACCCGACGCCGCAGACACTGAGCGGCGGCGACGCGGGCCGTACCCTGCCCGCCATGCCCCGCACCTACTTCATCCGCACCTACGGGTGCCAGATGAACGTCCACGACTCTGGCCGCGCCGCCGGGTTGCTCGAGGCCGCCGGCTATCGCCCCGCTGCCAGCGAGGACGACGCCGACCTGGTCCTGCTGAACACCTGCGCCGTCCGCGAGAACGCCGACAACAAGCTGTACGGCAAGCTCGGGCACCTCAAGTCCCTCAAGGACGAGCGCCGCGCCGAGGGGGACGACCTCACGATCGCGGTCGGGGGCTGCCTCGCGCAGAAGGACGGACCCACGATCGTCGATCGCGCTCCCTGGGTGGACGTCGTGTACGGCACCCACAACCTGGCGAACCTCCCGACGCTCCTGGCCGAGGCCGACTCCGCGTCGTTGCCGGTCGTCGAGCTCGTCGAGCAGCTCGAGACGTTCCCCTCGGCGCTCCCCGCCAAGCGCGAGGTTCGCCACCACGCGTGGGTGTCCATCAGCGTCGGCTGCAACAACACCTGCACGTTCTGCATCGTGCCCTCCTTGCGGGGCCCCGAGCAGAGCCGCCGCATCGGCGACATCGCCGACGAGGTCACCGGGCTGGTCGACGACGGCGTGATCGAGGTCACGCTCCTCGGCCAGAACGTCAACAGCTACGGGCGCGACCTGGCGGGGCGCTCGCTGTTCGCCGACCTCCTCCGGGAGCTCGGCGGGATCGGTGGGCTAGAGCGGCTCCGGTTCACCTCCCCCCATCCACGCGACTTCACCGAGGACGTGCTCGTGGCGATGGCCGAGGTCGACAGCGTCTGCGAGCACCTCCACCTGCCGCTCCAGTCGGGCTCCGACCGGGTGCTCCGACGGATGCGAAGGAGCTACCGGCGCACCCGCTACCTGCGGCTCGTGGAGCGCACGCGGGAGCTCATGCCAGACGCGGCGCTGTCCACCGACATCATCGTCGGCTTCCCCGGCGAGACCGACGAGGACTTCGAGCAGACGCTCGAGGTCGTCGAAGAGGTCGGCTTCGACCAGGCGTTCACGTTCATCTACTCGCCCCGCCCCGGCACGGACGCCGCGGAGATGACCGACGAGTTCGTTCCCGACGGGGTCGTGCGCGAGCGGTACGGGCGCCTCGAGGCACTGACACGACGCCAATCGCTCGAGCGCCACGAGGCGCTGGTCGGCACGGACCAGGAGCTGCTGGTCGAGTCACCCTCGAAGACCGACCCGTCGCGCTACTCGGCACGGACGAGGGGCAACCATCTCGTTCACCTGCCGGCCGCCGACGCCGACTCACCGGTGGTCTACGCACCCGGGGACCTCGTGACCGCGCGGATCTCGTCGGCGAGCGCGAACTACTGCCTGGCCGACGCCCCGACCGCAGTGCGTCGGACCCGGGCCGGCCGCGAGACGCAGACGGCGATGGAAGCCGGCCGTGGCTGGCAGCTCGACAGCGCGCCGGACGCCCGTTCCCTACCGGTCGTGCCGTAGCCGATGGCACGGCGGATCCTCGGTGGGGCGGTCCTGCCGGCAGCACCAGCGCTCCTGCCGGCCGTGTCCCCGAGGCAACCGGACGCCGTGGGCCACAGGCTCGAGCGGCTGCGCGAGACGTCTCGCGAGGCGATCCGGGAGTTGGCAGAGGCCGACGTGGTCGTGGTGTTCGACACCGGCCCGCGCGGCATCCACCGCCGCGCCCGTGCGGATCTCACCGGCATCGGGGCGCCGCAGGTCCAGGTGGAGCTGCCGGTGCCGTCGTCGCTCACCGCCGCGGCCACCCGGGTGACGCAGTACCCACTGGTCGCCGCCGACCGGCTCCCACTCTCCGCGGGTGTGCTCGTGGCGTTGGTCGCGGACGTCGTCGGCGAGGTGCCGGTCATCGTCGTGACCGTGCCCGAACGCACCGAGGGGCCGCACCTGACCCACGCCGGGGCCGGCTTGGTCGAAGCCGTGCGCAGCACGGACGTGACCGGTGTGGTGGTGTCGAGCGGCGATCTGTCCGCCGCTCTGGACGAGGCCAGCCCCCGCTACGTGGTCCCCGGTGCGGAGGAGTGGGACCGAGAGCTCATCGACAGCGTGGAGCAGCAGGACGTGGAGACGCTGTACGCACTCGGTCCAGCCCGTGCCCGTGAGGTCCACGCCCGATCATGGCCCGCTCTCGCCGCCTTCCAGGGCGCCACGGCTGCGGCGCGGCTCCGCCCCGTCACGGCGAGCTACCACACCCCGCTCGGGGTCGGGCAGTTGGTCGCCCGCTTCGAGCCCGACCAGGCGCCCGAGCCCGGTCAGCGCTTCCGCCGATGACCGATCCCGTTCTGGCGCTCGTCGGGCCGACCGCTTCCGGCAAGTCGTCGCTCGCGCTGGAGATCGCTGAGGGTCGGGGCGACACCGAGATCGTCGCGGTGGATGCGTTCACGATCTACCGGGGTATGGACGTCGGGACCGCGAAGCCGTCGGCGGCCGACCGGGAGGTCGTGGCCCACCACATGATCGATGTCGCGGATCCGACCCACGAGATCAGCGTCGCCGAGTTCCAGCGTGCCGCCCGCCATGCGATCGCTCGCATCACCGACCGCGACCGCGTCCCGCTGCTCGTCGGTGGGTCGGGCCTCTACTTCCGAGCGGTCGTGGACGATCTCGTGTTCCCACCGACCGATCCGACGGTTCGGGCCGAGCTCGAGGAGCGCTACCGGGACGAGCCGGCAGCGGCTCACCGTGAGCTCACCGAGCTGGATCCGCGGGCAGCGGAGAAGATCGAGCCGGAGAACCTCCGGCGCTCGGTCCGTGCGCTCGAGGTGATCCGGTTGACCGGGAAGCGCTTCTCGGCCTTCGCGCGTGCCTGGGAGGACTTCCGGTCGATCTACGAGGGCCTCGAGGTCGCCTACCTCGAGCCGCCGTCCGACGTGTTGCGGCGCCGCATCGAGGAGCGTGCCCGTGCCATGGTGGATCGGGGGCTCGTGGACGAGGCGCGGGCGCTGCGCGAGCGTCACGGCGAGCTCTCCCGGACGGCAGAGCAGGCGATCGGCTACCAGGAGGCGTTCGCGGTGCTCGACGGTGAGCTCGCCGAAGACGAGCTGGCCGATGCCATCGCCACCCGCACGTGGCGGTACGCCAAGCGTCAACGATCCTGGTTCGGGAAGGATCCGCGGTGTGAGCCCGAGCCGCCGGACGACATCCGGAAGCGGTTCACGGCTCCAGGGTGAGCACGTCCACCGCTGCGGCTTCCACCGCGGCGCGGGTGGTGGCCATCGGCGTGTAATCGGTGTGTCGCCAGCGATCGACCTGATCGTGGTAGTGGCGGTGGAACGCGTGGCCCGACTGGCCCGTGAGGTTGATCCACCGTGAGGAGTCCGGTGTGCCGAGGTCGACGAGCATCCGCATCGAGGGGGCGGCGGTCACCCCGTAGCCCTCAGCGACGTTCCAGGCCGTGGCGTTGACCACCGACATGGAGCCGGCCGTCTCGACCGGGCCGCGGTTGAAGATCCACTCGAGCGGGGGAACGCCGCTCTCCCCGAACGTCCCGTGCTCGAGCTCGAGGGTGTGCAGCTCGCCCCAGCGCCAGTCGGAGACGTCCTCGCCCATCCGGTCCACGAGCTCCTCGTCGGCGGCGACGAGCGCACGCCGCAGGATGTCGTCGCGGGTCTCGCGCTCGGGGGTATCGACGTCGTCCCACCAGTCGGCGTCCGGATCCGTCAGCCGGTCACGCAGCACGAGCCACAGGCGCCCCGAACCGGTGGGGGGATGGTCCTCGGGGAACTCGTCGCCGAACGTGGCCAGGAAGACGTGTCGCAGGACGGCCTGGAAGTAGGCACCCGGTGCGCTGTCCATGCCCTGCTGCCGGTCCCAGCCGTCCCACAGCGCTCTGGCGTCGGCCGCGTGCCCATCGACGTCGACGCCGTTGAGCGCACCGATGAGGATCTCGACCGCCAGGTTCTCGTTGTCGGCCTGGACCCGGGCGAGGTCGTCCAGGCTGACCGGGTCGTCGAGCCCCCGGATCAGCTCGTTGATGCGTACGGACCGGAACCCGGCGGCCCAGTCGCCGGGGAAATCGTGGCTGTAGTCGGGCCCCACGACCGGTTCGTTGGCGGTGGCGATGTAGCCGGCGGGTGGGTCGAACTCCCACGGCAGCTCCTCGAAGGCGATGAACCCCTGCCAGTCGTTGTCGCTGGTCCAGCCGGCTACCGGCCAGCGCCCGTCGTGGCCGGACGCACGGACGGGGTGCCGGCCCGGTGCCTGGTAGCCGATGTGCCCATCGACGTCGGCGTAGAGGAGGTTCTGCGCCGGGACCTCGAAGAGCTGCGCTGCCGCGCGGAAGTCGGTGAAGTCGTCCGCCGTCACGAGCCGCAGGATCGCGTCGGCGGTGCGGCCGGGATCGAGTGCGGTCCACCGCAGCGCGATCGCGTGCGTGTCCGGGTCGACGTCGTCGAGGGGTGCCGGGAGCTCGGAGGCGGTGAGGATCGTCGTCAGCTCCTCGGAGGTGTCCGACAGCAGCGGACCGTGTCCAGTCGAGCGGATCTCGACCTCGACCGGGTCCCCACCCGCCACCTCGATCGTCTCGGTGACGATCTCGAGGTCACGCCACTGGCCGTCGAGGAGGTAGCGGTCGCCCTCGACCCGTTCGACGTACAGGTCGGTGACGTCGGCTGCGAGGTTGGTGAAGGCCCAGGCGATGCGGTCGTTGCGGCCGATGACGATCCCCGGCAGGCCCGAGAAGCTGAACCCGACGACGTCGAGTGGGCAGGCCTCCGATACCTCGGTGCAGTGCAATCCGATCTGGTACCAGATGCCCGGCAGCGACGGGGGGAGGTGGGGGTCGTTGGCGATCATCGCCGAGCCGGAGACGGTCCGGTCGCCCGAGATCGCCCACGAGTTCGAGCCGATCCCGCTGCCGCTGGTGTCCCCAGACGGCACGTAGGCGCCATCGACGACCTCGCCGCCCGAGAGGATCGTCGGGTGGCGGTCGTAGGGGTAGGACGGGTAGAGCTCCTCGATCCGCGCGATGGGCAGCGCCGCGCTGAACAGCGCCCGCTCGATCTCGCTCTCCATGTTGCTCCGGAGGTCCCAGGCCATCGCCTTCAGCCAGGCGAGGCTGTCGGCGGGCTGCCACGGCTCGATCTCGTAGCCGCGGTTGGTCAGCCCGAGGACCGCGTACTCGAGCGAGACCTCGGCGCCCGAACGCTCGTTCAGGTAGGCGTTGACGCCCTCGGCGTAGTGCTCGAGGAAGGCACGGGTCTCCGCGGACAGCAGCTCGAGCTCGGCTTCAGCGACCCGGCGCCACCCGAGCGTCCGTATGAACCGATCCGTGTCGAGCTGGCTCTCACCGAACAGCTCCGAGAGCCGCCCCGCGGTGACGTGGCGACGCACGTCCATCTCCCAGAACCGGTCCTGCGCGTGGACGAACCCCTGGGCGCGGGCCAGGTCCGCCAGAGAGTCGCCGTAGAGGTGGGGGACGCCCCATCCGTCGCGCAACACGGTGACGGATGCGTCGAGCACGGGCACCTCGAGCGTTCCCGAGGTCGTCGGGAACGAGCGGCGGACGGTCCAGACACCGAGCGCCCCGAGCACGAGCACCACCACGATGACGACGACGAGCGACCAGCGCAGGATCGTGCGACGCCGAGACATCGGGAAGCTCCAGGAGGGGAGTGGCACGGTATCGAGCGATGTCCCGCCGGATGGGTGGCACTGCGGTCGCGGTCGGAGCTCGCAGTACCCTCGCCCCGATGGAGTTCTTCAAGGCCCACGGCACCGCCAACGACTTCGTGGTGTTCCCCGACCTCGACGACGAGCTCGACCTGACCCCCGAGCTCGTCCGTGCGTTGTGCGACCGCAGACGGGGGATCGGCGGCGACGGCGTGCTGCGCATCACCGCCGATGCGGACGGGGCCGCGGTCTTCATGGACTACCGCAACCGCGACGGCGCCGTGGCCGAGATGTGCGGCAACGGGATCCGCGTGGTCGGCAAGCACGTCGCTGACCACGGGCTCGTCGACATCGACGGCGATCAGCTCGTCGTCGGGACCCGCACGGGTCCGAAGCAGCTCACCCTCCACCGTGGCGACGACGGGCTCGTGGACACGGTCACGGTCGACATGGGGCCCCCGAGCTTCGACCCTGCCGACGTGCCCTTCGACGCCGACGACCCCGAAGCCGGTACCCACGAGGTCGAGGTCGACGGAGAGCCCGTCGAGATGTCGGTGGTGTCCATGGGCAACCCCCACGCGGTCCTGCTGGTGGACGACGTCGCTGCTGCTCCCGTGACGACGCTCGGGCCCCGTCTCGAGACTGATGGACGGTTCCCCAAGCGCACCAACGTCGAATTCGCCCAGGTCGTCGACGACCGCCGTGTCGCACTGCGCGTGTGGGAGCGGGGCGTGGGGGAGACAGCGGCCTGCGGCACCGGCGCCTGCGCGACCGTGGCCGCGCTCCATCGGCTCGGGCGGGTGACCGAGGAGGTCGAGGTCGAGGTTCCCGGAGGCACCCTCGAGATCGCCTGGAGCGGGGACGGCGGTGTGCGCATGACCGGCCCGGCGGTCGAGGTCGCCCGGGGCGAGCTGACGTCGGCCTGGTTCCGGTCGGTCGGTCTCGGGGCGGGAGGCTCCCGATGAGTGACCACGACCAGCCCCTTCGCCGCTCCGAGGTCCGGCGTCGCGAACGTGACGTGATCGACGAGGGTGCACCCCGCGAGGGCGTCGACATCATCCGGCCCGTCGAGCGCGCCATCGTCGTGGGGGTCGAGCTGCGTGATCGCACGTCGGGGGAGGTCGAGGCGACACTCGACGAGCTCGAGGCGCTCCTCGACACCGCCGGTGCCGAGGTCGTCGAGCGGGTCACCCAACGGCGGGACGCTCCCGACCCGGCCACCTACATCGGACGGGGCAAGGTCAGCGAGCTCAAGGAGATCGCCGCCAGCGTCGGGGCCGACGCGGTCGTCTTCGACGACGACCTCGCGCCGGCGCAGCAGCGCAACCTCGAGGAACGGATCGAGCAGAAGGTGCTCGACCGCACGATCGTGATCCTCGACATCTTCGCGCAGCACGCGACCTCCCGGGAAGGCAAGGCCCAGGTCGAGCTGGCGCAGCTCAACTACCTGCTGCCGCGACTCCGCGGCTGGGGGGATGCGCTCTCGCGACAGGCTGGCGGGCGGGCCGCCGGCGGCATGGGCATCGGTGGTCGCGGACCGGGGGAGACCCAGCTCGAGGTCGACCGTCGCCGCATCATGCGCCGGATCAGCAAGCTCAAGTCCGACCTCGAGGACTACGAGCGGGTCCGCCGCACCAAGGCGCAGGAGCGCGAACGCGCGAAGGTCCCGACCGCCGCGCTGGTGGGCTACACCAACGCCGGGAAGTCCTCGCTCCTGAACCGGCTCACGGGCGCCGAGGTGCTCGTCCAGGACCAGCTGTTCGCCACGCTGGACGCCACCGTCCGCCGGCTCGAGCTCGATGACGGCCGCGAGGTCGTGGTCACCGACACCGTGGGGTTCATCCGCAAGCTGCCCCACGGTCTCGTGGAGGCGTTCAAGTCGACGCTCGAGGAATCCGCCCGCGCGGACCTGCTGCTGCACGTGGTCGATGCGGCCCACCCCGAGGCCGGCACCCAGATCGAGGCGGTGCGAGACGTGCTCGCCGAGATCGGGGCCGACGAGGTCCCCGAGCAGGTCGTCCTCAACAAGGCAGACCTCGCGGACCCTGCCGACCTCGAGCAGCTGCGCAGGCGGGTGCTGTCGGACACCGGCAGCGAGCCGGTGGT
>JAWVZB010000033.1:0-28266 GCA_033722375.1 Nitriliruptorales bacterium | reverse complement strand
TCGGCGCCGTGGCAGCTCGCACAGTCACGCTTCCAGAGGAGCTCACCGTCGACGAGCGGCTGCTCCTCGGCAGCGCCCCGCTGCTCCGCCTGCGCGTCGGCGGGGTCGGCGAGCCAGGCCTGGAGCCCGACCGCGAGGCTCACGAACAGCGTCCACACCAGTGCAGCGACCAGCCCGCGGTGGGAGGGCCCGCCCGTCGCCTCTCCGCGCTCCACGTGCTCACACGCTCCCGGTCTGGGTCTCGGTCCCGGCGCCAACCCTACGAGCAGCCACGGAGCCTGCCCCGCCCGAACGTTCACGCTGTGGTTCGAACGTCGCTCTGGGGTCACGCGCCGAAGCGGTGCCGGCGTGGAAGACCGCGAACCTCGTGGCGAGCGCCCCGACCGTGCCGGCGAGCGCTGACAGGATGCGACGCAGCGAACGGAGCCGCTTGGGCACGGGGAGCAGCGACAGGACCAGGCTGGTCGCGGTTGCGAGCTTGGCCGCCCGCCACAGGCCGCCGGAGAGTCCTTCCCGGAGCGGTCGCGCCACCCGTTCGTGGACGTCCTCGGCGGCGCGCTCCACCGTCACCGCAGCGGCCAGCTCCCCGGTCTTCGCCACGATCCCGATCCGTCGCGTGAGCCGTTCCTCGTGCTCGTCGAGATCGAGGAGGTCGAGGGCGTCCGTCGCGCTCGACAGGGCCGAGGCGCCGAACAGCGCCGGCATCGCTCGCCGGGTGGACTGCCAGACCGGCACCGCCGTGTCGGAGACCAGCACCGCGGTGTAGGTCCCGAGGGGCGGGGCGAGCACCCCGGCCGCCAGCCCCGCGGCGTCGGCGAGTCGCGGAGCGCCCAACGACGGCAGGGTCGCTGCCGCGGCCGCGGTGCCGCTCGAGGCCGCCAGCGTCCACGATCCCATGCTCATCGCCGAGGTCGGTCGGAACACCCGGAGCATGTTCAGGAACCGGGTGGGGCGGCCGAGGTCGTGGACCAGGAAGGCGGTCCCGAGGGCGGTGCCGGCGGCGGCGAGAAGGCGGCAGCGTCGCACCACGCCGTCGTAGCCGTCCCGGTCGACGAGCTGGGCCACCGCACCGATCAGCGCGGCACCCGCTACCACGCCGCCGGTGTAGAAGTACGCCGGCACCGACCAGATCCACACCGGTTCCTTGATGGCCGGCTGGTCGTAGTAGGTCGGGGACCCGTCCTCGGCCGCGAGCGAGGGTCGACGGTGGTCGGTCCGGCCGGGAGCGGGGTAGCCGTCGTGCCCACTGTCACGCTGCTGCTCGGCACCCACCGCGTCGCCCACCCGGCCCTGGTCACCGATGAAGCGGGGCGTGTCATCGGTCATCGCCCCGCCTTCCCGATCGACACGAACACCCCGACGACAGCGGCGACCATCGCGAGTCCGGTCGCCGCGGCCGCCCGCCACGAGTCGCCCACCGTCACGGTCGGGTCGACCGGATCCGGCGGGAGGTTGTAGTACTCGGGATCGTCGACCAGCAGGAAGAAGGCGTTGAGGCCACCTGTCCCCGGCTGCGACTCCGCGCTTTCGCCGTACAGGTAGGCCTCCTCCACCCCCCGCTCGTGCAGCGTCGCGACCCGCTGCTCGGCGATCTGCCGCAGCTCGTCGACGTCGCCGAACACGATCGAGTCTGTCGGGCACGCCTTCGCACAGGCCGGCTCCATGCCACCCTTGAGCCGGTCGTAGCACAGGGTGCACTTCCAGGCGCGCCCGTCGTCCTCGCGGCGGTCGATCACCCCGAACGGGCAGGCCGCGACGCACATCCCGCAGCCGTTGCAGATGTCGGGCTGTACGTACACCGACTCGAACTCGGTGCGGATGATCGAGCCCGTGGGGCAGACGTCGAGGCAGCCAGCGTGCACGCAGTGCTTGCAGACGTCCGACATCATGAGCCAGCTGAAGTCGCCCGTGGGGTCGGGGCCGAACGCCGGCTTCGCGCCGGGTGCTTCGTCGCCCTCGAACCAGGAGAGGTCGGCGAATCCGTCGGTCGGGTGCTTGCCCGGTCGTTCGATGAACGCCACGTGACGCCAGGTCGACGCGCCGAGGTCGCCGGTGTTGTCGTAGCTCGTGCCGGTGAACACGAACCCGTCATCAGGGAGCTGGTTCCACTGCTTGCAGGCGACCTCACACGCCTTGCACCCGATGCACACCGTCGTGTCGGTCAGGAACCCCTTCGCTGTCATGCGTCACGCTCCTCGTCGATGACGAGCGGGCCGCTCGTCACCACGCGGCGGCCGCGGCTCCTCTTGCCGCGCTCAACCGCACAAGTGAGCGCCTTGGACTCCTGGATGGAGACGTTGGGGTCGGCGACGAAGCCGATCAGCTCGTTGACGGTGTCGCCGGTCACGAGACCGAGGTAGCTCCAGTGGTAGGGGAGCCCGACCTGGTGGACCCACCGGCGGTTCCGCTTGCGCCCGACGCGGACGGGGCGCATCCGCTCGGTCACGAGTGCGCGGCACTCGATCTCCCCCCGGGCCGTGCGGATCGTCACCCACTCGCCGTTCCTGACCCCGACCTCGTCCGCGAGCTGCGGGGAGATCTCGCAGAACAGCTCGGGCATCAGTTCGCTGAGCCATGCCACCCATCGGCTCATCCCTCCGGCGGTGTGGTGCTCCGTCAGGCGGTAGGTGGTCAGGACGTGGGGGAAGCGCTCGTCGTCGAACGCCCGGTGGTAGGGGTTGGAGGCACGGTTCCACTCGATCCGCGCCGGGTTGCACTGCTGGCCGTAGAGCAGGTTCTCGGTGACCGACTCCTGTGGCTCGTAGTGGGTCGGTAGCGGACCGTCGAGGAGGCCGGTCGGCACGAACAGCCAGCCCTTGCCGTCGGCCTGCATGATGAACGGGCTGTTCCCGGCGATCGCGTCCGTGCCCGTCGCACCCTCCTCCGGGTGGTAGTCGGGAGGGCGTCCGGGGACGAAGTCGACCGAGTCACCGAGCGAGGACCACTCCTCGTCGTCCGGGTTCCACCAGACGTACTTCTTGCGTTCCGACCAGGGGGTGCCGTCCGGTGCGGCCGAGGCCCGGTTGTAGAGGATGCGTCGGTTGTCGGGCCAGGCCCATGCCCACTCGGGCGCGATCCAGTTCTGTTCCCACCACGGCGTGCGTCGCGCGGGGAGGTTGCGGCCCTCCGCGTACGCCCCCGTGTAGATCCAGCAGCCCGCCACGGTGGAGCCGTCGGCCTCGAGCTCGGTGTAGCTCGACAGGTACTCGCGCTCGCCGTCCTCGTTCAGCTTCCAGCCGCTGATCTCGGCGAGGACCTCTTCCGCCACCGGCTCGTCGTGGGCGCCGTCGGTGGGATAGTCCCACGCCAGGTCCTGGATCGGACGGTCCTTGGGGTCGTTCGAGTCGGCGTAGAGCTCCTTCAGCCGGTTGCCGAGGTGGAACATGAACCACAGCTCGCTGCGTGCGTCGCCCGGAGGCTCGACCGCCTTCTCGTGCCACTGCAGCAGCCGCTGCGTGTTGGTGAACGCCCCGTCCTTCTCGGTGTGGGCCGCACAGGGGAAGAAGAAGACCTCGGTGTCGCAATCAGCAGGATCGACCTCGCCGCGGTCGAACTCGGGACCCGTCCGCCAGAACTCGGCGGACTCGGTCGGGGCGAAGTCGCGGACGACACACCACCGGAGGTTGCGCGCGGCCTTGCGGTGCAGCGCCCCGTGCATCGATCCCACCACCGGGTTCTCGCCCATGATGAAGTAGCCCTCGACCAGGCCGTCCTCCATCGCGGTGACCGTGGTCATGTGGGAGTGGTCGCCGCTCATCCGGGGCAGGTGGTCGTAGCAGAAGTCGTTGTCTGGCCTCGCCGCGTCCCCGAAGTACGCCTTCAACAGCGACACGAGGTAGGCATCCATGCTCGACCAGTAGCCCGTCGCGGTCTCGTTGTAGGCGACGTACTCGTCGAGGGAGGTGTCGTGGTCGGCATGCGGGACCGGTAGGTAGCCGGGGAGCAGGTTGTAGAGGGTCGGGATGTCGGTCGATCCTTGGATCGATGCGTGACCGCGCAGGGCCATGATCCCGCCGCCCGGGCGCCCCATGTTCCCGAGCAGGAGCTGGAGGATCGACGCGGTGCGGATGTACTGCACCCCGACGGTGTGCTGGGTCCAGCCAACCGCGTAGCAGAACGCAGCCGTGCGTTCGGGTCCGGAGTTCGTGGTCAGCTCGTCCGCGACTCGGAGGAACAGTTCCTCGTCGATGCCGCAGATCTCCGCCACCGCCTCGGGGGTGTAGCGGGAGTAGTGGCGCTTGAGGAGCTGGAACACGCAGCGTTCGTGCTGCAGGGAGTCGTCGGTCTGCCGGTGGGTGACGTCTTCGCCCCGTGCGGCTTCGGCCGCCCCCGCGGACATCTCCTTCTGCCCGGCTGAGGGTGCGACCTCGGTGCCTTCGTACTGCCACGTCTCGGGGTCGTACTGGCCCTTGTCGGGCTCCCAGCCGCTGAACAGGCCGTCGAGGTCCTCGGTGTCCTCGAACCCCTCACGGATGATCGCGTTCGCGTTGGTGTAGTTGACGACGTAGTCGTGGAAGTACCTGTCGTTCTCGATGACGTAGTTGACGAGTCCGCCGAGGAAGGCGATGTCGGTCCCGGCGCGCAAAGGCACCCAGATGTCAGCGACCGCGCTGGTCCGTGTGAACCGCGGGTCGACGTGGATGAGGGTCGCGCCCCGCCGCTTGGCCTCCATGACCCATTGGAAGCCAACCGGGTGGCACTCGGCCATGTTGGACCCCTCGATCACGATGCAGTCGCTGTTCGCGAGGTCCTGCTGGAAGGTGGTCGCGCCGCCGCGGCCGAAGGAGGTGCCGAGACCCGGCACCGTGGAGCTGTGTCATATCCGGGCTTGGTTCTCGATCTGGATCGCGCCGAGCGCGGTGAACAGCTTCTTGATGAGGTAGTTCTCCTCGTTGTCGAGGGTGGCCCCGCCGAGGTGCGCGAAACCGAGCGTGCGGCGCAGCGGGCGACCCTCGTCGTCGGCGTCCTCCCACGTCCGGTCCCGGGTCTCCTTCACCAGTTCGGCGACGCGGCCCATGGCCCAGTCGAGCTCGACCTCCTCCCAGTCCGTCCCGCCCGGGCGGCGGTACAGGACACGCGTCGTGCGGTGTGAGCCGGTCACGAGCTGGAAGGTCGCGGCCCCCTTCGGGCAGAGCTTCCCCCGGGAGATCGGCGACTCCTCGTCACCCTCGATGTCGACGAGCTCCCCGTCCTCGACGTAGAGCTTCTGCCCGCAGCCGACCGCGCAGTAGGGACAGACCGACCGCTTGACCTCGGCACCTTCGGTCCGCGGGCGCAGACGCTCGGTTCGCGCCGAGCCGGCGGTCTCGACGATCAAGCCGGTGAGGTCGCGGCGAGCGAGCTGCCGGTACACCGGCCAGCGCTCCAGTGCGTCCTTGACACCCACCCGCTCACTCCTCGCTCGGCCCGGCGGACGCTAGGCGCGGCCGCTCGGCGCCTCAAGGGGCTCGCTCTGACGTGGCATGCCGGGGTCGCCCGTCGCCGAACGGATGCCACCGTCTCGGCTCACGTGATGCGGTCAGGGCGGGAGTAGATGTTGAACGTGTCGCCCCGCAGGAAGCCGACCAGCGTGACCCCGAACCGTTCGGCGGTCTCGATCGCGAGGCTGCTCGGTGCCGACACCGCAGCCACGATGCCGATCCCCGCGACGACCGCCTTCTGTACGAGTTCGTAGGACGCACGGCCCGACAGGACTAGCACGTGGCCGACGAGTGGCAGCCGTTCTTCGAGGAACGCCCACCCGAGGACCTTGTCCAGCGCGTTGTGCCGCCCGACGTCCTCGCGCAGGACGACGAGGTCCCCGTCGGCCGTGAACACGCCGGCCGCGTGCAGGCCACCGGTGTCAGCGAAGACGGTCTGCGATCGCCGCAGGGTCGGGGGCAGCCCGGTCAGGACGTCGGACGACACCGGCGAGCCGTCGGGCACCTCGAGCAGGCCGTCGCGCTCGAGGGCATCCAGGGTCGCGGTTCCGCACACGCCGCAAGCCGACGAGATCGTGCCGTACCGCTCGAACCCGTCCAGGTCGGGCAGGGACGCCCGGCGGAAATCCACCGTGACGACGTTGTAGCGCTGGTCGTCGGCGCAGTAGCGGATCGTCGCGATCTCCGACGGCGAGCGCACGATGCCCTCGCTGTGGAGGAAGCCTGCAGCCAGATCCCAGTCGTCACCCGGGGTCCGCATCGTGGTCGCGACCGACCGTTCCTGGCCCGCGGCGGCGATCCGGATCTCGAGCGGCTCCTCGGTGGCCACGGTGTCCTCTCGCTGACGGACCTCCCGCTCCTCGACCACGTGCGTCCGCACCCGGGTCCGCGTCCCGTGCCTGGGGCGGTCGCTGACGTCGCTCATGGCTCGACACTAGGTCACAGGCCGGCGCGGTGGTGGGCCGGGCCCTCGCCACTGAAGTTGTGGATCGCGTTGGCGACCGCGAGGTGGGTGAGAGCCAGCGGGAAGTTCCCGAGGAGCCGGGCCGGGCGGGGGTCGTACTCCTCGCTCAGCAGCCCGAGGTCGTTGGACACCTCGAGGACGCGCTCGAACGTCTCGCGGGCCTCGTCCTCGCGCCCCATCATGAACAGCGCGTCCGCGAGCCAGCACTGGCAGGCGATGAACGCGCCCTCGCCGCCGCTCAGTCCGTCGTCCACCGCGTTATTGTCGAACCGCCAGATCCAGCCGTCGCGGACCAGCTCGCGCTGGATCGCCTCGACGGTCGAGACCACCCGCTCGTCGTCGGGCGGGAGGAAGCCGGTCTGGGGCATCAGCAGCAGCGCGGCGTCGAGGTCCTGGCCGCCGTAGACCTGCGTGAACGCCCCGATCTCCTCGTTCCAGCCGCGCTCCTCGATCTCCTGCCTGATCGTCTCGCGGAGCTCCTTCCAGTCCAGCAGGGTCTCGTCATCGACGTCGTGGCCGAACTCCTCGGCGGAGCGGATCACCCGGTCAATGGCGACCCAGGCCATGAGCTTCGAGTGGACGTACTGGCGGGGCGGCCCCCGCAGCTCCCAGATGCCCTGGCCAGGCCGGGTCCAGTGGTCCTGGAGGAAGTCGGCGACGTCCTTCTGGAACGCCCACGCTTCCTCGTCGGGCTCGAGCCCGAGCTTGTCGGCGGCGTAGAGCGCGTCCACGACCTCGCCGTACGCGTCGAGCTGGAACTGCTGTCCGGCGCCGTTGCCGAGGTTGACCGGGGTCGACCCCTCGTAGCCGGGGAGCCAGTGCGCGGTGCGCTCGTCGATGCGGCGCTCGCCGGCGGGCCCGAACACCGGTTGGAGCTTGTTGGCTCGGGCGGTGGTCGTTCGCACGAGCCAGCGCCGCCAGGCGCGCACCTCGTCGTGGCATCCGCCCAGCATCAGCACGTACATCGACAACGCGGAGTCCCGCATCCAGCAGTAGCGGTAGTCCCAGTTGCGCTGGCCCCCGAGCTCCTCGGGAAGCGAGGTGGTGGGCGAGGTGACGATGCCGCCGGTCGGGGCGTAGATCATCGCCTTCAGCACGAGCATCGAGCGCTCGAGCTCGTCGGCGTAGTCACCGTCGAACTCGAGCTGATCGCTCCAGTCGCGCCACCATCGTTCGGCGTCGTCGATCACTGCACCTGGATCCGCGAGCGGTGGTGGTGGCGCTTGGCTCGACTCGTAGTGGTTCAGCACGATGGTGAAGCTCTCGCCGGCCTCCACCGTCACGTCGGCGACCGTGGACTGTTCGTGCTGGAGGAGCTCGATGTCGGCGTCGATCGCCAGCCCGTCGGGGCCCGCCAGGGCGAGGACGCGGCCGTCCTCGTGTCGGACGACGGGGCGCATGGTGCCGTAGTCCATCGACATGACGATCTGGACGTGGACGCGGGTCGAGCCTTCGAGCCCCTCCACGCGTCGGATCACGCAGGGATCGTCCGTGGTCGGCGGCATGCAGTCGGTGATCCGGATCGTGCCGTCGTCGGCCGCGATCGTCGTGTCGAGCACCATGCCGCCGTCGCGGTAGGCGCGTTCGGTGGTGCGTGGCCCGTTGACCGGCGCGACGACCCACATGCCGTGCTGCTCGTCGCCGAGCATCGCCGCCATCGCCGCGGCGTGATCGAACCGGGGGATACAGAGCCACTCGATCGCGCCGGTCCGCGACACGAGCGCCGCGGCACGCCCGTCAGCGAGGAGCGCGTAGTCCTCGATCGGTGTCCACATCGGGGCCGTGGTGTCCTTCTTCGGCTCTGCAAGACCCTATGGGTGCGGAACGTCAGCCACGTGCCCGCTTGACCGCGAACGCGGCGGCTGCCGCGAGTCCGACGCCGGCGAGCACGAGGCCGTCCTTCCGGGTGAACCACGCGTTGGTGTCGTCCGCCACCCAGCCGTCCTCGACGAACCCGGGTCCGGTGGGCCCGTTGGGACCCTCGGCCTTGGCCATGAGGATGACCTCGGAGAGGTGTAGAGCCCGACGGCCTGGCCCACCGTTGATCCGCTGGAGCTGTTGGATCTGGGTGCGGCAGCTGAACCCGTCCGCGACGATCAGGTCGGACGGCGCCGCCTCGCGCACCTTCGGGAGGAGCTTGCGCTCACCCGCTTGCACCGACACCTCGTACTTGTCGCCGGCCTCGAACCCGAACGAGCCGGCGAGACCGCAGCAGCTCGCGTCGAGCTCCTCCCAGTCGAGCCCGAGCGCATCGAGTGCGCGCGACTCGCCGTCGAGACCCAGTGCGCCCTTGTGGTGGCAGTGGCCGTGGACCAGCGCCTTGCGGTTGAGCTGGGGGAAGTCGTAGTCGGCCTCGTCGACGAGGAACTCCGAGAGCATGAACGTCGCGTCGGCGATGCGGTTCGCGTCGTCGTGATGGGGGAACATCTCGGTGAGCTCGTCCCGGAACACCGCGACGCACGACGGCTCGACGCCCACGATCTTGGTGCCGGCCGACACCTCGGGCCCGAACACCTCCATGAGCTGCTCGAGGTAGTCGCGGGCGCGGTCCAGGAACCCGTAGTCGTACAGCGGCCGTCCGCAGCAGAGCGAGTCGGGGGGGAGCCGCACCGCGTAGCCGGCGTCCTCGAGCACCTCGACCGTGGCCTTGCCGACCGCCGGGTGGAAGTGGTTCATGAACGTGTCGGGGAAGAGAATCACCTCGCCGTTCGGGGTCGGCCGGCCGCTCGAGGCGCGCCCCGCGAACCACTCGCGGAAGGTCTCGGCGGCGTACTTCGGGGCGGGGCGCTCCGTCGCCACCCCCGCGGCCTTCTTCAGCACCCACGACAGCCCCGGGACCGACAATGCCGTGTTCGCGATCCCCGGCATCTTCTGCGCCAGACGCGACCACAGGTCGATCAGTCCCATCGCGTAGTGGACCCGCGGGTGGACGCGGCCCTCGTAGTGGTGGTGGAGGAACTCGGCCTTGTAGGTGGCCATGTCGACGTTCACGGGGCAGTCGGTGGCGCAGGCCTTGCAGGACAGGCACAGGTCGAGTGCCTCCTCGACGTGTTCGTCGCGCCAGCCGTCGAGCTCGGCGTCGGGCTGGAGCATCTCGAACAGCAGCCGTGCCCGACCGCGGGTCGAGTGCATCTCCTCGCGGGTCACGAAGTACGACGGACACATCGTGCCTTCGCCGTCCTCGCGGCGGCACTTACCGACGCCGACGCATCGCAAGGCGGCCCGGTGGAAGGAGTGGTCGTCCTCGGGGAAGGCGAACACCGTCTCGGGGTTCCACGGCCGGTAGTCGGCCCCGAGCCGCAGGTCGGCGTCGAGGGGCCGCGCGTCGATCACCTTGCCGGGGTTCATCTTCCCGTCCGGATCCCAGATGGCCTTGAACTCGCGCATCGCATCCACGAGCTCGGGTCCGTACATGCGCTCGAGCAGCTCGCCCCGCTGCTGGCCGTCGCCGTGCTCGCCGGAGAACGAACCGCCGTACTCAGCGCAGAGGTCCGCGGCGTCCTCGATGAAACGGCGGTAGTTCGCGACCCCGGCAGCCGAGCGCAGGTCGAATCCGATCCGGCAGTGGATGCACCCGTCCCCGAAGTGGCCGTACAGGGACGGATCGAGGCCGTGCTCGTGGAACAGCTCGCGCAGGTCCTCGAGGTAGTCGCCGACGTCGTCGGGGTGGACCGCGGAGTCCTCCCAGCCGGGCCAGTGGTCGGTGCCCTTGAAGTGGGCGGTGGCGCCGAGCCCGGCTTCGCGTGCCTGCCAGACCGTCTCCTGCTCGTTGCTGTCCTCGTAGATGTGATCGCCGTTGAGCTGGTCGTAGCCCTCCATCTCCTTCGCGAGCGCTTGCGCGTTCTCGAGCGCCTCCTGCTGGTCGTCGGCGCGGAACTCGCACAGGAGCCAGCCGTTGCCGTCAGGGAGGTAGTCGAGCGCATCGTCGTGGAGGCCCTTCTCGGCGATGTTGTCCACGAGGTGCTGGTCGATGCCCTCGAGGGCGTACAGCCCGTCGGCATGCCGGACGTCCTTCACGGCGCGCCCCGCCGCGTAGACGTCCTCGAACCCGAGCACCAGCAGGACCTGTTCGCTCGGGTACGGGTTGAGCTCGAGCGTTGCTCCGAGGACCGTCACGCACGTCCCTTCGGTGCCGACCAGTGCGCGCGCGACGTGGAAACCGTTCTCTGGCAGGAGCTCGGTGAGGTTGTAGCCCGACACCCGCCGGGGGATGTCGGGGAAGCGCTCACGGATCAGGTCGGCGTGGCGCTCGCGGAGGTCGCGCAGCCGCCGGTAGATCTCGCCCTTGCGGCCGCCGGCGGCGATGATCGACTCGAGCTCCTCCTCGGAGGTCGGGCCGACCGTCATCCGGGTGCCGTCGTAGAGGAGGATGTCGAGCTCCTCGACGTTGTCCTCGGTGCGGCCGTAGGCGAACGCGTGCATCCCACAGGCGTTGTTGCCGATCATCCCGCCGACCGTGCAGCGGTTGTGGGTCGAGGGGCTCGGGCCCCAGGTGTACCCCTCCGGCTGCGTGCGGTTGCGGATCACGTCGAGCACGGTCCCCGGCAGCGCGCGGGCCCGGCGATCGTCGTAGTCGATCTCCTCGACGCCGTGGAGGTACTTCGAGAAGTCGATGACCACGGCGACGTTGCAGCACTGGCCGGCGAGGCTCGTGCCGCCCCCGCGGCTGGTGATCGGGACCCCGTGTTGGCGACAGACCTCGACGGTGGCGATCACGTCGTCGATGGTCTTCGGCACCACCACCCCCACCGGCACCTGGCGGTAGTTCGACGCGTCGGTGGCGTACAGGTGGCGGGACCCCGGGTCGAACCGGACCTCACCGTCGAGCCGTTGTCGGAGCTCGAACGCGATCGTGTCGGCGTCGGTCGTTGCCAGTTGGCTCATCGGTCCTCCGGTCGGTGGAGCCGCCCCAGCGGCGGCGTCAGGCGGCGTAGCGCTCGGCCTCGGTCCGCTTCAGTTCGAGGCCGTTGCCCGGGCGTGAGCGGTCGGGCCACACGAGCCCGTCGTCGTCGGGCTCCAGACAGCCGTCGAAGATCATGTCTTCGATGCGGTTGTGGGTGAAGAACCACTCGCAGTGCCGCAGGTGCGTGGCGGCGGTGGCCGCGTGTACAGACAGTTGCGGGGCGGTGTGGGTGGAGATGTCGATCGTGTGCTCGCGACACAGCGCGATCACGTCGAGGAAGGCGGTGAAGCCGCCGCAGCGGCCGACGTCGGCCTGGAGGCAGTCGACGGCGCCGGGGTTCAGCATGTCGCGGAAGTACTGGAGGTGGTCGCCGTACTCGCCGGCGGTGATGTCCATGCCCGCGGGCCCGCGGTCGCGGAGGAACTGAAGCCCCTCGAGGTCGTCGGAGCTGACCGGCTCCTCGTGCCAGCACACGTCGTACTGGGCGAACTCGTTCGAGTACAGGAGCGCCTGCTTTCGGGTGTAGGCGCCGTTGGCGTCGACGAACAACTCGACGTCGTCACCGATGGCCTCGCGTGCGGCCTCGACCCTCGAGACGTCCTCGTGCATGTGGCGTCCCACCTTCATCTTGACCCGGGGCAGTCCCTCGTCCACCCATCGGGTGAGTTGTTCGGTGAGCTGGTCGATCGAGTAGTTCGTGAAGCCGCCCGAGCCGTAGACGGGGACGGCGTCGTGGGCGGGGTCGAGCAGGGTGACGAGCGAGACGTCGAGGAGCCGCGCCTTCAGGTCCCACAGGGCCATGTCGACGGCCGAGATCGCGCGGGAGGCGATCCCGGGCCGGCCGATGTTGCGGACCGAGCGGTACATGTCGAACCAGCGGGCCCGTATCTCCATCGCGCTCTGACCCTCGACGACGCCGGCCAGCTTCTCGTCGACGAGGGTGCCGCAGGCCTCGTGCTCGTAGGTGTAGCCGAGTCCGGTCTGGCCGCCCGCCTCGACCTCCACGACCACGATCGTCGTGTCGTCCCAGGTGAGCGTGCCGTCCTGCTCGACGTCCGTCTCGGTCGGGATCGTGTAGGCCGAGACGCGAACCTCCTCGATCGGAGGCCCGGTCCCGGCGGCGGTCGGCTCCCTCAACGCTGCCTCAGCGGTTGGGCAGGAACTCGAGCAGCTTCTGCTTGGTCCCCATCTTGATGATGTCCCAGGCCTCGGGGTCGCCGTCGGCGAGCGCCTCGGCGAGCTGTTTGGCCTGGTCGGGCATGACGTGTGGCGGCAGCGGCGGGATCTCTGGATCGGTGACCGCGTCGATCACGAACGGCCGGTCCGCGGACCACGCCTGGCGGAAGACCTCGTCGATCTGGTCGGGCTTCTCGATGCGGGCCCCGCCGAGGCCGAGTCCCTTCGCGTAGGTGGCGAAGTCGAAGTCGGGGAGGACCTGGGTCTCCTCGTTCTTGGCGTAGCCGCCCATCGCGCGCTGCTCCCAGGTGACCTGGTTGAGGTCGTGGTTGTTGAGCACCAGCACGACGAGCTGGGAGTTGTCCCACTCCTGCCAGTACTTGGCCACGTCGATCAGGACGTTGATGCCGAGCATCTGCATCGCCCCGTCGCCGACCGACACCAGGACCGGCCGGTCGGGATGGCCGAACTTGGCCCCCAACGAGTACGGCATCGCCGGGCACATCGTCGCGAGCGTCCCCGACAGGCTGGCCCGCATCCCCTCGCGGATCTTCAGGTAGCGGGCGAACCAGTTGGTCGAGGACCCCGAGTCGGCAGTGATGATCGTGTTGTCGGGGATGTGGTCGTTCATCTTCCAGTAGAGGAGCTGGGGGTTGACCGGGTCCGCGTCCTCGTTGGCGCGGTCCTCCATGAGGTTCCACCAGTCAGCGATCTCGCCTTCGATCTCCTCGCGGAAGGAGCGGTCCTCCTTGCGTTCCACCTTGGGGATCAGCGCTTCGAGCGTGTCCTTCGCGTCGCCGACGAGGTTGACGGCGTTGGGGAACCGGAGCCCGATGTTGTGGGCGGAGATGTCGATCTGGATGCCCTTGGGCCCGTCGTAGTCGGGCAGGAACTGCGTGTAGGGGAAGTTGGTCCCGATCTGGAGCCAGACGTCGCACTCCTGGGCGAGCACCCAGCTCGGTCGCGTGCCGAGCAGACCGATCGAGCCCGTGACGTATGGCAGGTCGTCGGGCAGGACGTCCTTGCCGAGCAGCGCCTTCGCGACCCCGCCCCCCGTGAGCTCGGCGAGCTCCTTGACCTGCTCGCTCGCAGACGCGGCGCCCTGGCCGACCAGGATGCCGATCTTCTCGCCCTCGTTGATGATCTGGGCAGCCTCGTTGAGGGGACCCTCGGGCGGCACGATCCGCGGCTTCTCCGATGCCGCGATGCTGCCGGGCAGCTCCTTGAAGGCGTTGTCGGGGCCTTCGTAGTCCTGCTCCTGCACGTCGGCGGCCATGATCACCGCCACCGGGGACCGCTCGGCCATCGCGGTGCGGAAGGCGCGGTCGATCACGACCGGGACCTGCTTGGAGCTCACGACCTCGACCACGTAGTCGCTGCACACGTCCTTGAAGAGGGTCTTGAGGTCGATCTCCTGCTGGAAGCTCGTGCCCTGAGCGCTCGTGGCCTGCGACCCGAAGATCGCGACGACCGGAGCACGATCGAGCTTGGCGTCGTACAGGCCGTTCAGCAGGTGGACGGCCCCGGGACCCGAGGTCGCCATGCACACGCCGGGGCGGTCGGTGAACTTCCCGTAGGCGGTGGCAGCGAACGCCGCGATCTCCTCGTGGCGGGTCTGGATGAAGCGGGGCGCCCCGTCCATCTCGAGCGCCTCGAGCAGCCCGTTGATCCCGTCACCCGGGTAGCCGAAGATCTTCTCGACCCCCCACTCGTTGAGGCGAGTCATGGCTGCTTCTGCGACGGTGGTCATCTCGTCCCTCCGTGGGTACGTGTCCTGCGGTCTCTGGGCGTCGGTCGCGTGCGTGGGGTCGCGTGCGTGGTGCTGGGTCCGTCAGTCGAGGGCGTGGGCCATCGTCGTGAGGAGCCCGAGCTCCGCCTGCCGGCTGTCGAGCCGGGTGTGCTGGACGACGATCGGGACGTCGGACTCGATGATGCTCGCGTAGTCGGTTCCCCGTGGGATCGGGTCCACGACCTCGCTCTCGCTCTCCTCGTGGATGCGGTTGAAGCGCACGTGGCGCGTCCGCTCAGCAGGGACGGTGACCACGTAGGGACCGATCGGCGGTCGCCCGTCGAAGTAGACGGTGATCCGGACCCTCGCGTCCTCGTCACCCGCGTTGAGGATGCAGGCGGTCTCGTGGCTCGTCATCTCGGGCTCGGGCCCGGTCGATGCCTCAGGGATGTAGCCCTCGGCGATGGCCCAGCGGGTGCTCCCCGTGCTCACAGTCGGCTCCTCCCGTTCCCTTCCGGAGTAGCACGCGTGGGACGGGGCGCGGTGTGGCCACCCCGTCCATGCGGAGGGTTCAGTCGCGACCCAGGAACTTCGAGGCCACCGCAGCGACCACCCCGGCCAGCGCCACGCCGGCCGCGACCTTGCCGCGGTTCTGGGAGACCTTGTCGAACGGGCTCATCCCGTGCGCCTGGTCGTCGTACGGCCCGTGCGAGCCGCGGTCTTCGTCCTGGTCCTGGGGTTCGAACAGGTTGTCGCCGGGGTACAGGTCCGCAGACTTGTCGCTCTGCTGGGCGCTGATGTTGCCCGACGCGAGGTAGCGAGCGACCGCGCCCCGCGCGAGCCGGTTCCCCCAGATCGTCAGCGGGGTCGACGCCGCCACGTACGTCTCCCGGCGGCCGTTGTCCGCCGCCCACATGATCCCGTCGGCCGCCACCTCGGGCTGGAAGATCGGCGGGACCGGCTGGGGGAGCTTGTCGAGCTTGTTGCGACCCCAGGTGAACTGGGTCGTGTTGAGACCGGGCAGGTGCACCGAGCACAGGTCGATGTCGCTGTCCTCGTGCAGCAACTCGGCGTAGAGCGACTCGGTGAAGCCCTGGATGGCGTGCTTCGAGCCGCAGTAGGCGGCCTGGAGCGGGATGCCACGGAACGCCAGTGCCGACCCGACGTTGACGATGGTCCCGGCGTTGCGTGGCCGCATCCGCTTCAGTGCGGCCAGGCAGCCGTGGACGACGCCGAGGTAGTTGACCTCGGTGACACGCTTGAACTCCTCGGGGTCGACGTTCCAAACCTTCGCGAGCACGGTCACCATCGCGTTGTTGATCCAGATGTCGATGGGGCCGAACTCGGCCTCGACCTTCTCGGCTGCCTGCTCGACCTGATCATCGTCCGCCACGTCGGTCGGGACGGCGATGGCGCGGCCGCCTCGGGCCTCGACCTCCTCCTTGGCGCCTTGGAGCCCCGCCTCGCCCCGGGCGAGGAGCCCGACGTTGCAGCCGCGCTCGCCGTACTTGCGCGCGAGGGCGCGGCCGACGCCGCCGCTCGCTCCCGTGATCACGACCGTCTGTGCCGCCATGGGTGGTCTCCTGGTTCGTCTGGAAACCACGATGTGGCTGCGGGGACTGAGACGTCGCCGCCCGATGCCTCCGCTCGGACGGTCCGAGCGGCAGCCATGAACGAACGTCGGCGATGCGTGCATTGCTCGCCGACCCCGCGTGGCTGAGCCACCACCCTGAAAGGTGGAACGACGTTGTTGGTCAGTCTTCGATCAGCTCGAGGGAGGTGGAGACGTCGATGGCATCGCGGATCGAGCGAGCGACGGGGCAGTAGTCGGCGTGGAAGTCGTGGACCCGCTCGATGGTCTCGCGGTCTGCGTCCTCGTCGACCTCGAGCTCGTAGCGCACGTGGATGCGCTTGATGATCAGAACCTTGCCGTCGGCCTCGACCTCGCCGGTGGCGAATCCCTGGAGACGACCGCCTCCAGCGGGGATGTCTCGTGCTTCGAGCGCACCCCCGAAGGTGCCGGTCAGTCAACCACCAGCAGCGGCCACCACGTAGTCGAGGGTCGTCGCCGTCGGCGGGTAGTCGTCCATCGAGGTGCCGTAGTGCTCCGCGACCTCGCTGTGGACCCCGAACTGCACCTGGGTGTCCCCAGGTAGGTGTGCGGTGCGCTGGGGGCCCCGCTCACGCACGATGCGGATCTCGGACCGGTAGACGACGTCATCGTCGCTCATGGTGGTTCCTCCCGTCGCCGACCAACGTGACCGCGGACGCTCGTGCGCGCAACCGCCGTTCGTCCCGCGATCCGGCGCCGTCCTTGCTCCTACGATCACGCCCCGCCGGAGGGAGCTCGGATGCCGACAGAGTCGTTGCGCTTCCCGCGGGGCGTCGTCGCCTCGCCCCACCACGTGGCGTCCTCCGCGGGTGCGGCGGTGCTGCGCAGCGGTGGCAACGCGGTCGACGCCGCAGTCGCGGCGAACCTCGTGTTGGGGGTGGTCACGCCCTACCACTGCGGCCCCGGCGGGGACCTCTTCGCGATCGTGGTGGCGGACGGCGAGGTGGCGGCGTACGCGAGCAACGGCGGGGCTCCAGCGGGGGCAACCCCTCAGCAGATCGCAGAGGCAGCCGGGAGCGAGGAGATGCCAGCCACCGGGGTGCTGCCGGTGACGGTCCCGGGCGCGGTCGCTGGCTGGTTCGAGCTGCTGGACCGGCACGGCTCGATGCGCTTCGGAGACGTCGCCCGGGACGCCATCGACCTGGCGCGTGACGGCTTCGTGGTGAGCGGACACGCCGCCGAGCACTTCCGCGCCCCGCGCGAGCGGTACGCCGACCAGCAGGAGTGGCAGGAGCGGTTCGGCGACCTCGAGCGCGGTGACCGGCTGATGCAGCCGGAGATGGCACGCACGATCGAGGTGATCTCGGCCGAGGGTCCTGGTGCGGTCTACGGCGGGGTCATCGGACAGGCGATCGTCGAGACGCTCCAGGCGGGAGGATCGGCGATGACGCTCGAGGACCTCCGGGATCACGAGTGCCGCGAGGTGACCCCGCTCCGGGGCCGGTTCGGCGATGTCGAGGTCTGCGAGCTCCCTCCGCCAACCCAAGGCGTCACGGCGCTGACGGCGCTGGGGCTCTATGACCGTCTCCGCGCCGGAACCGCAACCGCGGTCGACGACCTCCACCTCCAGATCGAGGCGGTCCGCGCGGCGCTGGCCGATCGAGAGGAGCACGTCACCGACCCCGACCACATGCGAGCCACCAGCGCTGCGCTACTGGACGACGAGCGCTTGGACGACATCGCGGCGTCCGTCGACCCTGAACGCACCTCGTCGTGGCCCCCAGCACGCCCCGCCCCGGGCGGCACCGCGTACCTGTGTGCTGCGGATCGGGACGGCACGGCGATCTCGCTGATCCAGTCCAACTACATGGGCTTCGGTTCGGGTGTCGTGGTGCCCGGCTGGGGGATCAACCTGCAGAACCGCGGGGCGGCCTTCTCGCTCGACCCCGACCACGTCAACGTGATCGCCCCCGGCAAACGCACGCTCCACACCCTGATCCCCGGGCTCGTGCTCCGCGACGGCGAGCCGTGGCTCGTGTTCGGGACCATGGGTGGCGACGGGCAGCCCCAGATCCACCTCCAGGTACTGCGCCGTCTGCTGCTCGAGGGAGCGGGGTTGGCCGAGGCCCTCGACGCGCCCCGCTTCGTCGTGTCTCCGGCGGACGGGGCGGTCGTCCTGGAGGACCGGTTCGAGGCTGAGACGGTGGACGCCTTGCGCGACCGGGGGCACGACCTCACCCTCCTCGGGGACTACGAGCACGTGATGGGGCACGCCCACGCGATCGAGCTCGCGGAGGACGACCTGGTGGCGGCCGCGGACCCCCGCTCGGAGGGCGCGGCCCTCGGCTGGTGAGCTGGAGGAGCACATGCCGGAGACCCCGACGGTCTACCTCGACCAGTACCTCGACGAGAACGCCGAGAAGATCGGCAAGGCACTGGACGAGGCCGACATCGTGTGGTGGAGCAAGACGTCGGGGCGCTTCGTCCGGGCGTTCTTCGCCGGGGACTGGGGGACACGGATCTACGTGGAGCGTGACCGGTTGGACGAGGCCCGAGCGATCGCCGAGGACGTCCTCGGGAGCTGACGCCTCGCGGGGGTCAGTACCTCGGGCTCAGCGGGCGGAGCGGCGGCGGACGAGCGAGGAGCCCGTCCGCGCGGCCCCCAGCACGAGCACCGCGATCAACAGCGTGATCGCCGTGCCCGGACTGCGGGTCTCCGCTGCCGCCGGGACGGCGGTCGTGCGCCCGCCGTCAGCCGACCGGCCCGGCCGGTCACCTCCCGGTCCGGCGCCGTCCGGCCTGCCTGCCTGCGACGGCTTGCCCTTCACCACCTCGACCACGACGTCGGTCGTGGCGCCGACCGTCGGGTCCACGCCGGAGGTCGCCGTCACCGTGAGCGTGTAGCTGCCCGTGCGAGCGCCTCGCGGCACCTCGATCGTCAGCGTGGCGTCGCCGGCCTCGCCTGCGGCGAGCGAGACGGGATCCGGGCTCGCGGTGGCCGTCCAGCCGTCGGGGAGGTCCCCGACCGCCAGGTCGTAGCTGTCGTCGACGTCACCGGTGTTGGTGATCGCGAGCGACGCGTCACCGGTCTCGCCGGACCGGATCTCGACCGGGCAGTCGACACACGAGATGTCGACGCCAGGCGTTGTGTCCTCCCCGGCGAGCCCGAGGAGGAACAGCCCCTCGTTGCGACCGCTGACCGCGATCGTGCCGGATGCGAAGAACGGGTAGTTCGACCACGTCCCGTCGAAGTTCGTGTCGTCGTCGGTCGGGTAGGTGTCGAACCAGGCGACCTCGGTCATCTCGCCGTCCGCGACGCCGCTGATGTCGGCGACGCGGAGACCGGACGCGTAGTTCGACTGGAAGAGGAGGTCGCCTACCACGTAGTTGTTGTGGGTGATCGCCTTCATCCCGCCCTCGGAGACCGGATTGGGGGCGTGGTAGTCGAACGCCGGCTTCGGGTCGTCGAGGTCCGTCAGGTCCATCACGATGGTGCGGGTGTGCGGCGCCGCCTCGGGGAAGGTCATCTGCGCCAGCTCGTCGTTGACGAACCAGTAGCTCTGGCTCTCGTCGAACCAGCCCTGGTGGGCGTAGGCGACGTGCTCGTAGACGCTGCTCCCGATGGTCGTCGGCACCGCCGGGTTCGTCACATCGACGACCACGATCTTGTTCTCGGCAGCGGTCACGCAGATGTGCTTGCCCTGGTGGTCCTCGTCAGGACCGCCGTAGACGACGCACTGGGCGTCGTGCACGTAGGCGGCGGGCGAGTTGTCCTGGATGGCCTGGCCTTCGGCTCCGCCGACCACGCCCGCGGCGGTCCGAGCCGCGGTGCCGGGCCCGCCCTCGAGGACGTAGCAGCCGCGGAAGATCGGGTTCGTCGGGTCGTTGATGTCGACCATGTGCAGGCCGGACAGGCAGTGGTCGGGTGCGACCAGGCCGGCGTTGCCGCCGAGGATGTAGGCCATCCCGATCTCCTCGTTGATCTCGAGGTTGTGGGCGGCGGAGGTCAGCCGGTACCGGGCGTCGGAGGTCCACGGTTCGACTCCCTCCTGGCCACGGACGTCCTCGGCGTCCCGGAGCCGGGTGAGGTCGAAGACGGTCATCCCGTGCCCCTCGGACTCGCTCACGATGAAGGCGTGGTTCTGGAAGACCTTGATGTCGTGCCAGACGGCCTGGACCAGGCCGGGGTTCGGCAGCTCGCCGAGGTACTCGGGAGCTGTCGGGTCCGTCACCCGGAAGAACCCGACCCCGTTGGTCTTGCCCATGATCACGTACTCATCGCCCTCGTAAGCGTCCTCGGTCCCGGGCTCATCGTCCACGCCGGGATCCGTCCAGCCCCAGATGTCGCTGATGCCGGCGCTGTTGAACTCCTTGTGGGAGATGAACCCGAGGAGGTCCACCCCGTCGCACTGGAACGGGGTGTCCCCGGCGAAGCCATCCACGCAGGGCTGGTCGGAGGTCGTCTCGTAGACGGGGCGCCGGTCGATGAACCGAACCGTTACGGTCCCGCCCGCCTTCACTGCATCACGCAGGTCTGCGGCGTCGTCCTGGGTCGCGACCTCGTTGCCGTCGGCGTCGGTCTCGGTGACCCGGATCAGGTCGAGTGCGGGGATGTCCGCCGTGATGGCCGTCGCGTTGCTGCGGGCCTCCACGGTCGGCACGTGCAGGAAGCCGACAGCCCCGGCCTGCTGCGCGTACTGGACCTTCTGGAAGAACGTGGTGGGCATGCAGGGGTTGGTGTCGTCGGCCGCGGCCTGGTCGACCAACGCGATCTTGCCTTCGACGTCCGCGTCGACGTAGCTGATCGGGGTGCAGCCACCGGGGACGTAGGCGAGCTCGTGGGCGGGCGTGCCCTCGTCGTCGACGGTGGGCGTGCCGGCCCACTGGTACGCCGACAGGAACTCGGCGAGGCCATCGGGCCCGTCGATCACCTCCACCCCGAGGCCGTCCGCCCCGCTCTTCGCGTGGGCGTCTTCCAGCGGGTCTGGGTGTGCGGACGCGGTCGGCGGCGCGATGACCCAGGGGAGCAGCAGCGCCATGACCACACTCGTGATCGCGGCGCGCAGGTGGCTGTTCGTGGACGTTGTTCCCGTCATGGAGCGCTCCTCGGTGCTCGTACCGGGACGACCCGGTACGACGGCTTGATCGCGCACGTCCGGCGCAGCACGCCGGGCATGGCGGGAGAACACTTCGCCGTTCGAACCGGGATCTCCTCCTGTCCGTGCGGCGCTGTTCCACCGCCGTCAGGACGGGCTCGAACGGCTGCCGGTCAGCCCCCGTAGCCGCCGCCGCCCGGGGTCTCGATCGTCACCCGGTCGCCCCGAGACAGCCGCACCGTGACCTTGGCGGGGAGCTCCTCTTCCGAACCGTCCGCAAAGATCAGGAGGTTCCTTCCGGGCGCCCCGTCCCCACCACCTGCGAGCCCCCAGGGGCCGCGGGCCCGGCGCTCGGTCAGCAGCGACACGGTCGCTGTCTCGCCGAGCACCTCGAGGGTGCGCCGGATGCCGTCGCCGCCCCGCCAGCGCCCCGCCCCGCCGGAGCCGTCCCGCAGCCGGTACTCCACGACCCGCAGGGGGTAGGCGAACTCGAACGCCTCGACCGGGGTGTTCTTCGTGTTGGTCATGTGGGTGTGCACGCCGTTCATCCCGTGCTGGTCGGGACCGGCGCCCTGACCACCCGCGAGCGTCTCGTAGTAGGTGAACGGCTGACCCGTCCGGTGGTCGACGCCCCCCGCCAGGGTGTTGTTCATCGTCCCCTGCGAGGCGGCGGGAACCCGGCCGTCGAGGAGCTGGGCGAACGCTCCGAACAGGACGTCCACGATCCGCTGCGAGGTCTCGACGTTGCCCGCCGCCACCGACGCCGGCGGGCGCGGGTTGACGACCGTTCCCTCTGGCGCGGACACGGTGAGGGGCCGGTAGGCCCCGTCGTTCGCGGGGACGTGCGGGGCGACGAGCGCCCGGAGCGCGAAGATGGCACACGACCGCGTGACCGCGAGCGGGGCGTTGACGCTGCCGGCGACCTGCGGGGCGCTGCCCGCGAAGTCGATCCCGACCTCGTCGCCGTCGATCGTGACGGTGGCGACGATCTCGATGTCCTGCGCGTCGACCCCGTCGCTGTCGAGCAGATCGCGGAAGGTCGCGCGCCCGTCGGCGAGGTCGGCGATCGCGGCGCGGACCGTGCGTTCGGCGTGGTCCATCGTCGCCGCCATCGCCTCGCGCAGCACCCCGACCCCGAGCCGCTGTGCGAGCTCGGCCATCCGCCGGCCGGTGAGGTGGTTGGCGCCCACCTGTGCCCGCAGGTCGCCGGTGCGCTCGCGGGGCGTGCGGGTGTTGGCGAGCAGGAGCGCGAGCACGTCCTCCTGCTCGTCGCCGGCGCGATGGAACCGGACCGGAGGGATCCGCAGGCCCTCCTCGAAGATCTCGGTCGCGCCCGCCGGCATCGACCCCGGCGTCGAGCCGCCGACGTCGGCGTGGTGGGCGCGGTTGGCGGCGTAGCCCAGCAGTTCCCCCTCGTGGTGGATGGGGGCGACGAGGGTCCAGTCGGGGAGGTGGGTGCCCCCCGCGTAGGGGTCGGACACGAGCACCTGGTCGCCGGGCGCGAGCTCACCGAACGCGTCGACCGCCGCTGCCACCGACGCCGGCATCGACCCCAGGTGGACGGGGATGTGCTCGGCCTGCGCCACCATCCGCCCGTCGGCGTCGAACACCGCGGTCGAGCAGTCCACGCGCTCCTTGATGTTCGGCGAGTAGGCCGTCCGGCGCAGGGCAGCGCCGGCTTCCTCGGCGATCCCCGCCAACGCGTTCCTCGTGACCTCGAGCGTCACCGGGTCCATCAGCGGTCCCTCCAGCTCACGAGCAGGTTCCCGACGTCGTCGACCTCGACCGTCTGATCCGGCGACACGAAGCAGGTGGTGTCCACGGCGACCACGATCGCCGGACCGGCGAAGCCGTCGCCCGCCCCGAGTTCGCGGCGGTCGTAGACGGGCACGTCGACCTCGTCGCCGTCGAGGTGGACGGGGGCTCGTCCGATCCGGGCGGCGTCGGCACCCCGCCCGTCCGCCACACGGGGCAGCGGCAGGTCCTCCTCCGGCCCCTCGACGCGGGCGCGCAGGTTGACGAGCTCGACCGTCTCGTCCCGCTGGGCGTAGCCGTAGCGCTCCTCGTGCCGACCGTGGAAGCGGTCGGCGAGCTCGCCCAGTCGCGGGGCATCGTCCACCGCTCCGTCGGCCTCCACCTCGAGCTCGAAGGCCTGGCCGCGGTAGCGAAGGTCGGCGCTGCGGGTGACCCGAGCGACCTCGGCGCCCTGTTGCTCGAACCGGTCGCGTGCAGTGCCCTCGAGGTCGTCCCACACGGCCACGAGATCCTCGGCAGACAGCGTGTCGACGGGTGCCAACCGCGTGCGGACCTCGTCGACCGCGGCCGGTGCGGCCAGGAGCCCCAGCGCCGACAGGACCCCGCTGGACGGTGGGACGAGCACCCGTTCGCAACCGAGCTCCGCGGCCAGCGCCGCCTGGTGCAGCGGGCCGGCACCCCCGAACGGGACGAGCGTGAACCGGCGCGGGTCCTGGCCCTTCTCGACCGACACGACCCGCAGCGCCTGCACCATCTGCGCCTCGACGACGCGGACGATCCCCTCCGCGGCATCGAGCGCCGACAGCCCCAGCTCTTCCCCGAGGCGGGCCAGCGCCTCCTCCGCCAGGGCCGGGTCGAGCGCGACCTGACCGCCCAGGGCCGCGTCCGCCGGCAGCCGTCCCAGCAGCACGTTCGCATCGGTCACGGTCGCGTCGGTCCCGCCCCGTCCGTAGCACGCCGGCCCGGGGTCGGCGCCTGCGGACCGTGGACCGACCCGCAGCGCCCCGCCGTCGTCCACCCAGCCGATGCTGCCGCCTCCGGACCCGACCGTGTGGATGTCGGTGGTGCGGACCGCGAACGGCAGCCCGCCGACGTCGCCTTCCGCGGTCGTGGTCGGTCGCCCACCCGTGATCAGCGTGACGTCGGTCGAGGTGCCGCCCATGTCGAACGCGATCAGCTCGCTCTCGCCGACGGCCGTACCGGCTGCTGCCGCGCCCCATGCGCCGGCGGCCGGTCCGGAGAGCACGGTGTGCACCGGCAGCTCCGCCGCCAGTTCGGTGGCGTAGGTCCCGCCACCGGAGCGCATCACCTCGACCGGTCGCGTGAGCCCCCGCTCGGAGAGCCGTGTCGACAGGCGGTCGAGATAGCGGGCCATGCGGGGCGCGAGGTAGGCGTTCAGGGCGGTGGTCGAGGTCCGCTCGAACTCCCGGAACACCGGCAGCACCGCGGACGAGCGGAAGACCGGAACGTCGTCGCCCAGGGCCTCGGCGATCGCCACCTCGTGCCGGTCGTCCAGGAACGAGAACAGCAGGCTGATCGCGACCGCCTCGGGTTCCAGATCGCGTACTGCGCGGACCACACGATCGATCTCGGTGTCCGTCAGCGCGACGGCCACGTCACCTTCGGCGGTGATCCGCTCTTCAGCCTCGACGACGCGGGCCGCGCGGACGAGCGGGGCGGGGCGCTGAGCGGTGAGGTCGTACAGCGACGGGCGGTCCTGTCGGCCGATCTCGAGGAGGTCGCGGAAGCCTGCGGTCGTCACGAGCACCACGTCGGCGCCGTCTCGCTCCAGCGCGGTGTTCGTGGCCACGGTCGTTCCGTGCACGAACCGCTCCAGCAGCGCGAGGTCGAGCTCGAGCTGGTCGATCCCGTCGAGGATCCCCTCGGACTGGTCGCCGGGCGTCGAGGCCACCTTGGCGATGCGCACCTCGTCGCCGTCCGCCCAGGCGACGTCGGTGAACGTGCCGCCGACGTCCACGCCCAGCCGCATCAGCGGGTCCTCAGCGGGGCGGGGCGGGCTCGGCGAACGGGCCCTCGGCGAGCTGTCGCCACAGGGTCCGCGGGGGTTCGACGGGGCTGCACGGGTCTCCGGTCTCGGTCGTGCCGGCGGGACACCAGGTGTCCTGCTGGTAGGAGTACAGCACGAGACCGTCCGTGTCCCGAAGCGCGTCCTGCGCCTGGGACAGCGACAACGCGGTCGGGTTCAGCCAGGAGGCCTGCCCGATGGCGACCCGCGCCCCGTCCGCGGTCAGCGCGCGGGCGAGCCCGACCCACTGGTCGTAGCGGGTCGCGTACCGCCGCTCGTCGAAGTAGGCCATCGGGATGGTGAGGTCGAGGTAGCCCTCGCGGGTCCAGCCGACCCAGTCCTGCATCTTGTCGTCGTAGGCGATGGTTGCCGAGAACGGCCGGGAGGCGGTCGGCCCGTCGCCCTGGGCGATCACCGCCGCGCTGACCTCGAGGTCGGGACGGACGGCTGCCAGCTCGTCGTGGATCCGGCCGGCCAGGCTCGTGGCCTGCTCACGGCGCCAGCGGGACCATGCGGCATCGTCCGGCGCCGGGGGAGGGTCGATGCCCGCACCGGTCTCGTCGGCGAAGCGCCGCAGTGACACCGGGTGGTAGCCCCACTCCTTGCCCGGGTAGCGGAGGTAGTCGAGGTGGATCGCGTCGACGGCGTAGCGCTCCGCGACCTCGATGAGGGTCGCGACGATGTGGTCGCGGACGGCGGGCACGCCGAGGTCGAGGTACGGGTAGGTCTCGTAGGCGTCCGGGTAGCCCAACGAGGAAGCCCGGTCGGGATGTGGGCGGGTCACCCACGGCTCCGCCGAGTCGGGGCCGTGGTCGCGCCACACCCACCCCTCGGGGGGCGGCAGGTCCTCGTAGACGCGGTGCCACGACTGGGCCACCGCGAACCACGCGTGCACATCCAGACCGCGAGCGTGGGCGCGGGGCACGAGCTCGGCCAGGACGTCGAGACCGGGCTCCAGGGCCGGGTCGGTCGTCCGTGGCAGCACCTCGCTCGTGTAGTAGGCGTCCTGGCGCCGTGCGACCTGCACGATCACGGTGTTGAGGCCGGATTCCACCGCGGTGTCGAGGAACGTCGTGATCCCGTCGCGGGTCTTGAGCGACTCGTCGAAGAGGTGGGCCCAGGCCCCGCGGACCTGCGGTGCGGGCGGTCCGTCGGCGACGTCGGCCGCCACCGCGTCGAGGTCCGCGACGAGCGGTTCGGACACCTCGCTGGCGAACAGGCGCACGCCCCGACCGGGCTCCGCCGCGTCGAGCAGCAGCCACCGGCGGGTCGCGGCCGGCAGCTGCTGGTCGACGAGCAGGAGCGGGGCGTCGGGGTCAATCCAGGCGGCCGACACCGCGTGGTCCACCGCCCTCGTGTCGACCAGCTTCAGCGGGCCGTCGCCCGGGGACTGGCGACGGGCGAGGCCCGCGGCGGTCCCGGCCACGTCGGCTCCGTCGATCCTGACCACGGGCGCCACGTCACGGAACGCAGCCACGGCGGCCTCCGGCAGCGCCGAGGGATGTCCGACGAGTCGGACCTCGTCCCTGCCGGCCGCCAGGTCGACCACCGCGGGTGGGGCCGCCCCCTCGAGTGCGACCACCGCGGTTCCCTCGCGAACCGCTGCCGCGGCCGCAAGCAGCAGATGGGGACGCTCGGCCGGTGCCACGTAGAGCGTCGCTCCGGGTGACGTCCGCTCCGCGACCGCGACCGACAGCTCGGTGACGTTCCCCGCGAGCTGATCGGTGACGGTCGCCAGCTCCTCGAGCGCCGCCACCAGACGATCCGAGGCCTCCCCGACGACCGTGATCTCCGAGACGTCGAGGTCGCGCAGCGCGGTCACGGTCTCGCCCGGGAGGTCGTCGCGGCCGACCAGCAGGACCGGGGCCTCGAGCTGCCGTGCGAGCGGCGCCGCGACCAGTCCCTCCAACGTGCCCGTCGCCACGATCGCACGGGGCGAACCGGCTGTGAACGACCGGAACGCCGCACAGGCGGCCGATGCGGCGGGACCGTCCCCACCCAGCCGCTCCAGCGGAGCCGTCGCGGTGACCGGGTGGGTGCACGGACCGACCGGCTCCGCCGCCGGTGTGATCGGGGCGCGGGGCGTCGCGGTCGGAGCTGCGCCCCCGGGCGTCGCGTCGTCGGTCGGGGCGCCGCCCGGCCGCAGCACGAGCCAGGCCCCGGCTGCGGCGACCAGCATGACGACCAGGGTGAGCACGAGCGGCTTGCGGGTGATGGGTGGTTCTCCAGGGACCGGGGGCAGTTGCCGGTGCGCGGGTGCGGAGCACCTCCATGGAACCAACGCCGGGACCCTCGGGTGTGGTTCCGGCGGGATCCGGCGGCTCCGGTGGTCACTATCCTCGCGCCGAGGCAGGAGCCGGGGCAGGAGCGACGTGACACGGGACGACGGCGTGCGGCGGCTGGCGGTGCTCGTGTCGGGGTCGGGGACCAACCTCCAGGCGCTGCTCGACGCCGCCGCGGCCGGTGACCTCGGGGCCGACATCGTCGTGGTGGGCAGCGACCGGCGGGACGCCTACGGGCTCGAGCGCGCCGAGCAGGCCGGGGTCGCGACCGTCTGCCAGGAGCTCGGCGACCACCCCGATCGGTCCTCGTGGGAGCAGGCCCTGATCGCCGACCTCCAGCAGCACGAACCGGAGGCGGTCGTCCTCGCCGGCTTCATGAAGCTCGTGTCCCCCGCGTTCCTCACGACATGGGCGGGGCGCGTCCTGAACACCCATCCGTCACTGCTTCCTGCGTTCAAGGGCGCCCACGCGGTCCGCGACGCGCTCGAGTACGGGGTGAAGGTCACCGGATCAACCGTTCACTTCGTCGACGAGAAGATGGACCACGGCCCGATCATCGCCCAGCGCCCCGTCGAGATCCACCCCGACGACGACGAGGACAGCCTGCACGAGCGCATCAAGCAGGTCGAGCACGAGCTCCTCCCGCACTGTGTGTCGCTGCTCTGCGCGGGGCGGCTCGAGATCGACGGCCGGCACGTCCGCATCCACCCTGCCAGCGGCTGACCCACCACCGGACCCACCCAAGGAGCCACCAGTGAGCGACGTACTCGAGGTCGAGCGAGCCCTCGTCAGCGTCTATGACAAGACCGGGCTCGAGGACCTCGCCACGGGCCTCCACGAGCACGGCGTCGAGATCGTCTCGACTGGGTCCACCGCCCAGCGGATCCGTGACGCCGGGATCGACGTCACCTCCGTCGAGGAGGTCACCGGGTTCCCTGAGTGTCTCGACGGGCGCGTCAAGACGCTGCACCCCGCCATCCACGCCGGACTGCTCGCCGATCGTTCGAAGCCATCTCACGTCGAGCAGCTCGAGGAGCTCGGGATCGCCCCGTTCCAGCTCGTCGTCGTGAACCTCTACCCCTTCCAGGACGCGGTCGCGTCCGACGCGTCCGACGACGAGATCGTGGAGATGATCGACATCGGTGGGCCCACGATGTTGCGGGCCGCCGCGAAGAACTTCGCGCACGTCGGCATCGTCGTGAGCCCGAGCAACTACGCGTCGGTGCTGCGCCACCTCGAGGAGGACGGCGGGCTGACCGCGGAGGGCCGCCAGCACCTCGCCGCGGCCGCGTTCGCCCACGTCGCCGAGTACGACGCCGCCATCTCCGCGTGGTTCCACCGCGACCACGAGTTCCCGCCGCGG
>JAWVZB010000032.1:0-29344 GCA_033722375.1 Nitriliruptorales bacterium | reverse complement strand
TGGGATCGATCCTGTTCCTCGGGGTGACGCTCGGGCTCGGGCTGCTCGTCTCGACCGTGTCCGAGAACCAGGGCCAGGCGATGCAGCTCTCACTGATGGCCACCCTTCCGCAGGTGCTCCTGTCCGGGGCGATCTTCCCGGTCGACGCGATGGCCGTGGCGATCCAGTGGATCGCCTACGTCCTGCCGTTGACCTGGTTCGTGGAGCTGGCGCGCGGCGTGATGCTCCGCGCCGCCGGCTGGGGCGACCTCGCGCTGCCGCTCGTCGCGCTCCTGATCCAGGCGGTCGCCGTCTTCGGGCTGGCGATCCTGCGGGTCCGTCGCGACCTCGTCCCGGCCCGCGTCGACGACACGGACGCGTCGCCGGAGCCGCTCGGGGCGCCGGCATGACCTGGGGCGTCGACAACCTCACCGTCCGCTACGGCGGACAACTGGCGCTCGACGGCGTGAGCGTCGGGGTCACCCCCGGCAGCGTGACCGCGGTGGTGGGCGGGGACGGCGCCGGCAAGTCGACGCTGCTGCGGGTCGTCACCGGTCTGGTTCCCCCGGACGGCGGGCAGGTGCACCGCCCCGCCCGCAGCCGCATCGGGGCGATGGCGGAGGTCCCGGGGGTCTGGGCGGACCTGACCGTCGACGAGCATCTCGCCTTCGTCGCCGACGCCTACGGGCTGGATCCGGCCGCTGCCGACGACCGTGCCACCCGGCTGCTCCGGCGTGCGGACCTCATCGATGCCCGCCATCGGCAGGGCGGGGCGCTGTCCGGCGGGATGCGCCAGAAGCTCGCGGTCGTTCTGGCTCTGCTGCACGAGCCGGAGCTCCTGGTGCTGGACGAACCCACCACCGGGGTCGACCCGGTGAGCCGAGCGGAGCTGTGGCGCCTGATCGGCCACGCCGCCGCCGGCGGGACCGGCGTGCTGCTGTCCACGACCTACCTCGACGAGGCGGAGCGCGTCGCCGAGGTGCTGGTCCTAGACCGCGGCAGGGGTCTCCTGCGTGGCGATCCCGGCGAGATCACCGACGGCCGCCGGCTCGAGGAGGTCGTCATCGAACGCCAGCAGGAGGCAGAGCGGGAACGAGGTCGGAACCGCGAGGTGGCGGCGTGACGGCCATCACCGCGCGGCAGGTGACCAAGACCTTCGGCGCGGTCGTCGCGGTCGACAGGGCCTCCCTGGACGTCGAGCCCGGGGAGGTGGTCGGGCTCGTCGGGGCGAACGGCGCCGGCAAGACCACCCTCATCAAGGTCATCCTCGGCCTGCTCGCCCCCGACGGCGGCACGGTCGCTCTCGCCGGCGCGCCGCCGAGCCGCCGCACCCGACGCCGCGTCGGCTACGTCCCCCAGGGCCTGGGACTCTGGACCGACCTCACGCTGCCCGAGCATCTGTCGCTGTCGGGCGACGTCTACGGCCACGATCGGCGCGACCTCCGTGATGCCGCTCTGGAGGCGTCGGCGGCAGAGGTGGTCGGGGCGCTGCCGCTCGGGCTGCGGCGCCGGGCCGCCTTCGAGGTGGCACTCGCGCACGACCCCGACGTCGTGATCCTCGACGAGCCGACGTCGGGGGTCGACCCGCTGGCACGGTCGCGGCTGTGGGAGACCATCCGCTCGGTGGCGGACCACGGCGCCGGGGTGCTCGTCTCCACCCACTACCTCGACGAAGCGTCACGCTGTGACCGGATCGTGCTGCTCGCCGACGGCAAGGTCGTCGCGCACGGGGCGGCCGACGCGCTCGCTGCGGACCGTCACGCGGTGCAGGTGGCGAGCGACCAGTGGGAGCAGGCCTGGCAGCGGCTCGAGGCGGCCGACCTGGCGGTGCTGCCAGCCGGCCGGAGGCTCCGGGTGTCGGGGGCGCGCGTCGACGAGGTCCGTGCCGCACTCGGAGACCTCGACGCCGAGGTGACGCTGGCCCCGGCGACGCTGGAGGAGGTCTTCCTCGAGGTCACGGCCCGATCGGGGGACGGCTGATGGCGCGGACGGGGCGACGGCCGGGCGAGAGCACCGCACGGGAGGACATCCTCGGGGCGGCGCGGCGCCGGTTCGCCGACGAGGGCTACCGGGGAGCCACGATCCGCGAGATCGCCGCCGATGCCGATGTCGACCCGGCGCTCGTCCACCACTACTTCGGGCCGAAGCGCGAGCTCTTCGCGGCCGTGATGGCCTTCCCCGTGTCCCCCGAGGTGGTGGTGGATGCGCTGGCGGACATGACACTGGACACCGCCGGCGAGCAGATCCTCCGGACGTTCCTCGGGGTCTGGGACGAACCCGAGTTCCACGACCGGATGCGGATCCTCATCCGCTCCGCGATCAGCGACGAGGCCTCGGCCCGGATGCTGCGGGAGTTCGTGGTCGAGAGCATCCTCGCCCCGCTCCTGGTCCGGTTGGGTGTCGATGACGTGCGCCGTCGCGCCAGCCTGGTCGCGACCCAGCTCGTTGGGCTCGCGTTCATCCGGCACCTCCTGCACCTCGAGCCGCTGGCATCCATGCCCGCCGAGGAGGTGGTCGCGTCGATCGCGCCGACCATCCACCACTACCTCACCTGCGATCTCCCCCCACGCCCGTCCCGGGGGTGACGGCAGCACCGGTCCGTGGCAGGCTGTCCGCATGGGGCCGATCCAGTACGCCAAGAACGACGGGATCCACCTCGCCTACCGCGTCGTGGGCGAGGGCGATCTCGACGTCCTGTGGATCCCCGGGTGGGTGTGGGACATCGAGGCGGCGTGGGACGTCCCCGGGATCGGGGCCTTCCTCGAGGATCTCGCGGGCGTCGGGCGGCTCATCATGTTCGACAAGCGCGGCACTGGCCAGTCCGACCGCGTGCCCGAGCACCAGTACCCCTCGTTCGACGAGCGCCTGGGGGACGTGCTGGCGGTGATGGACGCAGCAGGGTCGGAACGGGCGGCCCTGGTCGGGTTCTCCGAAGGGGGTTCCCAGGCGCTGCTGACGGCCGCTCGTGCCCCGGACCGGGTCATCTCGGTGGTCTCGATGGGTGGATGGGCGAGGCTGGTCGCCGCCCCCGACAGGCCCGGCTTCGGGATCCCGGAGGACGTGCTCCGCGCCGCGATCGACCGGGCGATCGAGAACTGGGGCAGTGGGAAAGGGGTGGCGATCTTCGCTCCCAGCCGCCGCGACGATCCGCTGTTCGTGGAGCGGTGGGCCCACTACGAGCGGCGTGCGGCGTCCCCGAACGCGCTCGAGGCCTACGGGCGGATGCTGGCGGACATCGACATCCGGGATGCTCTCCCCGACGTGAAGGCGCCGGTGCTGCTGATCCACTCCCGGGAGGACCGGATGGTGTGGGTCGAGCAGAGCAGGTACCTGGCTGCCCACCTCCCCACGGCACGTCTCGTCGAGGTCGCGAGCCAGGACCACCTGCCGTTCATCAGCCACCCGGAGCTCGTGGTCGAAGAGATCGAGCGCCATCTCGTGGGTCGAGCCCGCCGGGCGTCACCGCTGCGCCGCTTCGCGACGGTGATGTTCGTCGACATCGTCGGCTCGACCGATCGCGCGGCAGCAGTTGGCGACCGTTCGTGGCGGTCGGTGCTCGAGGCCTTCGAACGGACGGTGGAGAAGGAGGTCGCGGGCCACGGCGGCGAGGTCGTCAAGTCCACGGGCGACGGGAGCCTGGTGGTGTTCGACGATCCCCAGGCCGCGGTCCTGTGCGCCCGCAAGCTCCATCGTGCGGTCGGGACGCTCGGCCTCGACGTCCGGGCCGGCCTCCACTGCGGTCAGATCGAGGTGCGGGGTGACGACGTCGGTGGCATCGCCGTCCACATCGCCGCGCGCGTGAGCGATCACGCTCACGGAGGCGCCACCGTCGTGTCCTCGACCGTCCGGGACGTGCTGCTCGGGTCCAGCTTCGAATTCAGCCCGGCTGGGATGCACGATCTGAAGGGCGTCCCCGGCGACTGGGCACTCTTCGAGCTCAAGACCGGGTAGGCGTCCCCGGCGGTGGATCCGTCGGCTCTGGAGGCTGTTGTCTGGCGGACGCGGGGTCAGGGCGGGCCCCACCGAGCAGCTGTGACGACCGTCCGTTGAACGGGTTGTCACGACCCCCGTCCGGCAGCACCACACCGGCGTCGTGGAGCCGTTCGCTGAGCCGGCGGGGGGTCAGGCCGAACGTTTCGGCGAGCATGTGCACATCGGCCCAGCGCAGGTTCAGCACGCCGTCGGAGGGTGGCCCCCGGAGGGTGAGTATGGTCTCGACGAGGGAGACGAGTGGTGACAGATCCTCCTCGCCGTCGTAGCCAGCGAGTGCCCCGAGATCCACAACCACCCGAACCGGCCGGAGCTCATCCGCACAGGCGCGACACACCACGAACGTGAAATGGTCTCCGTCCGGATGGTCGTAGTCGACACGCCAGCTCTCGCGCGCATCGAACCTCCGTCCACAGCGGGAGCAGCTCCAGGTGGCCCCAAGGTCGGCGGCACCGTCCCACGGTGCGACCGACAGGATGCCCCGGTCCCCTGGCTCCAGCACCACTGACGCTCCCGCAGACGGGCGATGTCCCCCATCTGACATGCGATGACCCAGGAAGGCCATCACCGGTGAGGGAACCCACTCGATCGGGGTCCGTCAAGGGGCGCCCGCCACCCGCCTCGTCGCGTCCCGACCATGTCTGGCCTCGCGAGGACGAGGCGTCGCCAGTGGCTATCGTGACGCACATGACGCCCCGCCCCGCCGACGACTTCTCCACCGCCCGGGTCGGCATGGTCGGGGCGGGCCAGTTGGCGCGGATGACCCAGCGCGCGGCGATCGATCTCGGGGTCCACCTCGAGGTGCTGGCGCGTCGGGGCGACGATCCCGGTGTGCTCATCGGCATGCCGCACCGGGTCGGGGACTGGGAGGATCTCGACGACCTCCGCTCGCTCGCCGAGGACGTCGAGGTGCTGACCCTCGACCACGAGCTCGCCCCGAACGAGCACCTCCAGCAGCTGGCGGCCGCCGGGCACGTGTTGCGTCCATCGCCAGACGCCGTCCGGTTCGGCCAGGACAAGCTCCACCAGCGCCGCACGCTCAGGGACATGGGCTTCCCGGTGCCGCCGTTCGCCGCAGCCCCCGATGTGCCGGCCGTCGCCGGGTTCGCGGACCAGCACGGCTGGCCGGTCGTCCTCAAGGCGCGACGCGGCGGCTACGACGGGCGGGGCGTGGTCGTGGCCGCGAGCGAGACCGAGGTCGCCGACGTCCTCGGTCCCGGCCACACCGAGTGGTACGTCGAGGCACTCGTCGATCTCGACCGCGAGGTCGCGGTGCTCGGCGCACGTCGCCCCTCGGGCCAGCAGGAGACCTACCCCGTCATCGAGACGGTGCAACGTGACGGGATCCTGGTCGAGCTACTCCTTCCCGCCCCGATCGACGACGACCTCGCCGCCCGTGCACGCGATCTCGGCCAGGAGATCGTCGCCAAGATCGACGCCACCGGCGTCGTCGCGGTCGAGCTGTTCGTCACCACCGACCACGAGCTGCTGGTCAACGAGCTCGCGCTGCGACCGCACAACTCGGGCCATGCCACCATCGAGGCCAGCGCGACCTCGCAGTTCCACAACCACCTCCGGGCGGTCCTCGACTGGCCGCTCGGCGACACGGCGATGGCCGCGCCGGCCGCGGCTCTCACCAACCTCCTCGGAGGCGACGAACCGGTGGACCTCCGCGCCACCGTCGCCGACGCGCTCGCCGTCCCGGGGGTCCACCTGCACCTGTACGGCAAGGAGCAGCGTCCGGGCCGGAAGATCGGCCACGTGACCGCCCTGGCTGACGACCTGGAGCTCGCCCGCGCGAACGCCAACGAAGCGGCAGAGAGGCTGATGCAGCCATGAACGCACGCACACCCCTGGTCGGGGTGGTCATGGGTTCCGACTCCGACCTCGAGACGATGCGCGGCGCAGTCGAGGTCCTCGACGACTTCGGCATCGCCCGAGAGGTGCGGGTCACCTCCGCGCACCGCACCCCTGAGCGGATGCTCGCCTACGGCAAGGAGGCGGCGGGGCGCGGGCTCAAGGTCATCATCGCCGGCGCAGGCGGGGCGGCGCACCTGCCGGGGATGCTCGCGTCCGTGACTTCGCTGCCCGTGATCGGGGTGCCGGTGCCACTTCGGAACCTCGACGGGCTGGACTCGCTCCTGTCGATCGTGCAGATGCCGCGGGGCGTCCCGGTTGCCACCGTCGCGGTCGGCAACGCCACCAACGCGGGGTTGCTCGCGGCGCGGATCCTGGCTGCCTCCGACGACGAGCTGCGGGCACGCCTCGACGACCACCGGGCGGAGCTCGCCGAGCAGTCGGCCGCCAAGGACGCCCGCGTCATCGAGGAGTCCGGCGGGGCGTGACCCACCGCCCGGTCCCGGCGGGGCGGCACCCGTCGTAGCCGACCGACCGCGGGCTGCGGTCGAGCGCGCGGCAGACGCTCACGGTCGCGCGACTCAGCCTCGCGACCTTTGCGCGTGACTCCCGGGGAAGCAGGATGGAAGCGTGCCCGCGGTCGTGGGCGCACCGCAGACGGAAGGGGCAGACATGCCGACCATCGAACAGTCGATCACGATCGACCGGCCACGCGACGAGGTGTTCGCGTTCGCCACCGACCCCGACAAGATCACCCTCTTCAACTCCAACCTCGTGGAGTACGAGCAGCAGTCGGAGGGTGCCCGCGGGAAGGGCACGGTCGATCGCGGGACGGTCAAGGTGGCCGGGAAGAAGTTCGACTTCACCACCGAGATCACCGAATGGCAGCCCGGCCAGCGCATGACCGCGCGGAGCCTCGAAGCGCCGATGGAGTGGGAGCTCACGCAGATCTTCGAGGACACCGGCTCCGGCACCGAGGTGACCTTCCACCAGGAGGTTCCCGACCTGAAGGGGTTCTTCGGCAAGCTCGGCGACGCGATCGTCACCAAGATGTACTCCCGGGACGTGAAGTCGAACCTCGAGAGCCTCAAGATCCTGCTCGAGGAGGGCTGACGGCCACCCAACGACCGTGACCTGACGCTCGGGCCCAGGGGCGTGGTCTGCGAGGCGCGCTGCCGGTCCGTGCCATCGAACATGAGAGCGCCCGCCCCGATCGGGGCGGGCGCTCTTGGCTGCGGCGTCCGGTGAGACGGTCAGACGGTGGTCGCAGCCTTCGACTCGGCCGTGCGGGCGACGGCCCGGACGTCGCGCATCCCGAGTCCGATGAGGACGAACACGATCCCCATCCCGATCGCCATCGCGGCGACCCCGAACGCGACGATCGAGGTGTACAGCGATGCGCGCAGGAACGACGCGTTCATCGCGACGGGCCGCAGCTCACTGTCACGCGGCAGCTCGGCGTAGGTCTGGCCGTCGGTGGCGTCGAGCGCGTGCTTCTCGATGATCTCGGCCTGGGAGTAGGCGTCGAACGGTCCGTTCACCGTCTCGCCCGCGAACCAGTCCGCGTCGTCGGCCACGGTGATGCTCTGGGCCTCGAGCTCGCTGCTCACGAGCGTCCAGGTGGCGATGCCGCCGATGATCATCAGCACGCCGAGCACGATGGCTCCGATGGATGCGATACTGCGGTAGTCCCTCATTGTCATCTTCCTCTCTGAGGTTTGGTGGCGCTCCCACAGCGGTTGCGCCGTCGGGGGACATGGTCCCTCGGCAGACACGCGATGGGAGGGGTATTCGGTCCCGAGTTCGGGGACGGATGGTCCTTAGCGATGATGGGCCGTCCGGACCCGGTGAAGTAGCCGAATGCCCTGTTGCTTCGGGGGGTGAGATCCTGCGCGGATCAGGCGTCCTGGGCGTCTTCCCCGTCGGGAAGGGTCAGCTTGCGAATGACGAGGTCGTCGATCTCGAGCCGTTCGACGTGGGCGCTCCGGACGAGGAGTCGCCGGATCGACACCACCGCGACGGCGACGAACGCGAACGCGGTGGCGAACAGCGCCGCGAACCCGATGCTCCTGGCGCCCGTGGCGGCGGCACCGACCGCCTGCGCCCCGATCGCCTCGCTGTCCCGACCCATGGCCCACTTCCGTCCCCGGGCCCACAGCCTACGCCGCCGAACGTCGCGTCGAGGGATACCCCGGGCCAGGCTGGGAGCTCACGTCGACGCCGAGCCGCGATGCCGAGTCGCGGTGCGGATCGCGATGGTGGCATCGCGTCTCGCACCGCGGCTCGGGGCGCGGGTGGTCAGGCGGCGCGGATGTTCTTGACCGCCTGCGTGGTGTCGACGACCGCGTTGGCGATGTAGCGGAAGTTCGTGAGAGCGGTCTGGTAGCCGTCACCGAGCTCGGGGTGTTGCGCGGCGGCGGTGGCATCGGAGACGACCGTGACGTCGAACCCCTGCTCGATCAACTCGCGCATGTGCGCCTCGACACAGAGGTTGGCGGACATGCCCGCCAGGACCACCTTGTCGATGCCGCGCTTGCGGAGCTGGAGCGCGAGGTCGTTGGTCTCGGGACCGTAGACCTTGTGCGGGTTGACGACGATGGTCTCGCCGTCGTCGATGTAGGGCTTGTAGCGCTCGAGCCAGTCGGCGCCCGAGCCCTCGAACCCGTCGAGGTCCAGCGCCCCGCTGCGGCTGAACATGTCGATGTCGTGCATCATGGACTCGACGGTGCCGCCGAACTGCCAGCCGTCGTCGGTCGGGTAGTAGTAGTGCGGGGAGACGAAGACCGGGACGCCGGACTCCTTGGCGGCGGCGAGCAGGTCCTCGATGTGCTCGACGGTGTCGTTGTCCTCGACGCTCTTCCCCACGAGCTCCCACGTGACTCCCTCTGGGCTCAGGAAGTCGTTCTGTGGATCGGTGATGACGAGCGCGGTGTCGCTGCGGTCGATGGCCATGAGCTGCTCCTCTGCTAGCCGGTGCCCCTTCCGTTCTGGAGGGGCTCCTGCCAGAATGCTGGGAACGGCGTGTGATGTGGTCCGGGGTGCGTGCGGAAGCGTCCTCGGGAGTCGTAGGCCGGACCTGGGAGGTGGTGGGCGTCCTACTCGAGGACCTGTTCGCCAACCTCCGGCTGGAGGTCGAGCCGTTCGCAGTCTGTTCGGTGGCGAACGGCTGGCGCCTGCAGATGTCCGGGCTCGACTGGCTCACGCTGCACTTCGTGCTCGAAGGCACCGGCGAGCTGTTGGTCGGTGACCGGCGAGAACCGCTCCGGGCGAGGACGCTGGCGCTCGTGCCCGAGAACCGCAGCCACGCGCTCCTGACCGGGCCGCCACCAGCCCGCCACGAGCTGTCGACCGACGGGACGGCGCCCGACGACGATGGGATGCTCCGCTTCGTCGCAGGCCCTGGCGACCGCGACCCGATGCAGGTGGTCTGTGGACGGATCAACGTGCTCTACGGCGGGGGCGTCCGGCTGTTCGAGCTCCTCGACGAGCCGGTCGTCCTCGACTTCTGCGACTCGGCCGAGATGGGCCAGACGTTCGACCGGCTGCTCGACGAGAGCCGACGTCGTGAGCCCGGATCACGCGCGATGCTGCACGCGCTCATGAACGAGTGTCTGGTGCTGGTCTTCCGCAGGCTGTGCGACAGCCCCGAGTGCACGTTGCCGTGGCTCCTGGCGCTCGAAGATCCGCGGATGACTGCCGTGCTCCGCGAGGTCCTGGACGATCCCGGGAGACCGCACTCGGTCGAGTCCTTGGCGGCCACGGCATCCATGAGCCGATCCGCCTTCGCGCGCGCGTTCACCGACAGCTTCGGCCAGTCCCCGATGGCGTACGTGAAGATGGTGCGTCTGCGCAAGGCTGCGGACCTCCTGCGCGGGACCGATCTGACGATCGCAGCGGCGGCGCGACGGGTCGGCTACTCGAGCCGCAGCCACTTCTCCCGGGCGTTCAGCGAGGTGTTCGGACGGTCCCCCTCCGAGTTCCGCGAGGGCCCTGCTGCCCACTGAGGACACCTGTCCGCGGGCGAAGGAACATTGACACACGGGCGTCCGACGTCGGATGCTGGGTGTGGAGAAGGGATCTGTATGAGCGTCAAGGAGATCCTGTCCGCGAAGGGTGCCGAGGTCACGACGGCCCGGCCCGACATCACCGTCGAGACCGCCGCCCATGTCATGCGCAGCGGAGGCATCGGGGCGGTGGTCATCTCGAAGGACGGCGACTCGCTCGACGGGCTCATCACCGAGCGCGACATCGTCAACGGGCTGGTCCAGCACGGCGCGGCGGTCATGTCGATGGCCGTCGAGGACGTCATGCAGAACTACCCCGCCACCTGCGCTCCGGACGAGTCGATCGACACCGTCATGGCCGAGATGACCCGCCGCAGGACGCGGCACCTCATCGTGCTGGAAGGCGACACGATCCAGGGGATCGTGTCGATCGGTGACATCGTCAAGCAGCGGATGGACGACCTCCAGCTCGAGGTGGACGCGCTCCGGACCAGGTACGCCGCCACCCACTGAGCTCGACCCGCAGCGGTCAACCGACCCGGGCGAACTCCCTGTCGACCGCTCGGGCCACGAGCCGCGCGTCGATGTTGATCTGGAAGAGCAACCCCTTGAGCGGGTTGGTCAGCCCGACGAACCGCAGTCCCGGGGCGGCCGGGTGGGTGTCGGCGGCGTGCACGGTGGGGCGGCCGGTGTCGTCGAGCACGCCGAGGTGGCCGACGACGGGTTCGAGTCCCTGCCGGTAGCCGGTCGCGGCGATGACCACCTCGGGCTCGATCCGGACGCCGTCGGCCAGGACCACCTTGGTGTCCTCGAAGCCGGTCACGGCGGCCACGGGTTCGACGCGCCCCGCTTTGAGCTGCTCGACGAGCCCGACGTCGATGATCGGGACCACGTCGGTCTCCTGGAACTGCTCCACGATGCCGGTCTCGGGCGTCGGCATGCCGTACTCGCTGAGGTCCCCGATCGTGATCTGCTCGAGCAAGCCGTTGACGGGGTCGGCGAGCGGGGCGGGGGTGTAGTCGTTGCTGATGCCGAGCAACGTGGTCGGGATCGGCCCGATCGTCAACGGGATGACGTGAGGCGGTGTCCGGACGGCGAGCCGGACGCGCCCCGCCCCGGTCTCGGCGAGGTCGGCGGCGATCTCGGCCCCCGTGTTCCCGGTCCCGACGACGAGGACGTCCCGGCCGACGTAGGGGGTCGCGTTCTTGTACTCGCGGGCGTGCAGGAACTCGCCGGGGAAGTCCCGCTGCCCGGGCCAGTCCGGCAGCCTGGCGGTGTGGTTGTAGCCGGTGGCGATCACGACCTGCGGGGCGCGGTACGTGCCGTCGCTCGTCGTGACCGCCCAGCCGTCGCCGTCGCGGTCGATGCGCTGGACCTCGACGCCGGTGCGGGGCGCGAGTCCGTGGTAGCGCGCGTAGCCGACGAGGTAGCGGACGACGTCGTCACGGGACGGGAACTGCCCGAACCGCTTCGGGATCGGGAGACCCGGGAGGCTCGACTGGATGCGGGGCGTGTGGAGGTGGAGTCGGTCGTAGCGCCACCGCCAACTGTCGCCGACCGCCTGGGTCTTGTCGAGGATCGTGGGTTCGATGCCGCGCTTCTGCAGGCACGCCCCGACCGCGAGCCCCGCAGGCCCGGCCCCCACCACGACCACGTCCGTACCCACGACCTCGACCACGTCCGCCCTTCAGCCTCTGTTGCGCGATCCTAGGCAGGCAGCTTGCGACGGAGGGCGACATGACCCCAACGGGACGTCTTCAGGCGAACACGTCACGTCAGGGGTATCCCGCTCACCGAACGTCGCCTTCGGTGAGCGCACCCGTCCTTGCATTCGGCTCGCATGGACCCGATGTTGGGAACGTGCCCGAGAACCGGGCGCCCCACAGAAACGAGAGGGTGGCGCCGCGGGTCGCGGTCCTGCGGGAGCGGGCACTTCGTGGCGTTTCCTCTCGGTGTGGGAGTACGCAACCGTCTGGCCGAGGAGGATCCCAATGGCACAGACAACCACTGCACGTCCACGACACGAGGTGGAGTCCGAGATCAAGGAGACGTTCGGTCTCGTTCCGTCCTTCTTCAACCGGATCCCGGACGAGCTCCTCGAGCACGAATGGGTGATGTTCCGCGATCTCGAGCTCGGAGAGACGCTCATCCCCAACAAGTACAAGGAACTGCTGATGCTGGCGGTGCACAGCGAGACTCGCTGCCGCTACTGCACGCTGTTCCACACCGAAGCGGCGCGTCTCTTCGGGGCGACCGACGAGGAGATCCAGGAGGCGGTGCATCTCGCGAAGTTCACCGTCGGCTGGTCCGTCTACCTCAACGGTCTGCGGCAGGACTACGACGAGTTCGCCGACGAGGTCAAGCAGATCGGCGACTACCTCTCGGAGTAGCCGCTTCGGAGTAGCCGCTGCTCACGACTCCTGACAGAAGGACCCACATGAAGGTCCAACGTGTCCGGCCACAGGTGTTCGAGCTGACGGTCCACGCGCTCGAGCTGTCGGCACTGGTGTCGGCCGCCCGCTGGGTGGTCGACGGAGCCGAGGGGGATCTCCCCGAGGAGGCCCGGGAGCAACTCGGGCAGGTGCTCGACAGCTACGACGCGGAGGTCGCCGAGCTGAACACCTGACGGCCGGTCCGCGTCGGTTCGAGCTGCGGGAACGTGGCGGGTCGGTGGGTCAGGCGGCGTAGGGGCGGGCCTCCCGGCCGGCCTTGAGCGTCCGCGCCCACCACTCGAGCTGATCGAGCATGCTCTTGGCGGCCATCTCTGGCCCGTCGGGGCGAACCAGCCCGCCGTCCTCGTCGAGGAGCCGGCCGATCATCTGGAGCGCGACGAGATCACGCATCGTGACCGCGTGGAGCTCGGCGAACACCCCGCGTAGATGCTCGACCGCGAGCACCCCGCCCGCGCGGCCGCCGTAGGAGACGAACCCGACCGGCTTCGCGAACCACTCGCGCTTCGCCATGTCGATCGCGTGCTTCAGCGAGGCCGGGTAGCTGTGGTTGTACTCGGGGGTCACGATCACGAAGGCGTCTGCGGCGTCGATGCGCCGCGCGAACGCCTCGACCTCGGCGCCCCGCACGCGTGGGTGGCGTCGGGGGAGGGCCAGGTCCGCCAGGTCGATGACGTCCACGTCGAGTTCGGGGCGTTGTCTCGCGACGCCCGCGAACCAGCGGCCGACGTGGATGCCCCGGCGCCCTTCGCGGGTGCTGCCGATGACGATCGCCAGCCGGAGCCGTCGGTTTCGTGTCTCGTCCATCCCGTCTCTCCTGGAGTCGTCGTGGTGGAGTCCGTCGTGCTGGGGTCCGTCGTGCTGGGGTCCGTCGTCGTTGTGTTCGCAACCGTTCCGTGTGCTGGACGGTACAAATTCAAGTTCACTTGAAGTCAAATCCATACGGACGTACCGTGCGGACACCGCACGAGGTGTTCGGAGCTGCGAGACGATCATGGCGAAGCCGCAACTCACCATCGGCGAGGTCGCCGACCGCACTGGCGTTGCCACCTCGGCCCTGCGCTACTACGAGGACGAGGGCCTGGTCCACGCCACCCGCTCCGAGGGTGGCCACCGCCGCTATCCACGGGACGTCATCCGGAGGATCTCGTTCATCAAGGTCGCCCAGGAGGTCGGGCTGGCCCTCGATGAGATCCGCGAGGCGCTCGCGTCGCTGCCCGACGAGCGCACCCCGACGACCGAGGACTGGGAGCGCCTGTCAGGATCCTGGCGACCTCGCCTCGATGCCCGGATCCGCATGCTCCAACGGCTCCGCGACCGCCTCGACGGCTGCATCGGGTGCGGCTGCTTGTCGCTGAAGGCGTGCCGGCTCCTCAACCCGGGGGACAAGGTCGCCGAGCGCGGTCCCGGTCCCCGCTACGTCCTCGACGACCCGACCCCGCCTCGTGCCTGACAACCGCCCGGCATGTTGCTGGGCGGGGCGTGGTCGTCACGAGGGGTGCCATACTGGCCCGGGGTTGCGACAGAGGAACAGGATGGGCGCTGCTCAGGACCTGCTCGACCAGGCCCGCGCCGCGTACGCCGAGCATGATTGGCCGCGCGCCGCCACGCTCTACCGGGAGGCGCGCGACGACGGGGCGACGCTCACGCCCCACGACCTCGCCCACCTCAGCGATGCCGCCTGGTGGCTCGGGGAGGTCGACGAGTGCCTGCGCTGGGGTGAGGCCGCCTACCGGGGGCAGCTCGATCTCGATCAGCGGTCCGCCGCGGCGATGACCGCGCTCGGGATGGCGGTCTCGTTGCTGCTGCGGGGCGACGAGGCGCTCGGTTCGGGGTGGCTGGCACGTGCCCAGCGTCTCCTGGACGATCTCCCGGACGGCCCCGAGCACGGGTACGCGCGCTACCTCGTCGAGGTCGAGGGTGGCCTGGATGGCGACGATATCGACGCTGTTGCCGCCGCCGCCCGTGACGTGCGCGCCATCGGTGAGCGCCACGACGACCTGAACCTCGTCGCGAGCGGCGTGCTCGGCGAGGGACGCGCCCTGATCAAGCTCGGGGAGGCCGACCGGGGGCTCCGGCTCCTGGACGAAGCCATGCTCGCGGTGAGGCAGCACGACCTCGCACCCGAGTGGGCCGGCAACATCTACTGCCACCTCATGGCTGCCTGCCACGAGCTCGCCGACGTCGGTCGCGCCCGCGACTGGACCGAGGAGACCTGGAGCTGGCTCGATGACCTCCCCGCCGCCGTGCTGTTCACCGGGATCTGCCGTGTCCACCGCTCCCAGGTCCGACAGGTGACCGGCGAATGGCGACGCGCCGAGGAGGAGGTGGCGCAGGTCGTGGAAGACCTGGCCGACCTCCACGTCGCCACCGTCGCCGAGGCGCACTACCAGCTCGGGGAGCTGTGGCGGTTGCGGGGCCGGCTCGAGGACGCGGAGCAGAGCTACGACCGGGCACGCAAGCTCGGTCGTGATCCGCAGCCCGGCCTGGCTCTGCTGCGGTTGGCGCAGGACCGACCGGACGACGCCGCGGCGGGGATCCGCGCTGCGCTGCTGGCCGCGGGAGACGCCCCGCTCGCTCGCGCGCGCCTGCGCATCGCCCAGGTCGAGATCGCACTGGCGACAGGCGACCTCGAGGTCGCGCGGCGTGCCTGTGCCGAGCTGGAGGACACCGCTGCCGCCTACGGCACCTCCGGACTCGAGGCCGCGGCGCTGCACTGGCGGGGTGCGGTCGCCCTCGCCGAAGCCGAGCCCGACCAGGCCCTGCCCGCCCTGCGGGCGGCCTGCCGACGGTGGCGGGACGTGCATGCTGTCTACGACGCAGCCCGTGCGTGCGCGCTGCTCGGCGAGGCGTACGACGCCGTCGGGGACCACGATGCCGCGGAAGCGGAGCGGCGCACTGCCGACGACACGTTCGAGGGGCTGGGGGCAGCCGTCACGGCAAGGGACGTCGCGAGACGCAGCACCGGGCCGGGCCGCCCCTTGCCGGCCGGTCTCACGGACCGCGAAGCCGAGGTCCTGGCGCTCGTCTCCGAGGGCATGACCAACCGTCAGGCGGCCGAGGAGCTGGTCCTGTCGGAGAAGACCATCGCCCGTCACCTGTCGAACATCTACACCAAGCTCGGGGTCTCCACCCGCACGGAAGCGGCGGCGTTCGCCTTCGAGCACGGCATCGCCGGGGATCGCGGGCGGGCGGGGCGTGGGTAGATCGGCCCATCCCGCCGATCGAAGTTGCACAACCTGCCCGATGCCAGGCCGACCGCGCCTTCGTAGCGTCGAACCATCGACGCAGAGGAGCGCACCGATGACCGACGTCGCGACCGCACCGACCGACCAGACGCACGGCCCCGTGGCCCTCGACGAGCAACGGATCGAGGAGTTCGCCGGCGAGCTGTTCGGCTTCTACACCGGGGGGATGCTCACCTACCTGATCGACATCGGCCGCCGCACGGGCCTGTTCGAGGCTGCCGCAGAAGGCCCCGCGACGAGCGCCGGCCTCGCCGACCGGGCCGGGCTCCACGAGCGCTACGTCCGCGAGTGGCTCGGGGCCATGGTCACCGGCGGCGTCATCGACTACGACGCCGACGCCGGCGTCTACCGGCTCCCGGCCGAACATGCCGCGTGCCTGACCGGCGGCGGCGCCAACGATCTCGCGCCGTTCGCCCGCTTGAACACCCACCTGGCGAAGCACGTCGCGGACATCACCGAAGCCTTCCGCGAAGGGGGCGGGGTGCCGTACCAGGAGTACCGCCCGGAGTTCACTGATGTCATGGACGGACTCGGGCGGGGTGGGCTCGACGAGGCGCTCCTGAGCGACTGGCTCCCGCTGGTCCCCGACGTGGTCGAGCGTCTCACTGCCGGCGCACGGGTGGTCGACGTCGGCTGCGGAACGGGCCACGCGATCGTGCTCATGGCCGAAGCGTTCCCGAGGTCGGAGTTCGTCGGGATCGACATCGCGGCCGACGCGATCGAGCAGGCGCGTGCCGAGGCTGTTGCGGCCGGCGTCGACAACGTCCGATTCGAGGTCGAGGATGCTGCCGATCTCACCGCCGACGAGCCGTTCGACGTGGCGTTCGTGTTCGACGCGATCCACGACCAGGTGGAACCGGCGACCGTGCTCGCCAACATCCGACGGGCCTTGACGAGCGACGGCGTGTTCCTCATGTTCGAACCCGCGATCTCCAGCAACCTCGAGGACAACGTGGCCCACCCGCTCGCCCCGTTCCTCTACGCCATCAGCACGCTGCACTGCCTCACGATCTCGCTCGCGCACGACGGGGCGGCCCTCGGAACCGCCTGGGGTCAGCAGGTGGCGTGCGACATGCTCCGGGATGCCGGCTTCCCCGACGTCACCGTCGAGGAGCTCCCCAACGAGCCGATCAACGCGCTGTTCGTGGCTCGGAGGTCGTGACCCGGTGAGTCTCCGCTCCCGGCTGACCGTGCTCCCGTGGGGGGCGACGACGTCAGCCTGGGACGGCTACGAGCGGGCGTGGGGCTACGCGGTCATGGACCTGCCCTTCTCGAGCGGCCACGTTCTCGGTCTGCGGGTCTTCCCGCAGACCGACTTCGGCGGCTACGTGAGCGTGTGGCATCGCGACCCCGGCGGGGCCTGGGCCCAGTACGTCGACCGCGCCCCGCTCGAGGCCGGCTGCCCGCGGGTGTGGGGCCCGGCGCTCGACACCGCGGCGCCGGCCCGGATCGGCGTCGAGTGGACGGGGCCGATGGAGCTCACGGTGACGATGGACGATCCCGAGCTTCGCTGGCGGCTCGAGGTGGAGGAGACGTGGCTCCTGCGGGTGCTCAACGCGCTCCACGCCCCGCTGCCCCTCGGCACCTGGCGACACCGTGCGCTGGTGGCGGTTCGAGAACGGCTCCTCAAGATCCTCGGGCTCGGCGCGGTGTCGTTGTCCGGTGAGGCCCCGACCGGCGTGCACCTGGTCGCCGCGCTCCGGGAGATGTTCTGGGTCTCCACCTCGACCGCGGTGCTCGACGGCCGCGATCTCGGTGCGCCCACCGTGTTGGAGGACTGCCCCACCATCGGCGGTTGGCCGCTCCCACGACGCGGAGTGCTCGCCGTCGGTGAGGCTCACGCGACCACCCCCGACCGGGAGGAGTACCGCCGCCTCCGCCGCCGCGTCCTCGACCGGGGATAGCGGCTGGCCGAGTGGTCGCGGTCAGGGCCTGCGGGGCGTGCGGCGACCCCTCACCGTCGAAGGGAAGCGGACGCGGGAGATGCAGCATGCAGTCGAGATTGCTGAACGAGAGCGACGGGGGTCTGCGGACCTTCGCCGTGATCTTCGACAAGGGTGACGAGCCGAAGAGCGGACTCGAGGAGTTCGCTCGTGAGCACGATGTGGACGGGGCGTCGCTGACGGCGATCGGGGCGTTCCAGGAGGCGACCCTCGCCTACTTCCACCCCGATGCATTCGAGTACCGCGACATCCCGATCGCGCAGCAGGTCGAGGTGCTGTCGCTGGTCGGTGACATCGCTCTCAACGACGGCGAGCCCGAGGTGCACGCCCATGTGGTCGTCGGCCGCGAGGACGGCACGACCGCCGGTGGCCACCTGAAGGCCGCGTCGGTGTGGCCCACCCTCGAGGTCGTGGTCACCGAAACGCCGTCGCACCTGCAGAAGACCGTGGACGAGGAGACCGGGCTCGCGTTGATCGACCTCGACGCCTGATCCGCCCGACCGGGCGTCCAGCGAGGTCAATCGTCGATCGGCCCCCAGTCGTACGTGTCGCGAAGTCTCGCCAGTCCGTCCCGGAGCCCGTCCTCGACCCCGCCGACCTCCTCGAGCACCGCGGTGCCCACGATCTCGGTGCGCCCCGTCCACGGCACGAACACCAGGACGCCGGCGGTCTGGCCCTGATGCCGTGCGAGCAGGCCCGGGCAGCGGTCGACCGCCCAGCCGTCCCGGGACGCGGTCTCGCCGAGCACCTCCGCGACCCACCCGCGGTCGTCGGCGCGCACGGGACGGACGAGCAGCTCCCCGTCTTCGAAGTGGGGTCCGGGTGGATCGAGCTCCGGCCAGACCACCGAGAACCGCTCGAAGGTGACGAGGCTGTCGTCGGTGAACGGCTCCCCGACGACCTCGCTGCGACGCGTGAAGAACGACACGTGCGCGTCTCGCCACCATGCCAGCGTGCGATCGCCCTCGCCCTCGTCCCACGCGAACGCCGGGTCGGCGGTCTTGAACGGTCGCGTCTCCGCCTCGTCGGTGCGGATGAGGCAGATCGGGCTGCCGTCACCACCCAGGACCACGTCGTGCTGACCCTCGGCCGGTGGGTCGGCCTCCTCGTCGGCCACCCAGCCTGCGGTCGCACGCTTCGGCCCCTCGCGTACGAGCTGTCCGAGCTCGTCCGCCATCTCGGGCGTGTCGCCGAACGCGAAGTGGCCGATGGGGCCGTCGTAGCCGGTGGCTTCGCGGAACTCGTGGGTGAAGGCCGCCAGCGCGTCGGCGTCGGGCTCGATCGTGGTCATCGTCCGCGCCTCCGTTGCGTGGCCCCGGCCACCGCCGTCACCGTCCGAGGATCATGCAGCTGGCCGTGGCGTGTCCGTAGAGCTTGCCATCTTCGTCGGTCAGTTCGGCCTCGGCGAGGGCGATCCGGCGCCCCGCTTTCACGAGCCGACCCTCTGCCCGGAGCGTGCCGGTGTCGGCGCGGGCGGCCCGGAGGAACGAGGTGTTGATGCTCACGGTCGTGTAGCCGACGCCGGCGGGGAGGGTGGTGTGCACTGCGCTTCCGGCGACCGAGTCGAGCAGCGCCATGATCACGCTGCCGTGGATGGTCCCGATCGGGTTGTACTGGTGCTCGCCGGTCTCGAGCTCCATCACCGCCCGGCCCTCCTCGAACTCCACGAACCGGAACCCGATGGTGGCGCAGATCGGCGGATGGGGCAGCTCACCCGTCTGCATCGCGCGGAGGTAGTCGAGGCCCGCCATCTCGATCCCCGCGGCCGCGAGCTCAGTCGGGTCCTCCCACGAGTAGGTCCGTTGCCGCTCGGTCACGTCGTCCCTTTGATCGGTGGCGATGGTGCAACCTAGATGTTCGCGGTCGCCAGTTGGTGTGGTTGCGTTGCTCCAGGTTGGCTGAGAAGGTGTCCCCGGCCGTCCAGGGCTGGGGAGGCGATGGCGGCGGTAGACGAGCATGGAAGTCGCACGGGGACCAACCGGACCCTGCCGTGGCTCGTGTTCGCTGTTGCTGTCGTCTCCGCTGGGGCGGGGGTAGCGCTCACGGCGTTTACGCCCGGGATGAGCGTCTTCTCGGAGGACGCCGGGCTCTTCCTCACGGTGTTCGTGCTCGGCTTCGGTGGCGTCGGGGCGCTGATCGCGGCGCGAGATCCGAACCCCGTCGGCCGCTTCCTTCTGACCGTCGGTGTCGCCATGGGGCTGCTGATGTTCGCCGAGGCCTACGGGGTGTACGGGGTGTTGGCACGCGAGGTCCCCGGAACCACCTTTGCGCACTGGCTGGCGTCGTGGCTGTGGATGGTGGCGCTGGGTTGCCTCGGGTGGCTCTTCTACACGTTCCCAGACGGGCGGCTCCCCTCGAAACGGTGGCGATGGCCGGCCAGGCTGGCCACGGTCGCGATCGTGGCGATGGTGGTGGGCTCGATGTTCCGTCCCGGACCCCTCGACGACACGAGATCGGCATCCGCCCTCAACCCGGTCAACCCGATCGGCATCGACGGTGCTGAGCCCTTGGCGCCGGTCGCGGACGCAGGCTTCTCGTTGTTCCTGCTCTTCGGGCTGGGTGGTGGTGCCCTCTCGCTCGTGTTCCGCTACCGCGCAGCGTCGGGCGAGGAGCGCTACCAGCTCAAGTGGCTCGCATATGCAGCCGGCGTCGCGATGGGCGCGATGTTCCTCTCCAATGTGGCGTTCAGTCAACTCGGCGAGTCCAGCGCTCTCGTAGGGGTCTTCGATGCGATCGGGAGTGCCGCGTTCCTCGTGATCCCAATCGCCATCGCGATCGCGATCTTCCGCTACCGGCTCTACGACATCGACGTGGTCATCTCCAAGAGCCTCGTCTACGCGGGACTGGCGGTCTTCATCGCGCTCCTCTACATCGGGATGGTGGTCGGCGTCGGGGCGCTGGTCGGGACGGGGAACGACTCGGGGTTCGTGCTCCCCGTGGTCGCAACGGCGCTGGTCGCGGTGGCGTTCCAGCCGGTGCGGGCGCGATTGACGCGCGTCGCGAACCGGCTGGTCTACGGCGACCGTGCCACCCCCTACGAGGTGCTGTCGCGGTTCTCGGCGCAACTCGGCGAGATGGTCGAGACGAACGAAGCACTCGAGCGCATGGCACGGCTGCTGGCCGAGGGCACCGGTGCCAGCCGCGCGCAGGTGTGGCTGCGGGTCGACGACGAGCTGCGCCCCGCCGTTACCTGGCCCCCGGATCAGGACGCACACGAGGACCCCGAGGGCGCCGACCACCTCGCGGACGTCGTGCACGAGGGAGAGACGCTCGGGGCGCTGTCTATCACCAAACCGCGGGGCGAGAGCCTCACGCCACAGGACGAGCGGCTGACGGCTGACCTCGCCGGGCACGCCGGGCTCGTGCTCCGCAACGTGCGGCTCACCGAGGAGCTGAAGCAGAAGATCATCGACCTGCGCGACTCGCGCCAACGCCTGGTGTCGGCGCAGGACAGCGAGCGACGTCGGCTCGAACGTGACCTGCACGACGGGGCCCAACAGGAGGTCGTGGCGATCAAGATGCGACTCGCGGCTGCACGGACCGCCGCGCAGCGGGAGGGAGCACGCCAGACCGCCGAGCTGGTCGACGGTGCCGTCGACGCGACCGACAACGCGGTCGAGACGCTGCGGGAGCTGGCCCACGGGATCTATCCGCCGCTTCTGGCTGCCGAAGGGTTGGCAGTGGCGTTGCGGTCTCGCGCAGACCGGTCCCCGCTGCCAGTGACGGTGACCACCGACGGGCTGGGTCGCTACGACCAGGACGTCGAGGCGGCCGTCTACTTCTGTGTCCTCGAAGCCGTTAACAACGCAGCCAAGTACGCCGAGCCGGACAACGTCGAGGTACGCCTGTCCGAGGCCGACGGCGCGCTCAGCTTCGAGGTGATCGACGACGGCGCGGGCTTCGACCCGAACACCACCACGGCAGGCCACGGCCTGACCAACATGGCAGATCGGCTGGATGCGCTGGGCGGGACCCTGGAGTTCGACAGCAGCCCAGGACGGGGGACGACCGTGCGGGGCGTGCTGCCGCTGGGAGGCTGAACCCGTGCGCGTGAGCAGGGGTCTCGTCCGGAACCACCCGCGACAGCCGACCTGGCCGCTCCGAGGCTCCGCTAGTCTGCGCCCCGCGTCTGCTTCCCCGTGACCTGACCGGAACCGCTCCTCACCGCAGGGCCCCGTGGCTGACCTCGCTCCCGACGGCTCGTCACTGCCGCTTCCCGAGCCGCGCCGGCAACTCCCGAGCGCGGCCCGATTCGCGTTGGTGCTCGGCCTTCTCTACCTGTTCCTCGTGGGTGTGGCCCTGCTCGAGTCGGGGATCGAGGGACTGGGCTCGGGCTTCCAGGACGGGCTGCTCGAGAGCGTGTCGAACCCCATCGCCGGCGTGTTCGCCGGGATCCTGGCGACCGTCTTGGTGCAGTCCTCGAGTGTGTCCACCTCGACCATCGTCGGACTCGTCGGGGCCGGCACGCTGACGATCCCGGCCGCGGTGCCGATGGTGATGGGCGCCAACATCGGCACCACGGTCACGAACACCCTGGCGTCCCTCGGACACATGCGGCGGGGTGAGGAGTTCCGTCGTGCGTTCGCCGGCGCGACCATGCACGACTTCTTCAACGTGATCGCCGTCATCGTCCTGCTACCGCTGGAGCTGTTGACCGGCTTCCTGTCGTCGTCCGCGCAGGCGATCGCAGACGTCCTCCGGTCGTCGGGCGTGGAGGGCGGCCAGACCTCGAGCCCCATCAAGGCGGCGGTCAAGGCTCCCGCCGGTTGGATCGAGTCCGTGGTGCACAGCGGGTTCGGCGAGGGGACCCTCGCCGCGGTGCTGCTGCTCGGACTCGGGCTCGGTGCGATCTTCCTGGCGCTCGCCTACATCACCAAGAACATGCGACAGCTGGTCGCCGACCGGGTCGAGAAGGCCATGAACCAGCTCATCGGTCGGGGTGGCGGGGCGGTGGGGATGGTCATCGGTCTGCTCGTGACACTGGCGGTGCAGTCGTCGAGCATCACGACCTCGATCCTGGTCCCGCTCCTCGGCGGCGGGCTGTTGACCCTGCGGAGCGCTTACCCGATCACGTTGGGCGCCAACCTCGGCACGACCATGACGGCGCTGCTCGCGTCCCTTGCGGTCGACCTGCAGGCCGGGTTGGTCGTGGCGCTGACACACACGCTGTTCAACGCGACCGCGATCGCGGTCTTCTATCCGATCCCGGCGGTGCGTGACATCCCCGTCCGACTGGCGCAGCGGTTGGCGGATCTGGCGATGACCAACCGGTCGGCGGTCGTGGGGTATGTCGGCGTGACCTTCATCGCGCTGCCCGCTCTGGTACTTCTTGTCTCGCGGTAGGAGAATGCAACGATGGTGCTGAAGTTCTTCCGGTCGGAGTCGACCGACCGGCTCGAGGAGATCGAGACCCGTCTGATCAGCATGCTCAGCGACGACCGGCACAGCTTCGACGTCGCCTCGAGTGCGCTGCTGGCCGGCGCCGATCCCGACATCGTCGGACCGGACCTCCGTGAGACCGACCATCGGGTCAACGAAGCCGAGCAGATGGTGCGCCGCGAGCTCGTCGTCCACGCCAGCGTGCACGGCAGCGTCGACGTCCCCGCGGTGCTCGTCTACATGAGCATCGTCAAGGACATCGAGCGGATCGGCGACTACGCCAAGAACATCTACGACATCGCGGCGGACGGTGCCGACCTGTCCGTCGACGACGACCACGACGATCTCCTGGCACTGCGCGACGAGATCTCCCGCTCGATCGGTGAGGTCGCCGACGTCTTCGGACGCCGAGACAGCGACCGCGCGCGCGAGATCATCGGCCGCTGCGACGAGCTCCAGGACGACCTCGACGATCTGGTGTCGGCGCTCGTCACCTCGGATGCGGTCGCGAGCTACGCCGTGCCGCGCGCACTGTTCTTCCGTCACTGCAAGCGGGTCGTGGCTCACCTCATGAACGTGCTCACGTCGATCGTGATGCCCGTCGACCAGCTCGACTACTTCGACGAGGACCCCGAAGACCGCGAGTAGCTCTCCCAGGGCCAGTGAGTCGCACCTGCCCCTTCGTACTTGACATGCATGCCGACGTACCGAACGTTGGAGGCCGTTCCTCGACGGGGCCGCAGAGCGAGGACCGTTCAGCCAGCTCCTCGAGGACGACACCGACTCATCGAGGAGACCGCATGTCGGGTACTGGCCGACTCGTCCCGTTCGTCGCCGTCCTGGCCCTGTTGATCGCCGGATGTGACACCGGCGAACCGGTCGATACGGACGGAACCGCCGGGGACGGCACCGGCACCGAGACCCAGACCGGGACCGAGAGCCCGGGCGATGGGGACGGCCAGGCGACCGGCGGGACGCTCGTTGCTGCGATCAGCAGCCAGCCGGACCAGCTCGACCCCCACCAGACCACCGCCTACCCGAGCTTCCAGGTCCTCGAGAACGTCTACGACACCCTCGTGGTCCCAGGCCCGGAGAACCTCGAGTTCCAGCCCTCGCTCGCGACCGACTGGACCGTGAGCGAGGACAACCTGACTTGGACCTTCACGCTTCGCGACGACGTGACGTTCCACGACGGCTCCACCTTCGACTCGGCAGACGTCGCCTACTCCTACAACCGCATCATCGACGAGGAGTTGGCGAACGCGTTCCGGTTCGGCAACGTCGAGGAGATCAGGACGCCCGACGCGACCACCGTCGAGATCCAGCTCTCGCAGCCGACCCCGAACCTGCTCGCCAACATCGGCGGGTTCAAAGGCATGGCGATCCTCTCCGAAGGTGCCGCCGAGGAGTTCGACCTGTCCACCGAGGCGAACGGGACGGGTCCGTTCACCCTCGAGTCGGTGAACCCCGATTCGATCGAACTGGCGGCGTTCGATGACTACTGGGGCGAGGGTCCGTTCGTGGACGGCGTGAGCTTCCGGTTCATCTCCGAGGGCACGACCGCTCTGACCGAGCTCCAGACCGGCAACGTCCACTGGACCGACAACATCCCGCCGCAGCAGATCGAGTCGCTGAGCGGCGAGGAGGGGATCGTCCTCGAGCAGGTTCCCAGCGTTGACTACTGGTACTGGACCGCGAATTTCAACCGTGAGCCGTTCGACGATCCCAACGTCCGCAAGGCGTTGGCGTACGGGATCAACCGCGAGGACATCGCGGAAGCGGCCCACTTCGGCGCAGCGACCGTGAACCAGACCGCGATCCCGGAGGACAGCTTCTGGGCCAGCGACTACGCGCCGTACTCGCACGACCCCGAGCAGGCGAGGCAGTTGCTCGAGGAGGCCGGCGTCAGTGATCTCACGATGGGGCTCATGGTCACCGACGAGTTCCCCCAGACGGTGACCGTGGCCGAGGTGATCGCGAGCCAGCTCGACCAGATCGGCATCACTGTCGAGATCCAGACCGAGACGTTCGCGACGTGGCTCGACCGTCAGGGGCAGGGTGACTTCGATGCCTTCATGCTCGGATGGCTCGGCAACCTCGATCCGTTCGGCTTCTACCACGCCCAGCACATCTGTGACGGCGGCTTCAACTTCCACGGCTACTGCAACGAGGAGACCGACCAGCTCCTCGAAGAAGCATCTGCGGAGACCGACCAGGAAGCCCGGCGGGACCTCTACCACCAGGCCGTGGAGAACATCGTGGACGACAACTCCTACATCTACCTCTACAACCCCGACGTGGTCCAGGCGTGGGTCGAGGGGCTGTCCGGCTACACGATCCGCCCCGACCGTGCGATCAACTTCGAGCAGGTCCGCCTGCCGTAGACCACCGCGAGCCCACACGCGATTGCCACCGCCGACAGTGCCTCGAGCGGCCAGGAGCGAGGGAGAACGAGACTGAGGCAGTTCACGCGACTGACCGGTAGCCAGCCATGAGCGGCTACATCGTGCGGCGTGTACTCCAGGCCGTCGGTGTGCTGGTCGGGGTCTCGATCCTCGTGTTCCTGCTCATCCACCTCGTCCCGGGGGATCCCGTCCGACTGGCCCTCGGCACGCGGTTCGACCAGGAGACCTACGAGGCGTTGCGTCAGCGTGCGGGCCTCGATCAGCCGCTGGTGGTGCAGTACGTCGACTGGATCGCGAGCGCGGTCCAAGGCGACCTCGGGGTGAGCTTCCGAAGCGGCCGAACCGTGACCAGCATGATCCTCGAGCGGCTCCCCGCCACCCTGGCGCTCGCGTTCGGGGCGATCGTCGTCGCACTGGTCATGGCGCTCACCCTGGGGACCATCGCGGCGCTGAAGCAGGGCTCCAAGATCGACCACGTCGCCACCGCCATCAGCCAGTTCGGGATCTCGATCCCCGACTTCTGGATGGGGATCCTCCTCATCCTCCTGTTCAGCCTCCAACTGAACCTCCTGCCGCCCTCCGGGTACGTCTCCCCACTCGCGAACCCGTGGGAGTTCCTCCAACACCTGATCATGCCCGCTGTCACCGTCGGGGTCGTCTCCGGTTCGATCCTGACCCGCTTCGTGCGCTCCTCCGTGCTCGAGGCCCTCGGCGAGGACTACACCCGCACCGCCCGCTCCAAGGGCCTCAAGGAGCGCACCATCCTCGTGGGGCACATCCTGCGCAACGCGTTGATCCCCACCATCACCGTGACCGGGCTGCAGCTCGCCTATCTGCTGAGCGGGGTCGTCGTGGTCGAGGTCGTGTTCGCCTGGCAGGGACTCGGGCTGCTGGCCTACAACGCCGTCCTCGGTCGGGACTACCCGGTCCTCCAGGGTGCGGTTCTGCTGTTCGCGGCCTTCTTCCTGCTCGTCAACCTCGTGGTTGACCTCCTCTACAGCTACGTCGACCCCCGGATCCGGTACTGATGGCCACCGACACGACCGCAGCGACGACCGAGGCGGGAGCACCTCCTGCGGTCGATCCCCGATCGCGGTGGCGTCAGATCCTGGATCTCTTGGTGTCCAACCGCTTGGCGCTGTTCGCGATGGTCGTCCTCGGGCTGGTGCTCCTGGCGGCCGTCTTCGGCCCGTGGCTGGCGCCCTTCGGGGTCAACGAGGTCATCGTGCAGGACCGGCTCCAGGCGCCGGGTCTGGACCACATCTTCGGGACGGACGAACTCGGACGCGACGTCTTCAGTCGGGTGCTGCTCGGCGCGCGCGCGTCTCTCGTCGTCGGGGTGGTGGCGGTGGGGATCTCTCTCACCGCTGGGACCCTGCTGGGTCTGATCGCGGGCTTCTACGGCGGGAAGACCGATGACTTCATCATGCGGGGCATGGACGTGCTGTTCGCGTTCCCGGCGATCCTCATGGCGATCGCGGTGCTGGCGATCCTCGGGCCCGGGCTCGTGAACGCCATGATCGCGATCGGGATCGTCTACACCCCGATCTTCGCCCGCATCACCCGGGGAAGCGTGCTGAGTGTTCGCGAGGAGGTCTACGTCCGCGCCGCCCGATCGCTCGGCGCTCGCGACGCGCGGCTGATCGGCCTCCACATCCTCCCCAACGTCGCCGCCCCGATCATCGTCCAGACCACCATCAGCCTGGCGTTCGCGATCCTGTCCGAGGCGGCGCTGTCCTTCCTCGGTCTGGGCGTCCAGCCGCCGGCTGCGTCGTGGGGACGGATGCTCGCCGAGGGGCGGGGGTTCATCCAACAGGCCTGGTGGATGGCGGTGTTCCCTGGCCTTGCGATCTTCGTCACGGTGCTGAGCTTCAACCTCATCGGCGACGCACTCCGCGACGTGCTCGACCCGCGCCAGCGCTCGGCGATCGAATCGCGGGGGTTGGCGGGATGAGCCAGACCCAGACCGCTGCCGAGGTCCCCGGTCAGACCGGGGATCCGGTCCTGTCCGTCCGCGACCTCCAGGTTCGTTTCGGCACCAGGCGGGGCGCTGCACACGTCGTCAACGGCTTGAACTACGACCTGTATCCCGGCGAGACCCTCGGGATCGTGGGTGAGTCGGGATCGGGCAAGAGCGTGAGCACGCTCGCGCTGATGGGGTTGGTCCCCGAGCCGCCGGGGCGCGTCGAAGGTCGCGTGGAGCTCGACGGGGTGAACCTCCTCGACAACAGCAAGGACGAGTGGCGCAACGTGCGCGGCAACGACATCGCGATGATCTTCCAGGATCCGATGACGTCACTGAACCCGGTCCTGCCGATCGGTCGGCAGGTCACCGAGCACATGCGGCTGCATCTCGGCATGTCCGAGTCGGAAGCGAACGACCGGGCGGTGGAGCTCCTCGAGCGGGTGGGACTATCGGATGCCCGTCGCCGGCTGGGTTCGTACCCGCATCAGCTCTCCGGCGGGATGCGCCAACGGGTGATGATCGCGATCGGGCTGGCGTGCAACCCGAAGGTGCTCATCGCCGACGAGGCCACGACCGCACTGGACGTCACGATCCAGGCGCAGATCGTGGAGCTCGTCGGTGACCTGCAGGACGAGTTCGGGATGGGGGTCATCTGGATCTCCCACGACCTCGGGGTCGTGGCCGGGATCGCCGACCGCGTGATGGTCATGTACGCCGGTCAGGTCGTCGAGGAGGCACCGGTCGACGAGCTCTACGACAACCCCTCGCACCCCTACACGTTGGGCCTGCTGGGTTCGCTGCCGGTGCTCGGCAAGGAGGAGCGGGGTGACCTCGTCGCCATCCCCGGTCTGCCACCCGACCCCGTCGACCTCCCGCAGGGCTGTTCGTTCCGCCCTCGCTGCCCCTATCAGCTCGACGAACGCTGCGAGACCGAGCGGCCCGAGCTGCGGCGGGTGGTTCCCGGCCACCGCGCCGCCTGCTTCTACGAGGTGCCGGAGCAGGAGCAACCGGAGGACGCGTTCGATGGCTGATGACACGCTGGTCGACGTCGACGACCTCCAGGTCTGGTTCCCCCAGCACGGGTCCGGCGTGCTGCGGCGCGTGACCGGCCACGTCCGCGCCGTCGACGGTGTGACCTTCGAGGTGCGGCGGGGCGAGACGCTCGGGTTGGTGGGCGAGTCGGGCTGTGGGAAGTCGACCACGGGCCTGGCGCTGCTGCGGCTCGTCGAGCCGACCGGTGGCCGGATCCTCTTCGACGGGGCCGACGTGACCGAGCTCGGGCGGGGCGAACTGCGCGATCTGCGGCGCCGCATGGCGATGATCTTCCAGGATCCGATGGCGTCGCTGAACCCGCGTCGGTCGATCGGCGAATCGGTCGCCGAGCCACTCGAGATCCATGGCCTGCACACGGGCAAGGAGGCCCGGCGCAAGCGCATCGGGGAGCTGCTCGAGATGGTGGGGTTGTCACCCGACTACCGGGACCGCTACCCCCACGAGTTCTCCGGGGGCCAGCGCCAACGGGTCGGGATCGCCCGTGCACTGGCCTGCGAGCCGGACTTCATCGTCGCTGACGAGCCGATCGCGTCGCTCGACGTGTCGATCCAGGCCCAGGTGATGAACCTGATGCAGCGGCTCCAGGACGAGCTCGACCTGACCTATCTGTTCATCGCCCACGACCTGTCGGCGATCTACCACGTCAGCGATCGCATCGCGGTCATGTACCTCGGCCGCATCGTCGAGGTCGCCGAACGCGAGACGCTGGTCGACGACCCCAAGCACCCCTACACCGAGGCACTGCTCTCAGCGGTGCCGCTGCCGGACCCGGAGCGGGAACGCGAGCGGGAACGGATCATCCTCGTCGGCGACGTCCCCAGCCCGTCCAACCCACCCAGCGGCTGCAACTTCCGCACCCGGTGCCCGGAGGTGTTCGAGCCCTGCGACACGGTCGACCCGGACCTACAGCAGGTCGACGGGCACATCGCCGCCTGTCACCTCCACGGGGTCGTCGGCGAAGAGGTCGAACCGTCCGAGCACCCCAATCGGGGCGAGTCCGCGGAGGAACGGCAGGTCCCAACATCGACCGAGCCGGGGGCCTGAGCCCCCGGCTCTGCTGCCACCGCTCC
>JAWVZB010000031.1:0-29406 GCA_033722375.1 Nitriliruptorales bacterium | reverse complement strand
CTCTCCCTGCCCCCGGCTCCTCCACGACCACGGGCCCGGCTCGAGCCGGGCCCGTGGTCGTTGTCTCGCAGCAACGCTCGCCGGTGGGATGGCGCGGAGGCGGGTGGCTCCACCGGCCGGGCGCAACTTCCTCGCTGCTCGGTCGGCCAGCGGTCGATGCCCGTTCGGCCATCGGCGCGCCGTAGTCTGGCTGTCACCGCCCCGCTCGTCTCCACACAGGATCTGCCATGACCGAGTTGCGCGATGCGCTGTACGTCGATGGTGTGCGTCTCCCGATCGGACGTGCCAAGGACACTGGCTACTACGCCGGGACCCGCGCCGACGACATGTCGGTCCGCACGATCCGGGCACTGATGGAGCGCAACCCCGAACTGATCGAGCGGGGGGTCGACGACGTCGCGTGGGCGGCGACCGCCCAGGTCGGCGACCAGGGGCTGACGCTCGGACGCTCGCTCGCGATCCTCTCCGGGCTCGGCACCGACGTCCCCGGCTACGCCATCGATCGCATGTGCGCCGGCGCCCTGACCGCGATCGTCAACGCCGCCAACGCGGTCCGGGTCGGGGCGCAGGACGTGGTCATCGCCGGCGGCGTCGAGCACATGGGCAACCACCCCATGGCCGAGGAGGTCGACCCCAACCCCCGGTTCCTCGCCGACGACCTCGTCGATCAGTCCGCGCTGGTGATGGGGAACACGGCCGAGAACCTCCACGACGAACACCCCGAGATCTCCCGCGACCGCGCCGACGAGTACGCCCTGCAGTCGCAGGAACGCACCGCGAAGGCGCAGGCCAACGGCGACTTCGCCGACCACGTCATCCCCATGACCGTCTGGACCGACGACGGCTGGCAGGTGGTCGCCGAGGACGAGCACCCCCGTCCGGGTACGACCATGGACGATCTCGCGGGCCTCACGTCCCCCTTCCGTCCCGGCGGCCGGGTCACGGCCGGGAACGCCGCGGGGCTCAACGACGGCGCTGGCGGGGTGTTGCTCGCCTCCAAGGAGACCGCTGACGAGCTCGGAGTCACCGGCAGGATGCGGGTCGTCGACTACGCGTTCGTCGGGGTCGAGCCAGAGATCATGGGTCGCGGACCCATCCCCGCGACCGACAAGCTCCTGTCCAAGACCGGTCTCACCATGGACGACATCGACGTGATCGAGATGAACGAAGCCTTCGCCGTGCAGTGCGTCGCCTTCCTCGATCACTTCGACCTGCCACTCGACACCGAGAAGGTCAACCCCTACGGCGGGGCGATCGCGATGGGGCACCCACTCGCGTTCAGCGGCGCGCGTCTGGCCATGCAGCTCGCCCACTACCTCGACACCCACGAGAACGCCACCCGGGGCATCACGACGCTGTGCATCGGCCTCGGGATGGGCGCCGCGGTCCTGTGGGAGCGCGTCTGAACCTGCCGCGCCGGCCGTCCGTCGCTCGACCATGTCCCGTTCTGACCACGCCCCGACGACGTAGGAGCACCCGTGTCCGACGAGATCTTCACCCAGTTCAAGCTGCAGTACTTCGACTCGCGGGTCGGCCGGCTCGCCATCATCACGATGGACAACGGCGCCGACCACACCAAGCCCAACGTCTTCGGTGGGAAGGCGTTGGCGTCGCTCAGCGACACGCTCGACGAGCTCGAGTCGCAGGACGACGTCAAGGGGTTGCTCCTGACCGGCAAGCACTTCATCTTCGCCGTCGGCGCCGACCTGACCGAGTTCGAGGGGAAGACCGCCGAGTTCGCCCGCGAATCCGGGGAAGCCGGCCACCAGGCGTTCCGGCGCATCATGGACCTGCCATACCCGACGCTGGCCGCCATCAACGGGGCGTGCATGGGTGGCGGGCTCGAGATCGCTCTCCACTGCGACTACCGGACGATCAAGGCGACCGCCGGGCCCATCGCTTTCCCGGAGGTGTTCCTCTCGATCTTCCCCGCCTGGGGCGGCACCCAGTTGGCCCCACGGGTGGTCGGGGCGAAGCAGGCGCTCGAGGTGATCGTCACCAACGCGCTGAACAACAACCGCATGATGAAGGCCCCCGAGGCGTTCGAGCGTGGCTTCGGCGACCGGATGTACGACCCGGCGGACTTCCTCGACAAGTCCCGTCAACTGCTCGAGTCGATCGTCGCGAGGGAGGAGACGATCACGCGCGACCTCGACGAGGACGAGGCCGACGTCGAGGAGGCGCTGAACAACACCCGCGAGTTCGTGGAGAACAAGGTCCACGGCGCGACCCGCGCCCCCTACCTGGCGGTCGACCTGATCGAGTTCGCCGCCCGTGGCGGTGACCTCGACGAGGGGTACGCGAAGGAGGAGGACGGGCTCGCCGAGCTGCTGCCGTCGCGGCAGGCCCAGGCGGCGGTGTACGCGTTCCAGCTCACCCAGCAGCGCATCAAGAAGCAGCCGTGGCGCCCCGACGCCGAGCCGCGCAAGATCCGGAAGATGGGGGTCGTCGGTAGTGGCTTGATGGGTGCCCAGATCGGGGCGCTGTTCCTCAAGAAGTACGAGGTCCCGCTGGTCATGAAGGACATCGACCAGGGGGTGCTCGACGACGCCCGCCAGCACATCGAGGAGGATCTCGACAAGCAGGTCCAGAAGAACCGGCTCGGTGAGGGCAAGGCCCAGTTCCTCAAGAGCCTCGTGACCTACACCCTGGACTACGACGAGTTCGCGGACGCGGACTTCGTCATCGAGGCCGTCCTCGAGCGGATGGATCTGAAGAAGCAGATCTTCGCCGACCTCGAGGAGGTCTGCGACGACGGGGCGGTGTTCGCGACCAACACCTCGTCGCTGTCGGTCACCGAGATGGCGAGCGACCTCGACCACCCCGAGCGGGTGGTCGGGTTCCACTTCTTCAACCCGATCAGCGTCATGCCGTTCCTCGAGATCGTGCGCCCCGACAGCGCTTCCGACGAGGCTGTGGCGACCGCGTTCGAGGTGTCCAAGACGATCCGCAAGTCCGCGGTGCAGTGCGCCGACACGCCCGCCTTCATCGTCAACCGGATGCTGTCACGGTTCAACGGTGCTGGCATCGAGGCCGTCCGCCGGGGGAACTCGTTCCGTGAGGTCGACGAGGCGATCAAGGGCCTCGGCCTTCCCATGGGTCCCTTCGAGCTGTTCGGGTTCGTCGGGATCAAGGTGGCGTTCCACACCGCAGAGACGCTCCACGAGGCGTTCCCCGAACGCTTCCCGCTGGACGAGAACTTCGCGAGGATCGCGGAGCTGGACGTCGACGGGATCTACGACTGGTCCTCGGGCGGCGCCCCGCACGACGAGATCCTCGAGGTGGTCGAGGTCGACGAGGACGCGGAGAAGCTGTCGGCCGAGGAGATCCAGCGTGCGGCGCTCGAGGCCGCCGCCGAGGAAGCCCGGATCATGATCGACGACGGTGTCGTCGCTGATGCGCGCGACATCGATACCGGGATGCTGCTCGGCGCGGGCTTCCCGTTCTTCATGGGGGGCGTCTGCAAGTACTGCGACCAGGTGGGTATCTCCGACGACCTCTTCGACGTGCCGCTCGTCACCGAGCACGACAACGCCTTCGACTGACCCCGCCCCGCGCTGCCCCAACCCGCCAAGCCGCGCCGGTTCGTCGCGTTCGGTCCGGATAGCCGGTCCGGCTGCGACGTTCGGGTGGCGGGGCGGTGGTCAGGTGCGCTCTTCGATGGGGACGTACTTGCGCTCGCCGGGGCCGACGTAGATCTGCCGGGGGCGGGCGATGGCCTGGTCGGGATCCTCGAGACCCTCCTGCCACTGGGCGAGCCAGCCCGGAATACGCCCGATCGCGAACAGCACCGGGAACATGTCGACGGGGAAGCCCATCGCCTGGTAGATGATCCCGGAGTAGAAGTCGACGTTGGGGTAGAGCTTCTTCTCGACGAAGAACTCGTCCTCGAGGGCGATCTTCTCGAGCTCGACCGCGATGTCGATCAGGGGGTTCTTGCCGGTGACCTCGAAGACCTCGTGTGCGAGTTCGCGGATCACCTTGGCTCGTGGGTCGTAGTTCTTGTAGACGCGGTGGCCGAAGCCCATCAGGCGGAAGTCGCCGTTCTTGACCCGCTCGATGTAGTCGGGGATCTGGTCGACCGAGCCGATCTCTTCGAGCATGCGGAGGACGGCTTCGTTGGCCCCGCCGTGCTTGGGTCCGTAGAGCGCGGCGACCGCCCCGCTCGCTGCGGAGTACGGGTCGGCGTCCGATGACCCGACGGTGCGCATGGTCGTGGCGGAGCAGTTCTGCTCGTGATCGGCGTGCAGCACGAACAGCGTGTCCATGGCGCGTTCGAGCGTGGGGTTGGGCTCGTACTTGAGCTCGGTGGTCTTCCACATCATGTTGAGGAAGTTGCCGGCGAAGCTCAGGTCGTTGTCGGGGTAGGCGTAGCGCATCCCGATCGCGTGGCGGTAGGCGAAGGCGGCCAGGGTCGGGAACTTCGCGATGAGACGGACGATCTGCTTGTGGCGGATCTCGGGGTCGTGGATCTGTTTCGCCTCGGGGTAGAAGGTCGAGAGCCCGCCGACCGTTCCGACGAGGATCCCCATCGGGTGGGCGTCGTGGTGGAAGCCGTCGATGAACTGCTTGATGTTCTCGTGGATGAAGGTGTGATGGGTGATCTCGAACACCCACTGGGCGTACTCGTCCTCGGTGGGGAGCTCACCGTGCACCAGGAGGTAGGCGACCTCGAGGAAGTTGGAGTTGTCCGCGAGCTGCTCGATCGGGTAGCCGCGGTACCGCAGGATCCCCTGCTGGCCGTCGATGAAGGTGACCTCGCTGCGCGCACTGGCGGTGTTCTTGAAACCGGGGTCGTAGGAGAGGAGCCCGAAGTCGTCCTCGTCCACCTTGATCTGGCGGAGATCCATAGCAGTGATCGCACCGTCGGTGATGTCGACCTCGTAGGTCTCGCCGGTGCGGTTGTCGGTGATCGTCAGCGTCTCGTTCCCGTTCGTGTCGCTCACCAGCAGCCTCCTGTCGTCTCCCTGCCACGCTAGCCCCGGTCTGGGCGGTTCGGGGACGCGGTCCCTGCGCGCCCGGCCGGGGGATCGCCTGTTCTTTCGAAGGTAGTTGCACGTGCACCTACATATCGGGTCCGCATATAGTTGCATTTGCAACGAACTCACGGAGGCGGCAACACCCGCCTCGATGACAACCAGGAGAGATCATGACCACAGGGACCTTGGAACAGACGCTCACGACCCCGGAAGCCGGAACGTGGGTCTTTGACAACGACCACTCATCCATCGAGGCCGTCGCGCGCCACCTGATGGTGAGCAAGGTGCGCGGCCGCTTCGAGGAGTTCGAGGGAACGGTCGAGGTCGGCGACTCGCTCGAGGACTCGCGGGTCGAGGTGACCATCGCTGCCGATTCGATCAACACCAACACGCCCGACCGTGACGAGCACCTGCGGTCCGGTGACTTCCTCGATGTCGAGAACCACCCCGAACTGCGCTTCGAGAGCACCGAGGTCCGTCGGACGGGCGACGAGGAGCTCCGCGTCCGTGGGGACCTGACGATCCGTGGGGAGACCAACGAGGTCGAGCTCGACGTCACCTACCTCGGGCTCCACGAAGACCCGTGGGGCAACGAGAAGGCGGCGTTTGCGGCGCAGACCACGCTCAACCGGGAGGATTGGGGGATGACCTGGAACCAGGCCCTCGAGACCGGCGGAGTGCTCGTCGGCAAGGAGCTCAAGGTCGAGATCAACGTGCAGCTGCAGCGCAGCGAGAGCTGAGCGAACCACTCACCGGTGAACGCCGCCCCGATCCGGGGCGGCGTTCAGTCGTCCAGCGACTCGACCACGCGTTCGAGCACCTCGGCGAGGGTCGCTGCCTCGGCCTCCGACAGATGGCGAGCGAAGTGGCGAGCGACACCGTCGAGGTGCGCCGGCGCCGCGTCGCGGAGCCGGTCGCGACCGCGCCTGGTCAGCACCGCCCACGTGCCGCGCCGATCGGTCTTGCATGCCTGACGTTCGACCAGACCTTCGGACTCCATGCGGTCCACGAGACGGGTGAGGCCCGACTTGCTCAAGAGCACGGCGTCGGCCAGCTCCTGCATGCGGAGCCGCTCGTCGGTCGCCTCGGCGAGCTGCACGAGCACGTCGTACCAGCTCAGGGGGAGGTCCTCGTGCTGTCGGAGCTCGGTCTCGAGAACGTCGATCAGGGCCGCGTGGGCTTCGAGGAACCGCCGCCATGCGCGCAGGTGGAGCTGATCGAGCTCGGTCGGGAGGGTCGTCACGTCCACGCCGCGAGGGTAGCGGTGGGCAGTTGGTGGTGGCCGGTTCGGGTCAGGCCGGGGGTGGCTGGCACGTGGGGCACCAGTAGGCGATGCGGGCGTGCTCGCCGAGGTGCTCGGACTCGATGCGTGTCCTGCACCGGCGGCAGGCTCTCCCGCCCCGCCCATAGACGAACAGCGCCCCGTCCTCCCTCCCCGGCACGGTCGTGCGGCGGACGGTGTGCAGGTTCTTGCGCAAGAGCGTCGATGCCCGTGCCAGGAGCCGCTTGCGCTGCTCGTCGGACACGACCGCGAGCGGGCTCCGGGGGTCGATGCCCTCGAGGAAGCACACCTCGGAGCGGTACACGTTCCCGATCCCGGCGGCGACCCGCTGGTCGAGGAGCACGACGCCCACCGGCGTGGTCGGTGCGGCGAAGGCGGGCATGCGGCGAACGGCAGCGTCGAGATCTGCATCGTCCCGGCAGAGATCCGGTCCGAGGCTGCTGAGCTGGGGATGCCGGGCCAGCGCCGGTGCGTCCAGCATCTCGACGGTCGGCGCCCCGAAGCAGACCGCGGTCACGTCCTCGACGTCGATCCGTACGCGCAGATCGCGCCGCCGCGCAGTGCCTCCGCGTGGGTAGACGTGCCAGGAGCCGGGCATGCCCAGGTGGGTGTGGAGGATGTGGCCGTCGTCGAAGTGGACGAGCAGGTGCTTGCCCCTGGCCTCGACCGCGTCGATGCGCGTTCCAGGCGCCGGCACCGCGGAGGCGAGCCGCGGAGCGGCGACGTCGACGACGTGTTCGCCGACGAGCGCGTGCCGCAGCGTGCGTGCCGCCCGGTGGATGGTGTCGCCCTCGGGCATCCTCCGTCAGCCGGGGAGTTGGAGCGCCCCGGGGACGGGGGAGGGGTCAGCCCCCGAGGCCCCGCGGGGGTCACCGAGCGCGTAGACCGTGGCGTCGAAGCGGACGAGCAGCATCCCCCGGGCCACGATCAGGCTGGCTGACGCCGCCCCGTCGGTCACGCCGATCCGGTCGACGTGCTCGCCGCTGGCGGTGTCGATGACCACCACCGCCCCGTCGGCGGTGGCGACGTAGAGGAGTCCGCCGGCAGCGACGGGATCGCCCACGATGCTGGCGCCGACGCGCGACGACCACCCTGGTTCACCGTCGGGGTCGAGCGCGTGGAGGGTCGAGTCCCCGTCGTCGACGATCAGCATCCCTGCGGTCACGACCGGCGCCCCGCCCGCGATGGCCGGCAGCTCGACCACCCGCTCGGCCGTTCCGTCCTCCGGATGGCGGACGGTGAGGGAGCTGCCGGCGATGTCGAGCAGGTGGTCCCCGGAGAGGATGAGGTGGCCCGGGGAGGCTGGCACCCGCCACGCGAGCTCCAGTGCGCCGGTCGTCGGGTCGAGGTCGTAGCGCACCAGTGCCGACTCAGCGGCCGGGTCGAAGCTCCACTCCCGCGTCCAGATCGACGAGCTGTCGGTGACGAAGCCCGTCGGGGCGGGTGCGGACGCCTCGCGATCGACCTCCTCCCCGGTTCCCGCGTCGATCACCACGAGCTCGGGGTGTGGGGCGGAGCCGGGGATCTCGTTGCGGTCCTGCGGTGGCCGGAACTCGTAGAGCAGGACCACCTCCTCCAGTGCGGCGATGAGGCCCTGGTCGGTGCCGTTCGTGCTCTCGTGCCGCCACTGTTCCTCGCCGGTGTGGTCGTACGCGACGATGGACTGGTTGGGTCCGCGGCGCAGGACCCCCCAGGGGGCGAGGGTGCCGCCCGGCCCGAGCCAGCCCTGAGGAGCCGCTGACTCCCAGGGCTCGCCCGTGGTGACGTCCAGCAGGCTGTCCGGTCCGCTCCCCGTGCTGAGCACCTCGCCGGACAGCAGCAGGTCGCCGCCGTGGCGTTGCGGGGCGGTGAACCCGCCGATGCGCTCGCCGGTGGCGAGATCGAGCACGGCGACGCCCTCCCGGCCCCTGGTGAAGACCACCCCGTCGTGGACGAGTGGTTGTTGCCAGCCGCCCGCCGGAGCCGACCAGACCGGCGCCCCGTCGATGATCCGCCGCAGTCCGCTCTCTGAAGGAACGAGCATGTCACCAGCGGTGAGGAACACCGCCTGCTCCGCGCGGGGAGTGTCCGCGGGCATCGTCCCGCCTGGTTGGATCGCCCCGTTCCGGGCGTCCACCCAGAAGAGTTCCTGGTCCCCCGCGGGGCCGGTGGGCCGCAGCAGCACGCGGTCGCCTTCGCGGAGGACGAGATCGGCGGGTGAGTCGGTCTCGTGGTGCCAGCGTTCTCCCCCGTCGGTGAGCTCGAGACCGACCAGGCCTCCCCCCAGCCCGTCAGCGATCGAGATGAGCACGGTGTCGTCGACGAGCTGGAACCAGTGCGAGATCCATGCATCGTCGGCGGGGACCTCGAACGCCCACCGTGGCCGGCCCGTCGCCGTGTCGAGCGCACGCACTCGCTCCCGCGTCCCCACGAGCACACGCTCGGGGGTGGCTGCCAGGAGGTCGGTCCACCCTTCCACCTGGTGGGCCCACGCCGTCTTCCCGTTGTTACGGCGGATCGCTCGCACCCCTGACTGGGTGGGCACGATGGCGAGATCACCGACCACCGTGGGCAGCTGCGCCCCGACCGTCGACGGGACGCTGTCCGCGAGCGGAGTCCGTGCGGTGATGCTCCCGTCGACGGGAGAGAGCACCAGGAGCTCGTCGCGGGTGACGACCGTGATGCCCTCGGAGGTCACCGCACCGGATCCGTCACCACGAACGTTGCTCGTCCACTGCACGGCGAACGTCACGGGATCGAGCGCCACGAGTCGCTCGCCCGTCAGGATCCAGGTGTCGCTGAGATCGGTGACGCCGCCCGGTGGACCGGTCGCGAGGGACCAGTGGGCGAGGTCGTGGGTCCACAACGTCGACGACAGGTCGCGGGGAGCGGTGTCGGAGGTCACGCCGGTGGCTTCCCACCCGCCCCGTGGGCCCCACGCGGTGACCTGTTCGGTCTGGGTGCGGCTGAGCCCGACCGCGACCCCGGCGAGCACCAGCACCAGGAAAGCGGCGGCGGCGATCGGTCGTCCCGACCCCCGGCGGAGTTGCTCGGGCGGCAGCGGCTCTGTCGGGGCGGTCTCGTCGGCAGGGGTGGTGGGAGTGCTCTCCGTCTCCGGGTCGTCGTGGACCGCCAGCGCCCCGCACCGCGAGCAGAACCGGCGGGCGGGCGCCCCGCAGTCGGGGCAGGACACGGTGGTGGTCTCCGGCACGGTCGTGCTGCCCCCAAGTAGCGAAGATGTCGGACGGGCCGATGAGTATCGGGCGATGCCACGACGGTAACGCGAACGACCCCCGGCGTTCTCGCCGGGGGTCGTCGGGTTGCGCGCGCCCGGTCGGGGCGCGTGAGCTGAAGCTCAGAGGTCGTGCGGCCGGACGGTGCTGCGTCCGTTCTCACGGCAGCGGTCGGCGGCCTCACGGAGCATCTCCTTCACCTTCGCGTCGACGGCGTCCGGAAGGTTGCCGTCGGTGCGGAGGCCATGCCCCTTGATGGCTTCCTTGAGCTTGCTCGTGACGATGAGATCAGCCATGCGGGATCCTCCCTGGTTGTGGGCTGAGTTCCTGTCCACGTGACAGGCTAGAGGGGGTACGGGGCGGATTCCGAGCATCTTCGACGGGTCTCGGGCCCAGAACCACCGTTTTCGTGCGTTGAGCGCACTCGCGGGGCGTTGTTACGGACGCAGCGTGAGTCCCCGGTACCCGTGCGTGAAGCCGGCGGCCAACAGCGTGTCCACGATCGGGTGTCCGTCCGGGTCGTCGCTGTCGATCTTGGCGACCTCGAGCTTGCGGATCCGGCCGCCCTTCACGAGCCAGCGGAGGCCGTCCACCCACGCGGTCCGCTCGGTCGCGCCGGGGAACGTCACGAGCGAGCGCCCGCCCCGCTCGACGTAGACCGCCGGCTCGCCGTCGACCACGACGACGTAGGCACCGGCGCTGCGAGCGGGGCGCCCCTCGGTCTCGGGCCAGGCGAGCGCGGCGCCGTAGGGCTGGGCCGGATCGGTCGCGGCGAGCACCACGACGTCGTCGGCAGGCGCCTGGGAGTCCGTCTCCCGGAGCGATCGGAGTCGGTCGACCGCACCCGGCACGGCGAACTGGGCCGCCCCCAGCCCCTCGACGAAGTAGCCGCGCCGGATCTTGCCGGTCTCCTCCATCAGCTTGAGCACCGGGTACACGGCACTGAACCCGCCGGGGACTCCTTCGCTGTTGACCGCCTCGCGGGTGACGACACCGTGCCGGTCGAGCAGCTGCTCGGCCCGGGCGTGTGCCACCTCGGTGCCGGTCGGCGTGGGCTGCCGGAGCTGCTCGGTGAGCGACCACCGTCCCGCAGCCGAGGCGGGGCCGATCCGCCGCAGCCGACCGGGGCGTGGGCGTGAGCGGGTGCGGCGCCGCTTGCCCTGGAGCAGCCCACGGATCGGGGCGAAGGTGTCGTTCGTGACCTCACCGGCCCAGACCAGGTCCCACAAGGCGTCGAGCACGAGCTCCTGGTCGGCCACCTGCGATGCCTCGAGGAGGTCCGGCCAGAAGGAGGCGCCGGCGTCCGCCAGATGGGCGCGGAGCCGGTCGTGGACCTCGCCTTCCGGCGGCTCGTCGGGGAGGGGCGGGGCGAGGAGGTTCGCGTGGTCGCGGTAGCAGAGGACCAGGCGGCCGTCAGCGGCACCGATGGGCTCGGCGCCGAACCAGACCACCTCGCCGGACGCCAGGAGCTGGTCGAGGTCGGCGGGGCTGTAGCTGCGGACCCGCGCCGGCAGCACGTCCGACTCCAGAACCGACGCCGGGATCGGAGCGCCTTGGAGGCGGGCGACCGCGTCCGCCACGCCGTCGAGACCGCGGCCATCCGGCTGCCGCTCGGTGCTCGCGACCCCGTGCCACGCCGCGAGGAACCGCCCGAGCGCACCGGGCTCGACCGGTTCGACCTCCTGCCGCAGCGCTGCCAGGGACCGACGCCGGATCCGTCGCAGCACGTCGGCATCGCACCATTCGCGCTCGACGCCGTCGGGGCGGAACTCGCCGAGCAGCACCCGCTCGCTCGCCAGCAGCTCGCCGAGCACGGGAGCGACCCGGTCGACGTCGACGCCGAGACGGTGGGCGACCTCGCGGGTCAGGAAGGGGCCGTGGGTCCGCGCGTACCGGCTCACCAGATCGACCAGGGGGTGGTCGACCGGATCGGTGAACGCTGCGGGCAGACCGGGTGGCAGCGGCACCCCGAGCGCGTCCCGGTAGCGGGCGGCATCCTCCGCGGCGATCACGCGCTCCTCGCCGGCAACGGTGACGACGATGGCACGTCGTTGCTCGATCAGGTCCTCGACCCACGCTGCTGGATCCGCGTTGCTGCGGGCGGCGAGCTCTTCTCGGCTGAGGTCGCCCAGGTGGAGCAGCAGTGCATGGAGGTCGTCGGCGTGCCGGGCACGGCGGCCGTCCACGAGTCGCTGCAGCTCGGCCTCGACCGCGTCGATGGCGTCGGCATCGAGCAGCTCCCGGAGTTCGTCGCCGCCGAGGAGCTCGCGCAGCAGGTCCCGGTCGAGCGACAGCGCAGCGGCGCGGCGTTCGGCCAGCGGCGAGTCGTACTCGTACATGTACTGACCGACCCAGGCGAACAGCAGGCTCTGCGCGAACGGTGACGCGTGCTCGGTGTCGACCGGCACCAGCCGCACCTTGCGGCTCCGCAGGTCGGTGAGCAGCTCCTTCAGCGCCGGCAGGTCGAACACGTCCTGGAGGCACTCCCGGGTGGCCTCGAGCAGCAGCGGGAAGTCGGGGTAGCCCGACGCGACCTGCAGCAGGTTCGCGGCACGCTGCCGCTGCTGCCACAGCGCGGTGCGCTGTCCGGGGCGGCGCTTGGGGAGCAGCAGCGCCCGCCCCGCCGCCTCACGGAACGTGGTCGTGAACAGGGCGGTGCCGGCCAGCTGGTCGACGACGAGTGCCTCCACCTCGTCGGGGTCCACCAGCAGCTCGTCGACGGGGAGCTCGTCGACCGATTCCTGCACCCGCAGGACGATGCCGTCGTCGGCCCAGAGGATCTCGGCGTCGATCCCGGTCGTCTGCAACCGCCGCTCGATCGCCATGGCCCATGGGGCGTGGACCCGCGCCCCGAACGGGGAGAGGATGCAGACGCGCCAGTCGCCGATCTCGTCGCGGAAGCGCTCCACGACCACGGTGCGGTCGTCGGGGACGGCCGCGGCCGCGGCCTGCTCCTCGAGGTAGCCGACGAGGTTGTCCGCGGCCCAGGCGTCGAGCTCGCTGTCCTGCTGGAGCCGTGCGACCACCCCGTCGCGGTCGTGGTCGGCAGCGCTCACGACCTCACGGACGTAGGCACCGAGTGCACGTCCGAGCTCGTAGGGGCGGCCGGGCCCGTCCCCGTGCCAGAACGGCATCTTGCCTGGCTCGCCGGGTGCCGGGGTCACCACGACGCGTTCGTGCGTGATGTCCTCGATCCGCCAGGTGGACGCGCCCAGGATGAAGGTCTCGCCGGGGCGCGACTCGAACACCATCTCCTCGTCGAGCTCGCCGACCCTGGTGCCGTCGGGGAGGAAGACCCCGAAAAGGCCCCGATCGGGGATCGTTCCCGGGTTGGTGACCGCGAGCCGCTGGGCGTTCGGTCGCCCCCGGACAACGCCCCCGACGCGGTCCCAGACGATCCGGGGGCGCAGCTCGGAGAACTCGTCCGACGGGTAGCGGCCCGACAGCAGGTCGAGGACGGTGTGCAGCGCCCCGTCCCCGAGCTCGTGGAACGGGGCGGCACGCCGGACCGTCGCGAGGAGGTCGTCGACGTCCCATTCCTCCATCGCGGTCATGGCGACGATCTGCTGGGCGAGGACGTCGAGCGGGTTGCGGGGGTAGCGGGTGGCCTCGATCTCTCCCCGCTTCATCCGGTCCACGACCACGGCCAGCTCGACCAGGTCGCCGCGGTACTTCGGGAACAGCTTGCCGCGGGACGGTTCGCCGACCTGATGGCCGGCACGACCGATGCGCTGGAGTCCGCGGCTGACCGCGCCGGGGGACTCGACCTGCACGACGAGGTCGACGGCGCCCATGTCGATGCCGAGCTCGAGCGAGCTCGTGGCCACGATCCCGCGCAGGGTGCCGGCCTTGAGCTCGTCCTCGATGGCCAGCCGGCGCTCCTTCGACAGCGATCCGTGGTGGGCGCGGACCAGCTCGGGGACGGGGCGCGACAGGATCGCCGCGGCGTCGTCGCTCTGGGGATCGATGCCGGCGTCACGCAGCTCCTCGCTCCGCACACGCCGGGCGTGCAGCTCGTTGAGCTTGGCGGCGAGGCGCTCTGCCAGGCGCCGGGCGTTCACGAACACGATCGTGGAACGGTGGTCGAGGACGAGGTCGAGCAGCCGTGGATGCATCGCCGGCCAGATCGACCGTCGGGTCGGTCCGGCGGCCGCGGCTGCGGGGCCGTCCCATGCAGGGGTCTCGGGTTCGACGATCTCGCCGAGCTGGCTCATGTCCTCGACCGGGACCACCACCTCGACGTCGAGCTCCTTCGTGATCCCGGCGTCGACGACGGTGACGGGGCGCGGGGACCCGTCATCGCCGTACCCGCCGAGGAACCGCGCGATCTCGTCCAGGGGGCGCTGGGTCGCCGACAGCGCGATCCGTTGCGGCGGGGTCTCGTTCAGCGCCTCGAGCCGCTCGAGGCTCAGCGCGAGGTGGCTGCCGCGCTTGGTCCCGGCGAGCGCGTGGATCTCGTCGATGATGACCACGTCGACGCTGCGCAGCGTCTCCCGCGCCCGCGAGGTGAGCAGCAGGTACAGCGACTCCGGGGTGGTGATCAGGATGTCCGGAGGGGTCCGGATCATCCGTTGCCGCTCGGTCGAGGGGGTGTCGCCGGTGCGCACCCCCACGGTCGGCTCGTGGAGCGAGGTCCCGAGCCGCTCCCCGGCGAGGTGGATGCCACGGAGCGGGGCGCGGAGGTTCTTGTCGATGTCGACCGCGAGCGCCCGGAGCGGAGAGATGTAGAGGACCCGCAGCCGCTGCTGCTTCGCTGGGACCTCGGCCGTCATGAGCCGGTCGATCGACCACAGGAAGGCCGTGAGGGTCTTGCCTGAGCCGGTCGGAGCGAGGATCAGGGTGTGGTCGCCGTCGGCGATGGCGGGCCAGCCTCGTTCCTGCGCGGCCGTCGGCGCCGCGAAGGTGGTCGTGAACCACTCGCGGACCGGAGGCGAGAAACGATCGAGCACGCGATGACCGTATCCCGCGGTGGCCTGCTCCGACCCATCCGCACGCGGGCTCGCTGCGTACCCCTCACGAGGGGGAGATGACCCGTGACCGCCGTGCTGCTGTTCACCCGAGACCTCCGCGTCCACGACCACCCGGCGCTCACCGCTGCGGTCGAGTCAGCCGACGAGGTCGTGCCGCTGTTCGTGCTCGACGACGACATCCTCGCCATGCACGCGAGCCCGAACCGCCGCGCGTTTCTGCTGGCGGCGTTGCGGGACCTGCGCGGAGCACTGGTGGAGCGGGGCGGCTCCCTCGTGGTGCGTCGGGGTCGGGTGCTGGACGAGGTCGCTGCCGTCTGTCGCGAGGTCGGGGCGAGCTCACTACGTGTGTCCGAGGACATCGGGATCTACGCCCAGCGCCGGTCGTCGCAGCTCGCCGGGCTCGCCGACGAGCTCGGGATCGGCTTCCACGAGCATCCGGGGGTGACGGTGGTCCCGCCGGGGGAGCTGGCACCCTCGGGAGGTGGGGACGTCTACCAGGTCTTCACGCCCTACTACCGCGCCTGGCGCGACCATCCCCTCCGGGCGGGCCTCGCCCCGCCCACGACGGTCCGGCTACCAGCCGGGCTGGCCACGGGGCGGCTGCCGGGTACGGACGACTTCGTCGGGGGAGCGGTGTCGCCGCGGCTCCCCGTCGGGGGCGAGACGGCGGGGCGCCAGCGGCTCGACGACTGGCTCCAGGAGGGGATCGAGGACTACGGGGAGACGCGTGACCGCCTCGCCGTCGATGGCACCTCCATGCTGTCGCCCCACCTCCACTTCGGCTGCCTGTCTCCCCGCGAGATCCTCGGCCGCCTCGACCTCCGTCGCAGGGGCCACGAGCCGTTCGCGCGGCAGCTCGCGTGGCGTGACTTCCACCACCAGACGACGTGGTCACACCCGCGGATCTCCGCGCTCGACTACCGGCCGCGGGGCGACGAGTGGCGTGACGACCAAGAGGCGCTGACCGCGTGGAAGGACGGTCGCACCGGCTACCCGGTCGTGGACGCCGCCATGCGACAGCTCCGCGAGGAAGGGTGGATCCACAACCGCGCTCGCATGATCGCGGCGTCGTTCCTGACCAAGCACCTCCTCGTCGACTGGCGGCGCGGTGCCGAGCACTTCCTCCACTGGCTCGTCGACGGGGACGTCGCCAACAACTCCGCCAACTGGCAGTGGGTCGCCGGCACCGGCACCGACACCCGCCCGAACCGGATGCTGAACCCCACGCGGCAGGCCGAGCGTTACGACTCCGAGGGCGCGTACGTCCGGCGCTACGTGCCCGAACTGCGGTCCCTGGACGCCGGCGCCATCCACCGACCCTGGGAGCGTCCCCGTGCCGAGCGGCAGGCCAACGGCTACCCGCCTCCGGTCGTCGCGCACGACGCCGCTCGGCAACGCTTCCTGGCGTGGCGGTCGTGACCGGAGACCATCAGAACGCCGGAGATCGGGGGGTACAGTGCCTCGCCGACCGAGGAGCCACTCTGTCTGGCGCCAACCCCCTGCCCGAGGACATCGAGCGCGCTCGTGCCGACGTCGATCTGCTCCGGCGTCGGATCGTCAACGTGGTCGGTCACGCCCTCCGCACGCCGATGGCGACCCTGCGGGGGCGAGCCGAGGTGCTGGTGGTCGAGGAGGACCAGGACCGTCGAGACGAGTACGCGCGCGAACTGCTCCGTGCCGCCCGTCGGGTCGAGAAGCTCCTCGATGACGTGCTGGTCGCTGCCGAGATCGACACCCGGCTCCCCGTGGGCAAGCCGGAGCCGCTCTCGGTCGGGCCGGTCGCGGCGCAGCTCGCCCCCGAGGACGCCGAGGTCGACGACGACGGGACCCAGGCGCTCGTCGCGAAAGATGCCCTCCGCTGGGTCCTCAACCACCTGATCGACAACGCCGAGCAGTACGGCGACGGTCCGGTCGAGGTCACGGTCCGAGGGGCGGATGGGCAGGTCCGCATCGTGGTGGGGGCACCGGGCCCCGAGCTCCCGGAGGAGGACATCCGGCTCGCATTCGAACCCTTCTACCGGGGCGAGCACGCGGTGATCCGCAAGGCGGTCGGCCTCGGAGTGGGACTGCCGGTGGCTCGTCGGATCGCCGAGCACGCCGGAGGCAGCTTGGATCTCCGCCACCGGGAGGGTGGCGGCGCCGAGGCCGTCCTCACACTGGACCGGGCATGAGCAGCGATGGCTCGGTGCGAGTGCTCGTCGTCGACGACGACGTCGACTTCCGGATGCTCCTGCGGGTGCAGCTGAACCTCGCCCCGGAGCTCGAGGTCGTCGGCGTCGCCGGTGACGGGGTCGAGGCGATCGAAGCGGTCAAGCAGGACCCACCCGACGCCGTCGCGATGGATCTGTTGATGCCGAGGATGAACGGCTTCGAGGCCATCGAGCACATCAAGGGGGATCACCCCGATGTCGGGATCGTGGCGTACACCGCGGTCGCGGGCGATTACGCCCGTCGGCAGACCGAGCTCCTCGGCGTGGAGCTCGTGCTCAAGAGCGGTGACCAGTCCGAGCTCGTTCGGGCGCTCCTGCGCTCGGTCGGCCGCAATGGCAGCTCCCCGGGCCAGTAGGTTCGCGCTCGACCCTGCTCAGCGACGACGAGGATCGAGCCGTGGAACTGCAGGAACGGACAGCCATCGTGACCGGTGGGGCATCCGGGCTCGGCAACGCGACCGCCCGGGCGCTGTCCGAGGCGGGCGCGAACGTCGTCCTGCTCGACCTGCCGGACTCCGACGGCGAGAAGGAGGCCGACGAGATCGGCGACAACGCCCACTTCGTCGCGACCGACGTGACCGACGAGGACGCGGTCGGTGCGGCGATCGAGGCGGCGGTCGACCGGTTCGGGGGCGTGCATGCCGCGATCAGCTGCGCGGGGGTGGGCTGGGCCGCGCGGGTGGTCGGCAAGGACGGCCCGCACGACCTCGACCTCTTCCGCAAGGTGGTCGACGTCAACCTCGTCGGCACCTTCAACGTGTTGCGCCTCGCCGCGGCCCAGATGATCGATCAGGACGACACCGCCGACGACGACGAGCGGGGCGTGATCGTCAACACCGCCTCGATCGCCGCGTTCGACGGACAGGTCGGCCAAGCCGCCTACGCCGCGTCGAAGGCCGGTGTGGTCGGGCTGACGTTGACGGCAGCCCGCGACCTCGCCCAGCACCGGATCCGCGTGGTGACGATCGCGCCCGGGACCTTCGACACCCCGATGCTCGGTGGCCTGTCCGAGGAGCTGCGCGACAAGCTCGCCGCCGACATCCCCCATCCTCACCGTCTGGGGCAGCCGGAGGAGTTCGCCCTGCTCGCACGCCAGATCGTCGAGCACCCCTACCTCAACGGTGAGGTGATCCGGCTCGACGGGGCGCTGCGGATGCCGGCCCGCTGATCCTTGACGTCTGGTACGCCGGCCCCGAGGATGAACGTTCGGTGATGACAGGAGCACGCCAGTGAGCGAGCCGGCGTCCGTTGGGGTGAAGGTGAACGCCCCGTTGACGGAGCTGCGGTGGAGCGGCATCCGCGACATGGCGCTCGCGGCGGAGGTGTCCGGCCTGGACTCGCTCTGGTCGGAGGACCACCACTTCGGCCCGCCCGATGGTGGCGACCCGTGGGACGTGTGGTCGGTTCTGGCCGCCCTGGCGGCGGCGACCGAGCGACTGCGGCTCGGTCCCATCGTGGCGTCGCTGAACTTCTCGAGCCCACTCTTGTTCGCACGCCGGGTCGCTGCCGTCCAGGAGATCAGTGGGGGACGCCTCGTCTGCGGGATCGGTGCCGGGTCCCTGCCGGCCGAGTACCCGAAGGCCGGGCTCCCGATCGACCATCCGGTGAGCCGCTTCGAGGAGGCCTTCGAGATCGTTCGCCGCCTGCTCGGTGGCGAGCGCTTCGACTACCAGGGCGAGTACTGGCAGCTCGAGGACACCTGGCTGTCCACACCGCCAGAAGAACCCGTCGAGTGGATGCTGGGCTCGACCGGACCGCGGATGCTCGGCATCGCGCTGCCGCATGTGGAGGGCTGGAACGCGCACTGGGGGAGCTTCCGGAACGCGGTCGCGGGGTTCCGAGACCTCAGCGAACAGGTCGATGAAGCGTGCGAGGCCCACGGACGCGACCCAGCAGACCTCTGGCGGTCGGCCGAGATCTACGTTCAGCTCGACGGCGCGATCGGCCTCCCGATCGATCTACCCGACGACTTCCCCGTCCCGAGGGGCGAGGGCGAGATCGGGGTGGTGCTCTCGCAGCTTGCGGACGCTGGCGCCGACCTCGTACAGGTCCTCGTCGACCCCCAGACTCCGGAAGCGGTGGAACGTCTCGGGGCGGTGGCCGCCAAGCTCTGAGGGCGTCCGGCGACGGTTAGCCTGGCTGGCCCAACTTCCCGACGGAGTGCCCGTGACCGACCGCAGCGATCCGGGGGAGGGCCCGAGGCGGCCCCGCGCCGAGGAACTGACCGGCGAGATCCCGACGTTCGTGGCAGACCGCATCGCCAAGGGGGCACCAGACCGCGATGACGAGAAGGTCGAGGACACGGTCAAGGCGCTGGTCGACCTGGGGCTCGACGAGTCCGATGCACGTGCCGCGGTCGCCGAGCGGCGCGTGCCGCTCGCCTTGGCCAGCGAGGTGTTGGGAGAGCCCGCGAAGTACTCCTTCGAGGAGGTCTGCCAGCGTGCCGGTCTCGATCCGGCGGTCGCCCGCCGCGTGATGGTCGCGGCCGGGTTGCCCGTCCCCGACGAGGCCACGGAAGGTGATCTGGAGTACGGGAAGCGTCTCGCAGAGCTCCTCGAGCACATGCCCGTCGAAGCGATCGTGCGCGCCGCCCGCGTCCGCGGATCCGCGCTGGCGTCGATCGCCCGAGCCGACCTCGAGCTCATCCGCGACGAGATCATGCTGCCGATGCGGGAGGCAGGTGCCGACGACCTGACCGTGTCGCTGGCGCTGGCGGAGACGGCGCGTGCGGTGGACCCGCTGTCGCGCGAGCTCCTGGTGCACGAGTACCACCGGCAGCTGCTGCGGGTTCTCGACTCCGAGCTGTCCACGATGCTGGCGATGAGCGAGGGGCAGGAACTCGAGGTCTCCGTTGGCTTCGTGGACCTCGTCGGGTTCACGTCACTGTCGGCCCAGGTCGACCCCGAGGGCCTCGACCAGGTCCTCGAGGCGTTCGAGCGGCGGGTCGTCGACGAAGTCGGCGGTCACGACCGGGTTGCCATCGTCAAGTACCTCGGGGACGCAGCGATGCTCGTGGCGACGGACCCGCAGACGCTGGCCGAGACCATGCTGCGGCTCGTCGAACCGCACGACAGCCTCGAGGACGCCCCGCTCCGCGGGGGGCTGGCCCACGGGGCGACGCTGGTCCGTGAAGGCGACTACTTCGGTGCCACCGTGAACCTCGCTGCACGCCTCACCGATCTCGCCCGTCCCTGGACGCTGCTGGCAGCGGAAGACCTGGTCGAGGACCTCTCGGAGCCGCTCCGGACCAAACGCATCCGCCCCACCCGCATCCGGGGGATCGGGCTCAAGCGTCCGCTCGCGGTGCAGTGGCGGGAACCGGACGACGACTGACCCCCGTCTTCCGGGACCGCCACGCCGGAGGCTCGAGAGGTCGGCGGCGAGCGGTCGACGCTCAGAGGTCGGGGGTGTCGAAGCGTGGGGCTGCGCCCTCGCTGTCCACGTCCCAGGTCTGGAACGGCAGGTCGTAGAAGGTCCGCAGCTTGACCACGGCGGTGCCCTGTTCGAGCCCGACGTCATCCCCCTGACACCGCGCGTCCTCGGAGACCTGCTCGACGGTGATCCGCTTCGTCACGGCGGAACGCCACCCTTCAGCAGTCTCCTCCACCTCCGCAGCGGCGCACCGGGCGGCGTCTGTGTCGACGTCCTCGCCCGACCACGGTGCGATGCTGACGAACAGCGCCACGGCGACCACGAGCGCCAGGATCTTCAGTCCGAGCGACACGACCTTGAAGGCGAGCCAGACGACGACGAGGCCGGCGATCACCGTCCACAGCGTCAGCGACCCGCCACCCAACCACTCGCGGACCGGATCCAGGAACTCCACGGCCACCTCCCGACCGGCGCATCGTAGGGCCCGCACGGTCGGGCAGCGACCATTCGACGGCCCCCGCGTGCCAGGCGAGGCCCTAGCATGCCGGCGGACCCGGGGGAGACGTATGGGACAGGGACACGGCGACCGCCTGAGCACGGTCGATGCAGCGTTCCTGCACATGGAGACGCCGACACAGCACATGCACGTCGGTGGCCTCTTCGTCTTCGATGCTGCGGACGCGGACGGGTTCGACTACGCCCGGTTCCTCGAGCTGGTCCGCTCCCGCCTCCACCTCGTTCCCCGCTACCGCCAGAAGCTCGCGTTCGCGCCGTTCAACCTCTCGGCGCCCGCGTGGGTGGACGACCGCGAGTTCGACCTCTCCTACCACGTCCGCCACGCCGCCCTGCCCCGCCCCGGGACGACCGAGCAGCTCATGGAGTACGCGGCGAGGATCCTGTCGCGCCCGCTCGACCGTGACCGGCCGCTGTGGGAGCTCTACGTCATCGAAGGCATGAGCGAGAACCGGTTCGCCGTGCTCGGGAAGAACCACCACGCCATGATCGACGGGCTCGCGGGTATCGACATCGCGACCGTCATGCTCGATGTGTCGCCGGACCCGCCCGACCCCATCCCCGATCCCGAACCGTGGGAGCCAGCTCCAGCTCCCTCCGGCTACGAGCTCGCCTGGTCGGGGGTCCTGGATCTGGCCGCGAGTCCGCGCAGCCTGCTCGACCGCGTTCTGGAGGTCGCGCAGGCACCTCGCGACACCCTCAAGGCCGCCATCGAAGCGGCGGAGGGCTTGGTGTCGTTCGCCTCCTCGAGTCTGCGTCGCCCCGCGCCCCCCTCACCGCTGAACCAGCCGCCCGGGATCCACCGCCGTTTCGCGATCGAGCGGCTCGCCCTCGAGCGCTTCAAGGACGTCAAGAACGCGTTCGACGCCACGGTCAACGATGTCGTGCTCGCTGTCGTGGCCGACGCCACCGGCCGGCTCCTGCGTGCGCGGGGGATCGACACCGAAGGCCTGTGGTTGCGGGCGATGGTGCCCGTCAGCGTGCGGGCACCCGAGGATCGGCACGCACTCGGGAACCGCATCGTGTCGGTGTTCGTGGACCTGCCGATGTTCGAGATGGACCCCGCAGAGCGGCTCCGCGTCTGCCACGAGGCCATGCAGGACGTCAAGGAGCAGCACCAGGCCGTCGGGGCCGGCTTCCTCATCGGCTTGGCGCAGTTCGCCCCCCCGACGCTCCACGCCATGGCGTCGCGCGCCGCCTCCAGGAGCCGACTGTTCAACTTCCTCGTGACCAACGTCCCCGGTCCGCAGATGCCGATCTACTGCCTCGGGGCCCGACTGCTCGGTGCGTTCCCGTTCGCGCCTCTGGCGGCCACCCAGTCGTACGCGGTGGGGCTCACCTCGATCGACGGATGGATGAACTTCGGCTTCACCGGCGACTACAAGGCCGTGCCCGACCTCGATGACGTCCCGGAGCACCTGGTGGCGGCCCTCGAGGAGCTCGAGGCGTCCGCGGACGCGGTCGACGTCCGTCACGAACTGGCACAGAAGCCACCGACCGGCGAGCTCTCGGTCGAGGAGATCGAGCAGCGGGTGGCGGGCTCCTGAGCATGGCTGACGAAGCTCCCTCCGAGCCGAGGCTGCGCGTTCGAAAGCTCGACCCCGAGGCCACCCTGCCGGCGTACGCGCACGACGGGGACGCCGGACTCGATCTCGCCGCGGTCGAGGCCAAGGCCTTCGCACCGGGGGAGCGGGGCGCGGTCGGCACGGGCCTGGCAGTCGCGATCCCGTCAGGCTGGGTGGGCCTCGTGCATCCACGGTCCGGGCTCGCACTGACGTCGGGTCTGACCGTCGTCAATGCCCCCGGCACCATCGACAGCGGTTACCGCGGCGAGCTCAAGGTGCTGCTCGTGAACCTCGGTGACGACCCGGTCGAGATCGCCCCCGGGGACCGCATCGCCCAGCTCGTGCTCCAGCGCGTCGGGCGCGCGGAGGTCGTCGAGGTCGAGACGCTCGATGAGACGGGGCGGGGCGACGGCGGCTTCGGTTCCACCGGGGTCGGAGGGCAGGTGCCGCCCACCTCGTGACCCTCGGCCGGCTGTCAGGCGTCCCGGATCCCGGCGGCTCCGGAGAGGTCCTCGCCGCATGGCGGGCACAGCGGGCCGGCGTCGACGATCCAGACCCGCAGCACCTCGCTGACGGGGATCGGGGTGTCGCCGCAGTCGACGCACGGCACCACGATCGTGGCCTCGGTCGTGCTTGCTGCCATGCGCTGACTCTCGGTCGTCTGCGTTCCGGTCACGCTCCGTCCCCGTCTCGAGCCACGGTAGGGCGGGACCATGAGAGCTCGATGAGGACCGCAGGTCCACGGGTCATCTGGACAGGGGTGCCGCGCACCCCAGGCCCTTGATTCTAGGCGCGGACTCACCTTCACTCGTGACTAGTCACCCGTGAAGGGATGCCATGCCAGCTGAGGCATCGGCACGCCGGCACACCATCCTCGTGATCGAGGACGCGGCGGGGACAGCACGCCTCATGGAGGTGGCCCTCGAAGAGGAGGGGTACGGGGTCACCGTGTGCGGTGACGGAGGCTCAGGGCGTGAGGCGGCGCTCGGCGGGGGGTTCGACGTCATCGTGATCGACCGACGGCTCCCTGTATGCCCTGGCATCGAGATCGTCGAGGCGCTGCGGGAGAACCGGGACTGGACCCCGATCCTGATGGTCTCGGGTGCGGCCGGTATCACCGACCGGGTCGAGAGCCTGCGTGCCGGTGTCGACGACTACCTCGTCAAGCCGTTCGCGCTCGAGGAGTTCGTCGCGCGGGTTCGCGCCCTCCTCCGGCGGCGCATGGTCGAGCGGGGCGCCGGGAGCCAGCAGCAGCGGGGCGACATCCGGGTCGGCTCGCTCCTGATGGATCTCGACGGGCGCGAGGTCGAGCGGGACGGTGTCCGCATCGAGCTCACGCCGACCGAGTTCGCGCTGCTGCGGGTGTTCATGGAGCAGCCGGGGCGCGCCCTGTCGCGGCGCCACCTCCATGACGAGGTGTGGGACGCCGGCGAGGACGGCTCCAACGTCGTGGATGTCTACGTCGGCTACCTGCGGCGCAAGATCGACGCCCCGTTCGCGACCGACACGCTCGAGACGGTGCGGGGGGTCGGGTACCGGTTACGGGCTCCGAACGACGATCAGACCCTCGAGGGGGCGAACACCGATGGATGAACGTCCTGTGCGTCCGGTCCGGATCCTGATGGTCGAGGACGACGAGGCAGACGTCCTCCTGGCCGTCGAGTCGCTCAAGCAGTCCAAGATCCGCAACGACATCGAGGTCGTGGGGACGGGCGAGGAGGCCATGCGCTACCTGCGCGGCGAGGGCGAGCATGCCGGCCGGCCACAGCCGGATCTCATCCTCCTGGACATCAACCTGCCCGGTATGAGCGGCCTCGAGGTGCTCGAACGGATCAAGGACGAGGACGCGGCCAGGACGATCCCGGTCGTGATGCTCACGACCTCCGGCGAGGACGCGGACATCCTCCGGAGCTACCGCGAGCACGCCGCCGCGTACGTGCAGAAGCCGATCGGCATCGAGGGCTTCGCGAAGCTGGTCGCGGCACTCGAGGACTTCTGGTTCCAGGTCGTGCGGCTCCCGCCGACCGGGGACTGAGAACCCTCAGCCATCCCTGGCGTGGGCGTCCGGGAGGCTGACGTGGAAGCGGCTCCCCTGTCCCGGCTCGGACTCGATCCAGATCCGCCCGCCGTGGTGAGCGACGGCCTGCTCGCACAAGGCGAGGCCGATCCCGGTGCCCCCGAACTCCCCTCTCGCGTGCAGACGCTGGAAGATCTCGAAGACGCGCTCGTGGTGTTCAGGGGCGATCCCGATCCCGTCGTCGGCGACGGTCACGCGCCACCACCCCTCCGACTCCGGGACGGCGCTGATCGTCACCGTCGGAGGCTGGTCCTCGCGGTGGTACTTCAAGGCGTTGCCGACGAGGTTCAGGAACACGCTGCGGAGCTCGCGGGCGTCACCGTGGACGGTTGGAAGCGGCGTCTCGATCTCGATAGTGGCCCCTGCCTCCTTGGCCGCAGGCTCGAGGTCTGCCAGGACGGTCTCGACGAGGTCGGTGAGGTCGACCGCTTGCATCTCGAGCTCACGTCGTCCGGCCCGCGAGTACGCCAGCAGATCCTCGAGCAGCTGGCGCATGCGACGCGCACCGTCGGTAACGATGCCGAAGTACTCGCTCGCCTGTTCGGACAGTTCGTCGCTGTGGCGTAGCTCGAGCAGCTCCGTGAACCCGATGATCTTGCGCAGCGGCTCCTGGAGGTCGTGGGACGCCACGTAGGCGAACCGCTCGAGCTGACGGTTCGATCGCTCGAGCTCGGTGTTGAGCTCCTCGAGACGTTCGATCGCGTGGTTGCGTTCGACCAGGATGCCGAGCTGCCGGCCCACGTCCGCCATGGTCCGCAGGAGGTCCTCGTCGGGATCTGCCCTGTTCGCGGAGACGAACTGGAGCACGGCCACCGCGTCTCCGTTGGCCACGACCGGGAAGGCGAGCGAACCTCGTCGGTTGCCGTTACCGCCGGGATCGGCGACGAGGGGACGCCATCGTGCGACCTCGCTGTGAACGGCCTGGAGCGCGATCTCCTCCATGGCCCCCGAGGTTCCGAGCAGCTCCACGGCCGCACTGGCGTCCTCGTGTCCCTGCGCGACGAAGGTCTGCCCCACCTCCCGTAGCGACGGGCCGCTGTCCACCTCCATCGCGCGGCCCGCGGGCCAGCCCATGGTCTCGGCGATGTCGGCCACAGCGCGCTCCAGGGCGGTTGCTGTGTCACCGGCCTCGTTCGCGAGCACCGTGATGCGCTGGAGGAGCCTGGTCAGCTGCGCGGCGCGTCGCCGCCGGTCCGGGGTAGGGCGGGATCGGTCGTCGTCGGTCGCGTGCTGGGGCTCACTCACGGTCGGCGCCGTCGGTCGCTCTTGGCAGGAGGATCTGGAACGAGGCTCCGCCCCCGGGACGGTCCTCGACCCACACCCGACCACCGTGGACCCTCACGCAGCCTTCGACGAGAGCGAGGCCGATGCCGGTTCCCGGGTCGGCCAGCGAGTCCGAGGCTCTGCCCTGGCGGAAGGGCTCGAAGACGTGGGTCTTCAGTTCGTCCTCCACGCCTGGTCCGTCGTCCTCGACCGTGAGCACGCATCCCTCGCTGCTTCGTCGCGTGCGCAGCCAGATCCTCGTGCCGGTCGGTGTGTGCTTGACGGCGTTGTCGATCAGCTGTTCGACGGCGCGGTGGAGCTTGGGCACGTCCGCCATGATCGGCAGGGGTGTCGCGTCGAGGTCGACATCGATGTGCTCCTTGACGTCGGTGAGCCCGTACTGCTCGACGACCGCCGCCGCCAGGACGGACAGGTCCACCTGCTCGAGCTGGACATCGGCGGTTCCCGACGAGAAGCGGTCGACGTCGACGAGGTCGTCGAGCAGCTGCCGGAGGCGTTCGGCGTTGGCGAACACCCGCTCGAGGAGGTCATGCTGGCGTTCCGGCGCGAGGTTCTCTGCGTTGTCTCGCAGCGTCAGGGTGCCGGCGTACACCGAGGTCAGCGGGGTGCGCAGCTCGTGCGAGACCGCCCGGAGGAAGCCCTCCCGCATGCGGTCGAGCTCGCGCAGTCGCTCGGCCGCCTTGCGCTCCTGTCGGAGTGCGTCCTCGAGCGCCTCCGCCTGCCGCTTCCGATCCGTCACGTCGACGACGAGGCCGTGGACGGCCTCCAGCTCGCCGGACCGGTCGTAGACCGGGGACGAGTACATCTCGAGCCACACCCACGTGTCGTCGGCCCGCCGGAACCGGAGCAGCAGCGGCTGCTCGATGCTGTTCGACGGATCGACCACGTCGCGTGGCTTCGAGCGGTCGGCCGGATGCAGGCGGTCGTTCAGGAGTCGGGGGTGGGCGAAGATCTCGGGCTCGGAGTAGCCGGTGATGCGCTCGAGCGCGGGGTTGACGTAGGTGTAGCGGCCCTCCGGCTTCAGCTCGACCCGCAGGATGCCCTCGGCGGCGTTCTCGGCGAGCTGACGGAAGCGGTCCTCGCTGCGGCGCAGCGCGATCTGGGCCTGCACGTGATCGGTGATGTCGCGCATGATCGACAGGTGCACGCCCGGTTGGATGTTCCGTACCGCGTTGTACCCCGCGATGACGGTCTGCCCATCCTTGCGTCGAAGCAGGACCTCGCCGTCCTGGGAGCCGTGCCGCTCGAACTCCTGCCAGGTGTCGTGCAGATCCGTCTCCGTGCCTGCGACCACGTCGATGACGGACATCCCGAGCAGCTCGTCCCGGGAGTAGCCGAGGAGCCGGAGGGCCGCCGGGTTGGCGTCGAGGTAGTTCCCGTCGTCATCGGCGAGGAGGATCGCGTCGGACGCGTTCTGGAACAGCGCCCGGAGCCGCGCGGTACTGGCGGCGAGCGCTCGCTCTCGTTCCCGTCGCTCGGTGGCGTCCAGCGCCAGGCCGACGACCCCGGCAGGACCGCCATCGGCGTCGGTCAGCGGCTCGACGGCGCCCTCCCACCGTGCGCTGGCGGTCTCGACCGCGAAGTCACCGGGTGTCCCTGCCACGGCTGCCCGGTGGACCTCCAAGGTCTCGTCGGAGCCCTCCAGACCCTGCTCGGCCAGGAGGACGCTCACCGGCCGCCCTATCAGTTCGCCGGCATCCTGGCCCCGCTCCTCGAGCACCTTCCCGGTGACCGACGTGAAGCGCAGGTCTTCGTCGAGGGTGTAGACGAGCGCCGGCAGCTGGCTGAGCGTCAGGTCCAGGCGACGTTGGCTGGCGCGGAGGTCGGCGATCGCCTCGCCGCGGGTCAACCAGGCGGCCAGCGATTCGGCGGCGGCGTCGAGCAGGTCCTGCTCCTCCGCGAGGAACGGTCGGTTCTCGCTGTAGCCGACCTCCACCATCCCGAGTGTTCGCCCGTCGGTCGCGATCTCGGCGCTGAGGCTCGTGACCATCCCGGCGCCCTTCTGGGCCGAGAGCTCGCACCGTTCTCCGGCGATCTCCACCGCGGCGACCGTGATGTCGGGGAACTGGAACGAGGGCAGGAGCTCCTCCGTCGCCCGCCGTGCCATCTGCCCGGTCGACAGGTGGTTCCGCTGGACCGCGTGGGCGATGCCCTGGAGTGCGGTCAGCTCCTTGACCCGCTCGATCCTCGCGTCCTCGACCCGGAGCCGCTGGATCGTGGTCCCGACGAGGCCCGCAACATGCTCGACGAACGAAACGTCACTGTCGGTGAGGCCGCGTGGTGTGTCGGCGAAGGCCCCGACCGCGCCCCAGGGCCTGTACTGGAAGCTGACGGGGACCACGACCCCGCTGCGGGGCGGGTGGTCGGCCAGGAGCGCTCCGAGCCCGAAGGGACGCTCGGCCTTGACGTCTTGAACGACGACGGTCTCTCCCGTGAGCGTGGCGTAGCCGGCCCAGGAGTCCCGCCCAGGCTCGATCAGGACCCGGCGGTGCATCACGTCCCAGCCGATCCCGGCCCGCAGCCGGAACCCGTCGTCCACGCGCTCGACCAGGTGCACGCGGTCGACGCCGAGCCCTTCCTGGAGGGTCTCCATCGCCGCCTGGAGGAGGGGACCCGGCTCGTCGGCTCCCAGTGCCAGCCGACCCAGTTCCGCCAGGAGCTGCTGCCTCGTCGCCTGATCCCGCTGACGGTTCAGCAGCCGGCCGCGCTCGACGGCGTACCGGAGGACCCGGGACACGACCTCGCCCGAGACGAGCCCCTTGACCAGGAAGTCCTGCGCCCCGTGCCGAACGGCGTCGACGGCGATGTCGCGGTCGGTGTCGCCGGAGAGCACCACCATCGGTAGATCAGGGGCCAGTCCGGCGAGGCTCGTGTAGGTCTCGAGACCCGTGCTGTCGGGGAGACCCAGATCGAGCAGGACGGCGTCGAACGGCGCTCCTTCGGGGGATCGCAGTGCCTCGTGTGCCTCCGCCAGCGACGTCGCGTGCTCGACCGTCACGCGGCTACGCGCGTTGTCCGCCACCAGCTGGGCCTCGAGGAGGCGGGCGTCCTGCACGTCGTCCTCCACCAGCAGCACGTGCAGAGCTGCTGGTTCGCTCTCCCCGGGGGTCGGGCTTCCCTTGGGGGGGGTTCCGACGTGTTCCGGTGTTGCCGCCCCGACGGCGGCGTCGATCGCATTGGCCTGGTTGGCCGCCATGGGTTCCTCACGATGGGTGCCAGTGCCACGGGCGATTGCCCTATCAGGCCACCCGCTTACCTCGTCAGGTGAGACGGTACGGGCGGAGCGATGAGAGCTCGATGAGAGCTGGGCAGCAGGACCTACCGGCGCGCTGGATCCTCGACGCCGCCGGCTGGCAGCGACCCCGCACCGTGCCCTGCTTGCTCGCCCGCGACGCGCCTCGGTACTCTCCGCACCCGTCACGAGGTCGCGGGGCGAGAGCGCCCGTCCGAGCACTCCCTCCTCTGACGTCACGCGGATGTAGCTCAGCTGGCTAGAGCGCCACCTTGCCAAGGTGGAGGTCGCGGGTTCGAATCCCGTCATCCGCTCCAGTTCCTCGCACTTCTGGCGGTCGTCGATTCGAGTCACGATCGAGTCACGAGACTGCTCGGTGTTCCGCGGAGGGATGCGCGCGTTTCTGCGGAAGCGTTGTGGACGCGTTTACGCGTCGACGCGGCACCGGCCGGTGCACGTCTGTATGTCGAACTCGCTCCTGCTGTCGGCCTGACCGCCGCGCACTGCTGAAGCGGCGACATCGCGAGCCGGCCGAGCAGACGGGAAGCCCCGTTCGGCCTCGGTTGACGGAAACCGTCGGGTATGACGGTTTCCGTCGTCTCGCCGTCGTGGTGGAGGCCAACAGCGGCGTTCTCATGTCAGAAACCGGCGCATGCGACGGTTTCTGTCAGTTTGCACCATGCCGCGCTGTGGCTGGTCGCCGAGCGGGG
>JAWVZB010000030.1:0-29749 GCA_033722375.1 Nitriliruptorales bacterium | reverse complement strand
ACTGGATGTTGTCCTCGGCGCAGAGCGTGAGGAACCGTTCGATGCGGGCGGAGCTGTGCTCGGGACCCTGCCCTTCGTAGCCGTGTGGCAGGAGCATCACGAGCCCCGAGGTCTCGTCCCACTTGTCCTCGGCGGCGACGATGAACTGGTCGATGACGATCTGGCCGCCGTTGACGAAGTCGCCGAACTGTGCCTCCCAGCAGACCAGGGAGTCCTTGTTCACGACCGAGTAGCCGTACTCGAAGCCGAGCGCCGCGTACTCACTGAGCAACGAGTCGTAGATCAGCCACTTGCCCTGGTCGTCGGCGAGGTGCGACAGCGGCAGGTACTCCTCGCCGGTCTCGTAGTCGACCAGCACCGCGTGCCGCTGCGAGAAGGTCCCGCGGCGCGAGTCCTGGCCGGCCAGACGCACGGAGATGCCCTCGAGCAACAGCGAGCCGAACGCGAGCGTCTCGCCGAGCGCCCAGTCGATGTTGCCGTCGTCGTAGCGCTGGCGCGCCTTCTTGAAGATCCGATCGAGCTTGGGATGGCGCGTGAAGCCGTCGGGGACACCGAACTGGGCGTCGGCGACGTCGTCGAGGACGTCCTCGGACACCCCGGTCTCGACGTGAGGAAGCACGCCCCGCGACTCGACGGGGCGGATCGCCCGGGGCGGCTCGGGCGGGGCCGCCTGCTTGGTCTCCTCGAACGCGCGGTTGAGCCGCTGCTCGAAGTCCTCGAGGTACTCCTCGGCCTGGTCGATCGAGATGTCGCCGCGCCGCACCAGCCGCTCGGTGTAGAGCTTGCGGACGGACCGCTGGTTGTCGATGACCTCGTACATCTGCGGTTGCGTGAACGAGGGGTCGTCGGCCTCGTTGTGGCCGTGCCGGCGGTAGCACACCATGTCGATCACGACGTCGGAGTGGAACTCCTGGCGGTACTTGAACGCGAGCCGCGCCACGCGGACGACCGCCTCGGGGTCGTCGCCGTTCACGTGGAAGATCGGGGCCTGGACCATCTTCGCGATGTCGGTGGGGTAGACCGACGAGCGCGCGGATTCGGGGGCGGTCGTGAAGCCGACCTGGTTGTTGATCACGATGTGGACGGTCCCGCCGGTGCGGTAGCCGCGGAGCTGGCTGAGGTTGAGCGTCTCGGCGACCACGCCCTGGCCGGCGAACGCCGCGTCCCCGTGCAGCAGGATCGGCAGCACCGGGAACACCCCGTCGTCGCCGCGGTCGTACATGTCCTGCATGGCGCGAGACATGCCCTCGACGACCGGGTTGACGGCTTCGAGGTGGGACGGGTTCGGCGGCAGGTGAACCGTGACCGTGTTGCCGGACCGGGCGGAGTACTTGCCGCTGGTGCCGAGGTGGTACTTGACGTCCCCCGAGCCCTGCACCGTGTCGGGGTCGATGTCGCCCTCGAACTCGCGGAAGATCTCGTGGTACTTCTTCCCGACGATGTTGGACAGGACGTTGAGGCGGCCGCGGTGGGCCATCCCGATCACCGCGTCCTCGATGTCGAGGTCGTCGGCGGCGTCCTCGAGGACGGCGTCGAGCATCGGGATCATCGACTCGGCGCCTTCGAGCCCGAACCGCTTCTGCCCGACGTACTTGGTGTGGAGGAAGCTCTCGAACGCCTCGGCGGCGTTCAGCCGCTCGAGGATCCACAGCTGATCCTGGTGCGACAGGTCGATCTCGGCGCCCTCGACCTCCTCGCGGATCCAGACCTTCTGCTCGGGGTGCTGGATGTGCATGTACTCGATGCCGACGGTGCGGCAGTAGGCGTCCCGCAGCACGCCGAGGATCTCGCCGAGGGGCATCTTCCTCGCGTCCTCGTCCAGGCCGTCGACGAGGAACTCGCGGTCGAGGTCCCAGATGGACAGCCCGTAGTAGGTCGGATCCAGCTCCGGGTGCATCACCGGATCCTTCTGGCGCAACGGATCCAGGTCGGCGATGAGGTGTCCCCGCACGCGGTACATGTGCGAGAGCTGGTCGACCTTCATCTGCTTCTCGAGCAGTGACATCTCGCTGTCGGCGGCCGACACGTCCTGGCGCCAGCGGGCGGGCTCGTAGGGCAGCCCGAGGCTCTTGAACACCTCGTCGTAGAAGCCGTCCGCCCCGAGCAGCAGCTCGTGGACGCGCTTGAGGAAGTTCCCGGACTCGGCGCCCTGGATGACCCGGTGGTCGTAGGTGGAGGTCAGGGTGATGACCTTGCTGACGCCGAGCCGGGCGATCGTCGCCGGGTCGGCGGCCTGGTACTCGGCCGGGTAGTCGATCGCCCCGACACCGAAGATCGCGGCCTGGCCGGCCATCAGCCGCGGCATGGAGTGGACGGTCCCGATCATCCCCGGGTTGGTCACCGTCATCGTCCCGCCGGCGAACATGTCGGGGTCGAGCTTGTCGGTGCGGATCTTCCGGATGAGCTCCTCGTAGGCGCGCAGGAACTCGTCGAAGCTGAGCGTGTCGGCGTCCTTGATGACGGGAACGAGCAGCGTCCGCTCACCCTTGCGCTCGACGTCCACCGCCAGCCCGAGCCCGAAGTGCTCCGGCTGGGCCACGGCCGGCTTGCCGTCGATCTCGGTGTAGCTCTTCTTCATCGCGGGGACAGCCTCGACCGCCTGCACGATGGCGTAGGCGATCAGGTGGGTGAAGCTGACCTTCCCCCCGCGGGTCCGCCGCAGGTAGTTGTTGACGATCCGGCGGTTGACCTCGAGGAGCTTGGCGGGAACGTCCCGGATGGAGGTGGCGGTGGGGACACCGAGCGACCGCTCCATGTTCTTCGCGATCGTGGCGCTGACACCCCGGAGGCGTTCCGGTTCGAGCTCGTCGGCGGTGTCGGGCACCGCAGGACGGACGGGGCGCTTGCCCTCCTCGGTGGCACCGGCCTTGGCCTTCTCCGGGGTCTTGGAGGGCTCGTCCTTCTCCGCGACCGCGGCCTGCCCGTCAGCGCTGGGCTCCTCCGTCGGGCGGTAGTCCTCGAAGAAGTCGCGCCAGCTCTTCGACAGCGACTCGGGATCGTCGCGGTACTGCTCGTACATCTCCTCGACGAGCCAGGCGTTCAGCTCGGAGCGGGACGAGTCCGACGGGGGCGGTTCTTTGCTCATGATGGCATCGATCGTACTCGCGGTCGGTTCGGGATCGGCTGGACGAACGCGGCCGAACGTGGGGTCACTGCGACCACGCCGGGTCACGACCCAGGAACCCGAGGAGCTGGTCGCAGACGGGAGCATCGTCGGCGACCTCGACCTCGGGTCCGATGATCCCCGCCTCGCGGACCTCGTCGGTCACCATCGGGCGGTTCGCCGCCAGCGCCGCCTCGCACAGGTCCGGATCCAGTCCGACGTCGAGGCCCGCGCCCCGCCCGGCGTCCCACCCGTGCACGAGCGCGTCCGTGAACAGTTGCCAGGCGTACACCTCGGCGGGCACGTCCCCGAACGACAGGTGCACGGTCCGCTGGAGGTCGTCGAGATCGGCCATCGCCGCCAGCGCCCCGTCCGCGGCAGCATCGAACGCCTGGCGCGGCTGGTCGCCCAGCATGTCGCCCTCGAAGCGGTCGCCGACCTCCTCGATCGTCTTCCCCGCCAGGATCTCGGGCACCCACAGGCATTCGGTCGTCAGATGGCCGACGACGTCCCGGACGTCCCACTCGGAGCACGGCGTGGGGGCCGACCAGCGGTCGTCGGGGATCGCTGCCACCACCTCGCGGGTCTGGAGCAGCGCCCGGCGGTGCAGTTCGGTGACGTCGGTGTCCACGGTGGCTCCTGTCGGCGGTGTGTTCGGCACCGAGTCCACACGGTCGAGCGGGGCGCGTCAAACGCGGACCGGGGAAGGGATGGAACCTCGCCGCTGCGGTCGACGTCTCACGGGACGAGAAGAGGAGGGGTCATGAACCGCAAACGACTGCTCGTGATCGTGCTGGGATTCGCGCTGTTGGCGACCGCCTGCAGCTCCGACGGAGACGCGGAGCAAGCCGTCTCCGACACCGGGCACGCGGCCCCGGAGGAGGTCGAGGCCGACGGCGGTGACGCCGACGCCGGAGCTGGCGAGATGGCCCGGGACACGGCCGGCAACGACGACTCGGCCGAGCCCCTGTCGGTCGCGGCGCCGCTGGGCCGCAAGGTCATCCACCGTGCGCACCTCACCATCGAGGTCGACCACCCCGCCGAGGTCGTCGACGACATCACCACGCTGACGGAGCGTGCCGGGGGCTTCGTCGCCGGCACCGACCTCCAGCGCGCGGGGCGTGACGACGAGCTGCGGGGGACCATGACGATCCGGGTCCCGACGGGACGGCTGTCCACCACGCTCCAGGAGCTCAAGGGGCTGGCGGTCCGCGTCCCCGCACAGAGCCTCGACACGCAGGACGTGACCGAGGAGCACGCCGACATCACCGCCCAGCTCCGCAACCTCCGCGCGCTCGAGACCGAGCTCGTGACCTTGCTGTCGGACATCCGTGAGCGGTCGAACTCCGCCGACGAGATCCTGGTCGTGTTCGAGCGGATCCGCCAGGTGCGGGACGAGATCGAACGCCTCGAGGGACGCCAGCAGGTCCTCGACGACCTGGTGGCGCTCGCCACCGTCCAGGTCACGATCGAGCCCACCCCCACCGCGATCGCCGTGACGGACGAGGGCTGGCGTCCCGGTGACACCGTCGCCGCCGCGCTGCGGACCACGGTCGGGGCGCTGCAGTCGATCGCCGACGCCGCCATCTGGCTCGCCGTCACCGCACTGCCGATCGCTCTGATCGTGCTGCTGCCGGTGGTCGGTGTCGCCTACGGCGTCCGCCGCTGGCGGCGGCCGAGTGAGCCCACCGCGACGGCCTGAGCACCCCGGCCCGACCGGGAGGTGTTGCACCGGTGCTGTCCCCAGAGCGCGGTACGGTCCGGCCCGCACCGCCACCTGATCGAGGCAACGTGCGGGACCGGATCGTCGCTCTGGGCGCGGCGCTGCTCGTGCTCGCCGCCGTCGGGGCCGGAGCCTGGGCGCTCCTGACGTTCGAGGAGCCGGACCCCGAGGCCGAGGCCGGCGCCGCCATCGACGACTACCTCGCCGCGTGGGAACGGTGGGACACGACCGCGATGTCGCGCTTCGTGCTGGAACCGCCCGAGGACTTCGCCGCTCTCCACGAGCAGATGGAGACCACGCTGGAGCCGTCCGCGACCAGGATCACGCGAGGGGACGTGATGGTCGAGCGTGGGACCGCCACGACCGAGCTCACGGTCACGCTCGAGCTCCCCTACGCCGACCCGTTCGCCTACGACACCGCCCTCACCGCCCAACGCGAGGGCGACGAGTGGCTGGTGGTGTGGAGCCCGAGCACCCTCCACCCCGAGCTGCGGTCGTCGTTCACCTGGCGGGTCGACCGCGAGGAGGCCACGCGGGCGCCCATCCTGGCTGCTGACGGCAGCCCGCTCACGAGCCCCGGGGACCTCCACACGCTCGGGCTCTGGCCAGCCCGGATCGAGGACCCCGAGGAGGTCCAGTCTGCCTTCGACACCCACGTTCCCGGCTCCAGCGAGGACGTGGCAGAGCTGCTGGCGGACGATCTGAACCCCGACTGGTTCTACCCCGTCGCCACGCTCCGAACGGAGCGCTTCGAGTCGGTCTGGGAGGAGATCGGTGCCATCCCCGGGATCGTCCAGCGGTCGTCGGAGGAGCGGCTCGCCCCGACAGACGGGTTCGCGCTGCACGTGCTCGGGGCGGTCGAGACCCTCGACGAGGAGGCCGCCGCCGAGCGCGGGGCGCCCTACGCCCCTGGCGACGTCGTCGGCCGCTACGGGCTCGAGGCCGCGTTCGACGAGCAGCTCCGTGGCAGCGGAGCCATCCGGATCGTGCTGGCAGAGCCGGACGGCGACGTCTTCACGGTCGTGCACGAGTTCGAGGGCGATCCCGCCGAGCCGCTCGAGACAACGCTCGACCTCGACCTCCAGCGCGCCGCCGAGAACGCGCTCGTCGGCCAGTCGGGCAACATCGCGATCGTCGCCGTCGACATCCCCACTGGCGCCATCCGGGCGGTCGCCAACCGGCCGTTGACCGGCTTCAACCGCGCGTTCGAGGGGCGCTACCCGCCCGGCTCGGTCTTCAAGATCGTGACCGCCGCCGCCGCCCTCCAGCAAGGCTGGGCACCCGACGACGAGGTCGACTGCCCCGCCGAGGTGACCGTCGGCGGGCGTCGGATCACCAACCTCGACGGGCTCGACCTCGGCACCGTGACGCTGGAACAGGCGCTCGCCGCCTCGTGCAACACGAGCTTCGCCCTCCTGGCCGCCGACGTCGGCGCCGAGGCGCTGGCCGACGCTGCCGCGCAGTTCGGCTTCGGCACCGAGCTGACACCCGGGCTCCCGGCGTTCGGCAGCAGCGCCCCGCAGCCGAGCGACGACACCGAGCTGGTCGAGGCCGCCATCGGGCAGGGGCTCGTCGAAGCCAGCGTCCTCCACCTCGCCGCGGTGGCCGCCACCGTGGGCGGGGGCGGGTACGGCCCGCCGGTGCTGATCCAGGACCAGGCCCCCGTGAGCACGCAGACGTCGCTGCCGTCCCAGGTGTCCGCCGACCTCACCCAGCTCATGGCGACGGTGGTGGAGTCGGGCACCGGCACCGCCGCCGACCTCGACGGCGAGCAGGTGCACGGCAAGACCGGGAGCGCCGAGGCCACCGTGGACGGGGAGCGGGTCACACACGCGTGGTTCGTGGGCTTCCGGGGGGACCTCGCGTTCGCGGTCCTCGTGGAAGGGGGCGGCTCGGGTGGGGAGATCGCGGCACCGCTGGCCGCACGGTTCCTCCGGGAGGTCGCCGCTGCGACGTCCTGACCGCTCCGGTCGACCACCGTTCGGCCGGGCGGCACGACCGGGCCAGGAAACGGCTCGGCCGTAGACTGACACCCCGCAGCGGCAGGACCGCCACCCGTGACCGAGCCACGCGATCCCCACGCGGAGCCCTCCACGCGTGCCCCCGGCGCCCAGGGGCAGGCGACCCGCCGTCGCCTGCTCGACGCCGGACGCGACGCCATGAACGAGCGCGGCTACCACGCGACCCGCGTCGATGACGTGGTACGGCGGGCCGGGACGTCACACGGGACCTTCTACCTCTACTTCGAGAGCAAGGAAGGGATGCTCGAAGCGCTGCGGGAGGATGCCGACACCGCGCTCGACGAGCTCACCGATGCACTGCCCCCGATCGTGGAGGGGGACGACGGACGGGCCGAGTTCCGCAGGTGGATCGACGCCTTCGCCGACTTCTCCGACCAGTACGGGGCGGTGGTCCGTGCGAACCTCGTCTCGGGACCGAACGGCTCCGCGAACCGGCCGAACGTGGAGGTGTTCGACGGGCTCCAGCAGCGGCTCGCTGAGGCGATCGAGGAGGCCGGCTGCGAGGTCGCCGCCGCGGCGGCCGCGATGGCGATCATCGCGATGGTCGAGCGGTTCTCGTTCCTCTCCCCCGAGCTGCGCGGAGACGACGAACGACGCAACCAGGCCCTCGACACCCTCGCCACGTTCGCACACGCGGGGCTCTTCGCCTGATCCCATCCCGACCGACCAGGTAGGTTGCCGCGCCCACGGACCACTCGGAGGCACCCGTGAAGCTCGCCATCCTCTCCCGCAACGCTTCGCTCTACTCCACCCGCCGGCTCAAGGAGGCGGCCGAGGAGCGGGACCACGAGGTCCGTGTCATCGACTTCCTCCGGTGCGTCATGGACATCACCTCACACCGGCCTGCCATCCGCTACGCGGGCGACGAGCTCCGCGACATCGACGCGGTCATCCCGCGTATCGGAGCCTCGCACACCTTCTACGGCACCGCCGTCGTGCGGCAGTTCGAGGTCATGGGCGTGTACTCCGCCAACGAGTCCCAAGCCATCACCCGCGCCCGCGACAAGCTCCGGGCGCTCCAGCTCCTCGCCGTCGAGGGGGTGGGGCTGCCGGTGACGAGCTTCGCACACTCGACCAAGGACATCGACGGTGTGATCGACCTCGTGGGCGGGGCGCCGCTGGTGGTGAAGCTGCTCGAGGGCACCCAGGGCATGGGGGTGGTGCTCGCGGAGACGAAGAAGGCCGCCGAGTCGGTGATCGGGGCGTTCCGCCAACTCGACGCCAACATCCTGGCGCAGGAGTTCATCAAGGAGGCCGGCGGCTCCGACATCCGCGCGTTCGTCGTCGGCAACCGCGTGGTGGCCGCCATGGAGCGCACCGCCGCGCCGGGCGAGTTCCGCTCCAACGTCCACCGGGGCGGGTCCACCAAGAGGATCAAGCTCACCCCCGAGGAGCGTGCCACCGCCAAGCGGGCCGCCAAGATCCTGGGTCTGAACGTCGCCGGGGTGGACCTGATGCGGTCCAACCACGGCCCCGTGGTGCTCGAGGTGAACTCGTCGCCCGGGCTCGAGGGGATCGAGAAGGCCACCGAGGTCGACGTGGCCGGCAAGATCATCGACTTCATCGCCAAGAACGCCACGTCGGGGCGCCAGCGGAGCAAGGGACGCGGATGACGACCGCGGCCCTGATGCGTGCCGCCGGCGCACCGCTCGAGCTCGTCGATCTCGAGCTCGCCGAGCCCGCGCCCGACCAGGTCCGCGTCCGGCTGGCGGCCGCGGGCGTGTGCCACTCGGACCTGTCCGCACGCGCCGGCAAGATGGGCTGGAAGGCACCGCTGATCCTCGGACACGAGGGGGCGGGCGTCGTCGAGGCGGTGGGGTCCGAGGTCAGCAAGGTCGCCCCGGGCGACCACGTCATCCTCGCCTGGAACCAACCCTGCCGCGACTGCTTCTTCTGCAACCGCGAGGAACCCCACCTCTGCGCCAACGCGACCAAGGACGTCTTCGAGCGTCCGTACGGCACCGTCGACGGGCAAGAGGTCAAACCCTTCCTCGGCGCGGGTGCGTTCGCCGAGGAGACGCTCGTGCTCGACCGGGCGGTCGTACCGATCGATCCCGGCGTCCCGCTCGAGACGGCCGCGCTGGTGGGGTGTGCGGTCACCACCGGGGTGGGGGCGGTCACCCACACCGCCGCCGTCGCCGAGGGCGAGTCCGTGGCGGTCATCGGCTGCGGCGGTGTCGGCCTGTCGGTCGTGCAGGGAGCGCGACTGGCCGGTGCGGAACCGATCGTGGCCGTCGACCTCCAGCCGTCGAAGCTCGAGCTGGCGGAACGGTTCGGGGCGACCCATCTGGTCCGTGCGGACCAGCTCGACACGGTGGACGCGATCAAGGAAGCGACCTCGGGGTACGGCGCCGACCACGTCTTCGAGGTGCTCGGCAGATCCGAGACCATCCGCCAGTCCTACGAAGCGACCCGGCGGGGCGGCACCACCGTGATCGTCGGCGTCGGCAGCCGCGACGACGTGGTCGAGTTCAACGCGATGGAGCTGTTCTTCCTCGCGAGGACCATCATCGGCTGCGTCTACGGCGACGCCGATCCCGACCTCGACTTCCCGCGGATCCTGGACCTCGCGGCCGCCGGGCAGCTCGACCTCGATGCGCTCGTGACCGATCAGGTCACGTTGGACGAGGTGGACGGGGCGCTCGACCGCATGGCGGCCGGCGAGGGCGTCCGCACCCTGGTCCGCTTCGGCGACCTCGGGTCAGGTGGCTGAGCCGGCACGCTCGAGGTGGTCCAGCACCAGCTGGACGGCGGGGCGCTCGGTGACCTCCGGCTGGGTCAGTGCCTTCACCCGCCGGGCCGTCCCCTCGATCTGGTGCAGCTCCACGCCGCCGGGAACCCGGTAGGTGGCCAGCCGGGGCAGGATCGAGACTCCCAGCCCCGCCGCCACGAGCTGGAGGGTGACCTCGATGTCGTCGGTGTGGAAGCGGACGTCGGGCTCGAACCCGGCGCGGCCGGTGAGCACCGGGATGAGGCGCCCGAACTCGGAGGTTTGCGGTTCGGCGATCCAGCGGGTGTCACGATAGGCGGCGAGATCGGGCCCCGCGTCCGCGCCCGAGGGGACGGCGAGGTAGAGCGGCTCGACGAGCAGCACCCGGGCATCGAGGCCCTCGTAGCGGCGCATGGGGAGCGCCTCGTACTCCTGGTCGAGCCAGATGTCGAGGTGGCCGAGGCGGAGCTCCCGCAGCCCCTGCTCCTCCCACTGGACGAAGTGCACCTCGAGGTCGGGATGCTCCTCGTTGAGGCAGGCCAGTGCCGGTGGCACGATGCGCGCCCCGGCGCTCTGGAACGCGCCGACATGGACCGGGCCGACGATCTGGCCGGCGGCGGTGGCCACCGCGGTGGTGGCCCGGTCCAGCGCCGCGAACAGCGCCTCGGATTCCTCGACGAGGACCCGCCCCGCTGGCGTCAGTGCGACCCGCCGCCCGCGCGGTTCCAGCAGCGGGGTACCGACTTCCTCTTCGAGTGCCGCGAGCTGTTGCGAGATCGCCGACGGGGTGTAGTTGAGCGCTGCCGCCGCAGCGGTCATCGTGCCGCGGAGCGAGAGCTCCCGCAGCGACCGCAGACGATGCAGATCCAGCACCAGCGCCTCGATGATCTATTAGCAATACTTAAGTATAACTGGAAAACTATTCTCTAGACGTGAAGGGTCTTCCCCGAGACCATGGGGGGTGATGAACCGGAAGGAGACTCTCATGCACGCCGCCAACTGCCCCGTCCTTGACCGCGAGGTGCGGATCGACCCCCAGTCCGTCCTGTCGATGCACAAGACCTCGGAGGGTGTCGTCACCTACTACCGCTGCCGGTGCGGGGCGCTCTGCGTGATGCTCCAGACGCGGAGCGGATCCGGCCACCGGGTCTACCACCCCGAGAGCGTCGTCGGGGACGCGCCCCGCGAACCCGCGCTCGCCGGGATCGCCTGACGCCGGCTCAGCGGCTGCCGAAGCGTCGCAGACGCAGTGAGTTCGTCACGACGCTGACGCTCGAGAACGCCATCGCCGCCCCCGCGATCACCGGGTTCATGAAGCCCGCTGCGGCGGCGGGGATGGCGAGCACGTTGTAGCCGAACGCCCAGCCGAGGTTCTGGAGGATCGTGCGGTAGGTGCGGCGCGAGAGCTCGATGGCGGTCACGACCCCGTCGAGCGAGTCTCGCATGAGCGTGAGATCGCTCGACTCCACGGCGACGTCGGTCCCGGTGCCGATCGCGATCCCGAGGTCGGCCTGGACCAGCGCGGGGGCGTCGTTGACACCGTCGCCGACCATCGCGACGACCTCGCCGTCGGCCTGGAGCCGGGCGATCTCGTCCTGCTTGTCGGCCGGCAGCACCTCGGCGAGCACGCGGTCGACGCCGACCTGGGCGGCGATCGCCTCGGCGGTCCGGGCGTTGTCGCCGGTCAGCATCACGACCTCGAGTCCCATGTCGTGGAGCCGCGCGACGGTGTCGCGCGCCTCGGGCTTGGTGGTGTCGGCGATGCGGATGACGCCCCGCACCTCCCCGTCCCAACCGGCCAGCACGGGGGTCTCTCCCTCGGCGGCGGCCCCCTCGACGATCTGCTCGAAGCGCTCCGGAACGATGAGTCCGGTCTCGGCGGCGAGCTTGCGCGTGCCGACCACGACGGAGCGACCGTCGACGGTGGCGCGGACGCCGTGCCCGGCGACGCCTTCGAAGTGGTCAGCGGCCCGGACCTCGACGCCCCGGTCGCCGGCAGCCTCGACGATGGCCCGGCCGATCGGATGCTCCGAGCCTTCCTCGGCGGCTCCGACGAGCCGGAGCAGCAGTTCCTCGTCCTCGGTGTCGATCCCCGTGACGCGCATCTTGCCGCGGGTGAGCGTGCCGGTCTTGTCGAAGACGACGGTGGTGATGTCGCGGGTGCGCTCGAGCGCCTCGACCCCCTTGATGAGGATCCCGAGGTCAGCGCCCCGCCCGGTCCCGACCATGATCGCGGTGGGGGTGGCGAGCCCCAGCGCGCACGGGCAGGCGATGATCAGGACGGCGACCGCGGCGACGAGTCCGTCGACCGGCGCCCCGCCGACCAGCCACCAGCCGAGGAAGGTGGCCGCGGCGATGGCCATGACGATCGGGACGAACACCGCGGCGATGCGGTCGGCGAGCCGTTCGACCTCGGCCTTGCCCGCCTGGGCCTCCTCGACGAGCTGGACGATCTGGGCCAGCGCGGTCTCGGAGCCGACTGCGGTGGCCTCGACGGTGAGCACGCCGCTCGTGTTGATGGTCGCGCCCGCGACGGTGGCGCCTTCGGTCTTCTCGACCGGGACCGACTCGCCGGTCAGCATCGATTCGTCCACGGCCGATGCCCCGTCGACGACGACGCCGTCGGTGGGGATCTTCTCGCCCGGCCGGATCCGCATGTGGTCGCCGACACGCAGTTGTTCGACGGGGATCGTGACCTCTTCACCGTCACGGAGGACGCGTGCGTCCTTGGCGCCGAGTTCGAGCAGGGCCCGGATCGCCCGCCCTGCCCGGGACTTGGCTCGGGCCTCGAAGTAGCGACCGAGGACGAGGAAGGCGATGATCATCGCGGCGGTCTCGAAGTACAGCTCGCCCTCCCCGACGAGCAGCACGACGGTGGAGTAGGTGAACGCCGCCATCGTCCCCAGCGCGATCAGGGTGTCCATGTTCGCGCTGAGGCTCTTGGCTCGCTTCGCGGCTTCGCGCAGGAACGGCCAGCCGACGACGAACTGGACCGGCAGCGTCAGGGCGAACTGTGCCCAGCGACCACCGGTCGACATCCCGACGTCGGTGAACACCATCGACAGCGCCATGACCGCGAGCCCGAGCGGCCAGGCGACGACGACCCGGCGCCACCAGTCTCGGCGGGCGATCTCCTCGGGGTCCTCGCGCTCGCTGAGGTCGACGTGCGGGCGCAGCTCGTAGCCGATGTTGTCGATCGCTGCCGCCAGCGTCTCCGCATCGACCGCATCCGGGTCGATCTCGACGGTGGCGCGGTGGGTGGCGAGGTTGACCTCGGCTCGCTGCACGCCGTCCTGCTTGGCGAGGGTCTTCTGCACGCGCGCGGAGCACGCGCCACAGGTCATCCCCTCGACGTCGAAGTCGAGGAGTTGCGGCGAACCGGTGGAGGTGGTGTGTGAGCTCATGGCACCACGGTACTGATACCCCCCGGGGGTATCAACCGCGCGGCTCCCACGGACGTGGCACGGCTGGCGCACCGGGGGCGGCACGACCGGTTGACAGATCCCGCCTGCGGCCCGTCAGGGGCCGTTCACGTCGAGGAGGTCGACCACGAACACCAGCGTCTCCCCCGGCTCGATCCCCGCATCCGGCACCCCACGATCGCCGTACGCCAGGTCCGGCGGGATGATGATCATGCGCCGCTCACCGACCCGCATCCCGGCCATGCCCCGCTCCCAGCCCTCGATCATCTGCCCCCCGCCGAACTCGAAGACCAGAGGACGATCGCGATCCCACGACGCGTCGAACTGCTCGCCGGTGGACCAGGCCTTGCCGACGTAGTGGACGGTGACCGTGTCTCCGGCCTGGACCTCCGGGCCGTCGGCCTCGACGAGCACCCGGGTCTGGAGCTCGCCCGGCGGCGCCCCGTCGGGGATCTCGAACTCAGGCTTGGCGGTGAGGTTCTCCGTCGGGCTCGGGGACGCCGGCGCCGGCGGCTCGCCGCCGTCGTCACCGCTGCAGGCCGTGAGCGACAGCGCAGTTCCGGCGAGCACGAGCACGAGACGTCGCCAGCGCACGGGGCGGCTCCAGGTCGGGACGGGGACGGCTCGGAGCCTACCGAGACCTCCGACTACGCTCGCCGCGCCCGCCGGAGGTCCGCAATGAGCGACGAGTCCTACGACTTCGGGGAGCTGGTCGTCATCCAGCACGAGACCGACGTCCCGCTCGCCGCCCTCGAGCCCGTCCTCGAAGGTCGTGCCCACGACCGTCCGTACCGGCTCGCGAACCTCGGGGCGGGCGACGACCTTCCCGGGGTCAGCAACCGCACGCGGGGCGTCCTGGTCCTCGGCGGGTCGATGGGGCTCCCCGACGACGACCGGCCCGACTGGATCGACGACGAGCTCGAGCTGCTCCGGGCGAGCGTGAAGGTGGGCGTGCCGGTCTTCGGCATCTGTCTCGGCAGCCAGCTCCTCGCCGAGGCGCTCGGGGGCGAGGTCCAGCGCCGAGACGTGCCCGAGGTCGGGTTCTTCGCGCTGCACCCGACGCTCGGCGCCGAGGAGGACGAGGTCTTCGCCGGCTGGCCGGCCGGTGCCGGCGTCTTCATGTCACACGAGGACCAGGTCACTCGGCTGCCGGAGGGAGCGGTCGAGATGCTCCACGGCTCGGACGGGGTCCCCGCCTGGCGAGCCGGCGACGGGCGGTCCTACGGGGTCCAGTTCCATCCGGAGCTGAACACCGAGACCCTCGAGACCTGGGCGGCCAAGGACCGGCTCAAGCGCATGATGCGCCAGGCCGGCCGGGACGAAGCCGCGCTGGTCGAGGAGTTCAAACGGCGCGAGCGGTTCCTCACGGCCGTCGGCGTGTCCATGGTCGGACGCTGGCTCGCCGGGGTCGTCGGCGCCGACGACCCTGTGGAGCGCTGACCGGCGTCAGGCACCGCCGGCGACGGCGGGGACGATCGAGACGGTGTCAGACTCGCCGACCTCGGTCTCGAGCCCGTCCTGGAAACGGACGTCCTCGTCGCGGACGAACACGTTCACGAAGCGTCGCAGCTCACCCTCGTCGTCGAGGATGCGCGCCCCGAGACCGGGATGCTTGGCGTCGAGCTCCTTGATGACGCCCCGCACGTCCGAGGCCGGGACCTCGACGAGCGCCTCGCCGTCGGTGTGCTTGCGCAGCGGAGTGGGGATACGGACGGTGGGCATGGCTGGTCTCCTCAGGAGATGCGCGAGCGGAAGTCGTCGAGCGACGGGCTGACCTCGTAGGTGGGGCCGACCTCGGACTCGACCGCCTCGACGGTCTTGAGCCCGTGTCCGGAGATCACGGCGACGGTCCGTTCGTCGGGGGCGATGGTCCCCTCGTCGACGAAGCGCTTGAGGTTGGCGACGGTCACGCCGCCAGCGGTCTCGGCGAAGATCCCCTCGGTCTCCGCGAGCAGCCGGATACCGGCGACGATCTCCTCGTCGGTGACCGCCCCGATGACCCCACCCGTCTCCTGCGCGGTCTTCAGCGCGTAGTAGCCGTCGGCGGGGTTCCCGATCGCGAGCGACCTCGCGACCGTATCGGGGCGCTGCGGCTTGATGTCGAGCGAATCCCGCTCGAACGCCTCCGCGACCGGAGAGCAGCCGAGCGCCTGTGCCCCGCTCATCCGCGGCAGGTCCCCGTCGACGAGCCCGTGGTGCTTCAGCTCGGTGAAGCCCTTGTGGATCTTGGAGTACATCGCTCCCGACGCGATCGGTGCCACGACGTGGTCGGGGAAGCGCCACCCGAGCTGCTCGGCGATCTCGAAGCCGATCGACTTGGACCCCTCGGCGTAGTAGGCCCGCAGGTTGACGTTGACGAACCCCCAGCCCTCGACGTCGGCGACCTCGGCACACAGCCGGTTGACGTCGTCGTAGGTGCCGTCGACGGCGACGAGGTTGGCCCCGTACACCGCCGACGTGACGACCTTGCCGCGCTCGAGGTCATCGGGGATGAACACGTAGGCCGGCACGCCCCAGGCGGCCGCGTGGGCGGCCACCGCGTTGGCGAGGTTGCCGGTCGAGGCGCACGCGAACGTCTCGACGCCGAGTGCCCGGCCCGCGGAGAACGCGACGGTCACCACCCGATCCTTGAACGAGCCGCTCGGGTTCCGGGTGTCGTCCTTCAGCCACAGCTCCTCGAGTCCGACCGCCGCGGCGAGGCGGGGAGCGGGGTGCAGCCGCGAGAACCCCGTCCCGAGGTCGATCCGGTCGGCGGGATCCTCCGACAGGACCGGCAACAGGTCCTGGTAGCGCCACAGACTCGAAGGTCCGGCCTCGATACGGGCCCGGGTGACCCCGCTGGTCACGGCCTCGTCGTAGACGACCTCGAGCGGTCCCCAGCACTCGTCGCAGACGTGGGCGGTGCCGAGCGGGCGGGTCGCCCCGCACTCCCGACATCGCAGTCCGGTGACGTTGGGCCGCGGTGGCGGGGCGGGTGGCGAGGTGCCGGGCGAGCTGGTCGGGGCGGAGGTAGCGGCGGTGGTGGTCATGAGGTTCTCCTCACGGCGCCCATCGCACCGGCCGTGGCGCGCGTCGCCACGGTCCGAGGAGTCCGCCCGAACTGCTGACGGCCTCCCCGCCGGGGAGGCCGTTGAAGCTTTCACGGGCGCGAGCCCAGCTCATCGACCCCGTTCCACCCTGTGGTGGACCGACGGTCCGGGTTTGGCACCTTCCCTCTGACGCGGACCTTCCACGTCTCGGGGGGTTGCCGCGGCTTCGGCGAGCCCGAGCTCTCCACCGCTCTGGATGAGCACCAGTGGCGACACTGTGCCACGGGGGTCGCCGGACCGCAAACCGAGGCTCAGACGTCGGCATCCTCGCGATCAGAGCGATCACCGGCCCCTTCGGGGCGGTCCTCGACCTCGTCGCCACCGTCGGGGCGGCGACGCCGCTCCCACGTCTGGCGCATCTCCCGACCCATCGCCGCGAGCGTCCCCTCACGCGGTTCCGGCTCGCCCTCGTCGTCGAACAGGGCCGGGTCGGCACCCGCCAGGTGGCGCATCGACGGCACCCTCGTGACGAGGACGTAGACGACCACGAGCTTGGCCGCCGCGATCACGGGGATCGCCACGAACATGCCGAGGATCCCGTACAGCGTTCCCGCCACGAGCAGACCGAGGATCACGGTGACGGGATGCACCTTGACGGTCCGCGACACGACGTTGGGGGTGATGGCGTGGTTGTCGATCTGCTGCACCACCGTCATCACCACGACGACGGCGATGGCCTGGCCGGTCCCACCCCCCACCGTCAGAGCGATGATGACCCCGATGGCGCCACCGACGAAGGGGCCGATGAGCGGGACGAGGTTGAACAGGCCCGTGAGCCCGCCGACGATCGCCCAGAACGGCAGCCCCACGATCGCCAGCCCGATGCTCGTCGCGACGGCGACGAACGCGGCCACCATGAGCATCCCGCGGAAGTACGCCCCGACGGCGGAACCGATACGCCCGGCGACGTCGAGCACGTCGCTGCGCGGCCCCGGCGGTACCAGCCGGGTGATCCCCTCGCTGATCCGGGGCAGGTCGGCCAACAGGTAGAAGGCCAGGATCGGGGCGAGGACGAGCGTCAGGAGCCCGTGGAAGATCACCCCGACCACCGTCCCGGCCCCCCGCAGCAGGGCGAACACCTGGTCGCGGTTCTCGCGCAGGTAGTCCGCAACCGCCGTTCGGGTGTCCTCCGACTCGAGGTCGACCGTGATCTCCTCGATCCCGAAGCCGGCGAGACGGGCGTTCACCCACTCGAGCACCCCGGCGAAGATGGCGGGCAGCTCGTCGATGAACTGGGCGGTCTGGTCGGCCAGCATGGGACCGAACGCGACGACGAGCCCCACCATCGCGGCCGCGACGGCGGCGTAGGTCAGGAGGGTCCCGAGGGCACGCGGCACCCCGCGGTTCTCGGCGAACCCGACGATCGGGTTCAGCAGGTACACGATGACGATCGCCAGCCCCACGGGCGCTGCCACGATCGCGAGCGGCTCGCGCAGCACGAACCACGCCCCGACGAGCACGATCGCTGCCCCGATCAGGGTCCACAAGCGGATCATCCACGCCCGGGTGCGGGGCGAGACCTGCACGTCCGAACCGTCGCTGCGGTCGATGGAGGTGGCGGGCTCGTCGGTCACACCGGGGACGCTATCGCAGCTCGATGCCTCTGGCGCCGACGCCGAGACAGACGCCAGCCGCGGCGTGCCCGCGGGCTAAAGCCACCGGCCGTTCGGCCGATGAAGAAGGGGGGGGCGCCGATCGAGTGCTGACACAACTTGGGAGTGCGTGTGCGAGACGGCGTTCGGCACGCGATACTGGTAGTGCCAACCGCATGCGGGTCAGAGGAGGAAGTGTGAACGACCGACGGAAGGTCCTCGTCGTCGATGACGAACCCGACGTCCTGCTCCTCTGCCGGGTCAACCTCGAGTTCGAGGGCTACGAGGTCATCGAGGCCAACGACGGCGAAGAAGCGATGGAGCGGGTCCAGGAGGAACGCCCCGACGTCATCCTCCTCGACGTGATGATGCCCAACATGGACGGCTGGCAGGTTCTGTCTGCCCTGAAGTCGGACCCCGACACCAAGGACATCCCCGTCGTGATGCTCACGGCGAAGGTCCAGGATCAGGACCAGATCCGCGGTTGGTCGTCCGGCGCGGCCGAGTACATCACCAAGCCGTTCTCCCCGCTCGCGCTGTCGCAGGTCCTCCAGGACGTGCTCAGCAACGACCCCGAGGAAGAAGAGCGCCGCCGCCGCATGATCCTCGAGAAGCTCCAGCTCCTGCAGAACGGTTAGGTGAGTCGCGGCGGGCGACGGCGCCTGGGCGGCATCCGATCGTCGTTGCATCCACGATGTCTGCGTTGCTCGTCGGGTTCGTAGCGCTGCTACGACCCCTCCTCGCGCCTTGCCCTCGTGGCGCCCCGACGCTCTCGGTGCTCACCCAGCCGGCGCCACCCACCACGCCTCACCTCCGCTGGTCGGCGGCGCATGCCGGCAGGCGCTCGGCATTCGGCCAGCTGCGCGCGGGCGACGGCGCCTGCGGCATCCGACCGTCGGGCGGCGATACGACCGTCAGCGCTACGCGCGGTCCTTGCCGACGACGAGGTGGATGTCCACCGAGTCGCTGAGGTTGTCGGGCTTCTCCTCGACGCGAGCGAAGCCGTACTCGTCGGCGAGCTGCCTGGCCTCGGCCTCGTGGCCCGCCGTGAAGAAGACCGTCGTCACGTCGTACGTGCGGTAGGACTGGTTGACCACGACGACGTCGTAGCCGTCGGCTTCGAGCTCGTCGGCGGTCTTCTGTGCGGCGGCGCCGTCGTCGTCGAGGACGGCGTCGAGGACCTGGATCGACACCTGGGCCGGGTCGATGCGCTCGGCCGACGTGGTCGCGGTCTCGGTCGGGCTCGGCTCGGGGCTGGGTGACGGCGTCGGTGACGGCGCGGGGGTCGTCGCGGCCGGCGTCGGGGAGGTGTCGGTCGTCGTCGGCGCTTCGGTCTGTGTCGGCGCTTCGGTCTGCGTCGGGGACTCCTCGGCGACGATCGCGACGTCCTCGTCTGCTGGGTCGACCTGTCCGACCGCCCAGAAGCCCGCGGCGACGACGAGGACCAGCGCGACCGCGGCGGCGACGTGCTGCACCACGGACGTGACGAAGCTGTTGTCGTCAGGCGGGGTGTGGCGCGCGGTCGGCACGGGTCAGCTCACCGGACGTCGACGCCGAGGCGCTTGGCCGCCCGCTGCCGCTGGCGCGCGGCACGCATGCGGCGGAGGCGCTTGACGAGCATCGGGTCGTACTCGAGCGCGTCGTCGTCGTCCATGATGCGGTTCAGGAGCTGGTAGTACCGCGTGGGCGAGAGATCGAACCGCTCACGGATCGCCTGCTCCTTCGCGCCGGCGTACTTCCACCACTCGCGTTCGAAGTCGAGGATGGAGCGCGAGCGCTCGTCGAGCGCGAACTCCGTGTCGTCGTGGAATGGAGACAACAGCTACCTCCGGTGCTGTCGAGTGCTCCCAGGGTCGCAGAAGAACCACATCGGTGCAACTACGCGCCTCGAACTACACGCTGCACATCCGGAGCGACTCCGCTTCCGTCTCGCGTGCTCGCCTCCGAGCCGCCGTACGCTGGCGCCTCGTGCCGGAGTAGCTCAGCTGGCAGAGCAGCGCTCTTGTAAAGCGCAGGCCAGGGGTTCGAGTCCCCTCTCCGGCTCTCTTCTCCCCCCTCCTCCCGCGTGGACTGCCACCGGATCGCCCCTTCCGAACGTCCAGTGCCCGAAGGTCGGCAGCGGGCGGCAGGGGTTCTGCCGGGGCATCTCGAAGCCCTAGTTGAGCCCCCACAGGAGTCACCCGTGCACGGATTGTCCAAGCACCCGATCGTTCTCATCCTGGCGGCCGCGGCGCTGGTCGCCGTTGCGGCCACCCCGACGCTGCAGCTCAGCCCCAACGACGGCAAGGCCCGTGCGGTCGCATCTGGCGAGATCGACGTCGAAGCCATGCAAGAAGCAGCGGTCGCCGACGGCATCGCGAACGCCGATGCCGCCAGCATCCCGGTAGGCGGCGCCGACTGCACCAACGGCTTCGCCGGCCCCTACCCCTGCGAGAACGTCGATCTCGAGTCGATCGTGCATCTCGCCGAGCTCGGGGGCGCAACCGGTGCCGACGTCTGGGGCTGGACCGACGGCAAGACAGGACGCGAGATCGCGATCTCGTCCATGACCTACGGGATGGCGTTCGTCGACGTCACTGATCCCACTGCTCCCCAGGTCCTCGGTCGTGTCTACGTCGGCTGGGAGGGCGAGGACGATGACGTCCTGTGGCGCGACGTGAAGGTGTACGAGAGCCACGCCTACCTCGTGAGCGAGCACGACGCTACCAACCTCGTCATCTTCGATCTGACCCGCCTCCGCGGCGTTCACTCGGACCAGGGCGAGTTCGAACCCGATGCCGTCTTCGACGGGTTCGGATCGGCCCACAACATCGCCATCAACACCGAGACCGGTTACGCCTACGTCGTCGGCGGCGACGTGTGCGCCGGCGGGCTCTACATGCTCGACCTGTCCGAGCCCACCGCCCCGACCGAGGCAGGCTGCTTCGATGGTGATGGCTACACGCACGACGTCCAGTGCGTCGTCTACGACGGTCCGGACGCCGAACACCGAGGTGACGAGATCTGCTTCGCCTCGAACGAGGACACCCTCACGATCGTCGACGTGACGGACAAGGCCAACCCCGTTCAGCTCTCGCGCACCGGCTACCCGTCGGCGGCCTACACCCACCAGGGCTGGCTGACTGACGACCACGGCACCTTCGTGTTCGGCGACGAGCTGGACGAACTTCTCGGGACCGTCAGCGCGACCACCACCTACATCGCCGACGTCTCCGACCTCGACGCCCCCGCGACGATCACCCCGTTCACCCATGAGACGACGTCGATCGACCACAACATCTACGTCCACAAGGGGCTGATCTTCGAGGCGAACTACTCCGCCGGGCTCCGTGTGATGGACTTCACCGACGAATCTCTGGCGGACGGCGAGCTCACCCAGGTTGCGTTCTTCGACGTCGACCCCGGTCCGGAGGCACCTGCCTTCGCCGGCGCCTGGACCGCCTACCCGTTCTTCCGCTCTGGGACGATCGTGCTGAACAGCTTCGACTCCGGACTGTTCGTGCTCACCCTCGACGAGTCGCTCCTGCCGCCACACGGCAAGGGGAAGGGAAACGGTGGCCCTCCACAGGACCGCGGGAACCGTCCAAACGACGGGGGCCGCCCCGCTGACCGCTGACGAGGCGGACACCCGTCCAGGCGGGCGTGGGCCGAACGGTGGCAGGGACGTGCGGGGCGAACGCGCTCACCAACCCTTCCCGTGGGAGCCCCGTGCGTTCTCTCCTCACGCACCCCATCGGGCCGCCGCTTCCTGACGAGAGGCTGAGTCGGCGGGGCGCCCTACGCTTCGGGACACCCGAGGTGGAGCGGCCCCGTGGATGCCTTCTTCGAACCACTCGGTGACGGCCGCTACCGGTCGACCGAGCTCACCCGCGGACCGTGGGATCCCGACAGCCAGCACGCCGGCCCGTCCACCGCGCTGCTGGGCGGCCTGCTCGAGGAGACCCTCGGCGCCCCGCTCGCACGCCTGACCAGCGAGATCCTCCGCCCCGTCCCGATCACCGAGCTCACCGTCGAGGTCGAGGTCCTGCGGCCCGGACGCCGGGTCCAGCTGGGACAGGGCACGGTCTCGGACGACGAGGGGCCGCTGCTCCTCGCCAGGGCCTGGGCGCTGCGGACGGACGAGTTCGAACTGCCGGAACACGTACGTCCCGAACCCGCTGGACTCCCCCCGCCCGACGAGTGCGAGACCGCGCCGTTCTTCGTGGACTGGACCGGCTACCACGACGCCATGGAGGTCCGCTTCGTCGCGGGCTCGTTCCTCGACCCTGGGCCAGCCACCGCCTGGATGCGCGCGCGGGTGCCGATCGTCGAAGGTCAGGAGATCTCGCCGCTCGAGCGGGTGATCGTGGCGGCCGACTCCGGGAACGGTCTCAGCGCGGCCCTCGACTTCCGGCAGTGGCTCTTCATCAACACGGACCTGACCGTCCACCTGCACCGACAGCCGTCCGGCGAGTGGGTCTGTCTCGACACCAGGACCGTCGCCGAGCCCCACGGCGTCGGGCTGGCCACGAGCGACATCAGCGACCAGCAGGGGCCGCTCGGCCACGGCCTACAGACCCTGCTCGTCGCCCCCCGATGACGCGAGCACCGGCAGCCGGAACCTGACGGCGGCGCCGCCGAGCTCGCTCGTCTCGATCCAGATCCGGCCGCCGTGTCGCTCGACGATCCGCCGGCACGTAGCGAGACCGATGCCGGTCCCTCCCTGGTCGCGATCCGCACGGTGGAAGAGGTCGAAGACACGTTCCTCCTCGCCTTCCGGGATGCCGGGGCCGTCGTCCTCGACAGTCAGCTCGACACTCCCGTCGACGTGCCGCCCCGAGATGCGGACGGTCGGCGTCCCCTCGTGTGCCCCGAACTTCACGGCGTTGTGCACGAGGTTCTGGAGCAGTTGGACGGCTTCGGGGCGGGACAGGGGGAGCGAGGGCACCTCGCCGGCCGTATCGACCTCGGCACCCGATTCCCGGATCACGTCCCGGAGCAGGCTCTCGACGTCGACGAGGACGTCGGGGACCGACACGGGCTCCTCCACGCCTCCGTCGCTGCCCGCACGTGCCACCTCGAGCACACCTTGGATCTGGGATTGCAGGCGGCGGGCGTTGCGGACGATCGTCTGCGCGAGCTCCCCGTGCTCGTCGTCCTCGAGCTCCTCCACCAAGATCTCGGCGGTCGCGGAGATGACCATCATCGGGGTCTGGAGGTCGTGCGACACCGCCGAGGCGAACCGCTCGAGCTCGTCGTTGGAGGCTCGTAGGGCGGCGTTGGTCGCCTCGAGTTCCTTCAGGGCTGACCGCAGCTGCTCACGGGCGCGCTCGAGCGCCTCGAACTGCACCGTCTTCGCGGTGGCCCGGAACGCCTCGACGGCCTCGGTGTGGGCCTGCCAGCGCACGAGGATCCCGCCGCCGCGTCGCAGGCGCGCCCCGTCACACCGCCACCGCCGGCCATCGACGGTCAGGACCGTGGGCTTGGGCGACCCCGACGACGACCACAGCCCGATGGCCGCCTCGAGAGACCCGGGGTCGTCGACCAGCTCCCGCAGCCCACCCTCGCCGAGCTCGCGACGGAAGCGCCCGTTGGCGGCCCGGATCTCGCCGTCGAGGTCGAGCACACAGACGGCGTCCGGGAGCGCTGCGATGACCACCTCGACAGCCGCGAGGTCGGGAGCGTCCTCGCCGCTCATCCGTCGCCAGCGGCCACCGGGAAGTACTCGCGACCCCTCGCCGCATCGGCCGCGTCGGTCTGCTGGAGGTGGACGACCACCCGGCAGCCGGGATCGCCCCGCGCGATCGCCTCTTGCAGCTCGACCTTGGCGTACCCGAGGTTCTCGGCCGCGATGGCCCCGAACACGTTGGAGGTCATCATGCACAGCGACGGTCGGTCGATCACGCGGTCGCCGAACGGGCAGGCGCGGTTGCCGAGCACGATCTTGTCCTCGTCCTCCTCGAGGATGAAGAAATCGCCCTCGATGCGCTGCTTGAGGTCCACGAGGACGTCGGCGACCTGCTCGCGGTCGAGCGAGGAGACGTCCAGAGCCGCGCGGTACATGTCGTTGATGTCGCGGCCCATCCGGCCGCCCACGACGCTGACGAACCCGGCGGCGTCCTCGAGGCCCACGATCTCCTGGAGCGTTCCGGACAGGTGACGCAGCAGGGTGCGCATGAACGGGTCACGCTCGAGCCCGACGGAGGCGTCAGTGACGGCGGCGGACGGAGCGCGGGCCGCCTCCTGCTGTGGTGTGGTCTTCCCTGTCATGGGCTCTCCCCTGCCCGTCGACCGCGTCTCGTCCACTGTAGACGTCAGATCGTCCGGCCCTCACCGCCAGACGGCCGGTTCCGCGCCAACACGACACGCGCCTTCACACACCCTGTCGGGGACGGCTCCCGCAAGTACAGGACGCTGACCGGCCGGACGGACCATGGCCGGCGCTCCGGCCGCCGCCACCGCATCAGCCGGGCTCGAAGCGCGGCTGCGCCCCGAACGACGCCCGGCGCGTCGCCCTGGCCAGCACGTTCAGCATGGGCCGACCGAGCAGCACGATCAGGGCAACGTTCGTGAGCGCACGCCCGACGTCCCAGCCAAGCGACGTGGTCACGCTGAAGGCCAGGAACCGGCCGAGGTTGTCCGCGAGCGGGGCACCGGGCACGAACGACAGCTCGGTGCCGGGTCCGGTCGCGAACGGCCAGAACGACAGGTTCAGCAGCAGGCCGTAGAGGAGCGCGGCGAACGCCCCGTAGAGCGCGAGCAGCACGATCTCCCCGCGATCACGCGCCGGAGGCAGCAACCCGGCACCGAGGCCGACCCAGCCCGCCCCGAGCATCTGGAACGGCAGCCAGGGCCCGACCCCGCCGGTCAACAGCGCGGAGGCGAGCAGAGTCACGACGCCCAGGACGAAGCCGAACCCGGGACCGAAGGCTCGCCCCCCGACGATCAGCACGAAGAACACGAGCTCGATCCCCCCGGCGCCGGCACCCAGCGGCCGCAGGGCCGCCCCGACCGCGGTGAGAACCCCGAGGGTCGCGACCGCCTTCGCATCGAGCCCACCCTCGGAGAGTTGCGTCAGCACCACCGCGAGGCTGACCGGGAGCAGCAGTGCGAACACGAGCGGGGCGTCGGCCGAGTGCGCCACCGCGCTCTCCGGGGCGACCACGAGCGGCCACAGGAACGCCACCAGCCCGCCCGCCGAGGCGATGGCGAGGGTGAGCCCGCCCCGCCAGCCGACCCTCACCGCGCCGGTCATCGCCCCACCGCCAGCGGGGGCTCGAGGGCCGCCGCGACCTCGGGGACCGTGAGCCAAGGCAACGGCCGCACGATCTTGGCGACCTGCGGGGCGAAGACCGGCGACGACAGGACCACGTCCCCGGTGGGGCCATCGCTCACGACCTCGCCCTCTGCGAGCACGACCACCCGGTCGGCGACCGCGGCGACGAACTCGACGTCGTGGGTCGCGAGCATCACCGCATGACCGTCGGCGGCCAGCGACCGCAGCGTCGCGGTGAGCTGCTCCTTGCCGGGGTAGTCCAGCCCCCTGGTCGGCTCGTCCAGCAGAACCACCTGCGGGCTCGCCGTGAGCTGGATGGCCAGCGCGAGGGCGAGCCGCTCCCCCTCCGAGAGGTCGCGGGGGTGCGCGTCGGGGCGCACGCCGCCCACCAGGCGCTCGAGATGCCCCCGACAGGTGCCGTCGGCGACGGCGTTGTCGGCGTCGGCGGCTGCACACTCCTCCTCGACCGTCTCGAGGTAGAGCAGATCGACGGGTGAGTGGGGGACCAGCCCCACGAGCTCCCGCTGCTGCTCAGCGGGGGCCGCGGCCGGGTCGACGCCCCCCACCTCGACGGTCCCGGCAGCACGCGGTCCGGTCCCCTGGAGCGCCCACAGCAGCGACGACTTGCCGGAGCCATTGCGTCCCATCAGGGCCGTCACCTCGCCGGCATGGAGCGTGACGTCGACACCGGCAACGGCGATGGCGCTGCCGTAGGTCACGATCACGCCGCGCGCGGACAGCACCGGATCGCCGGGATGGCGCCCGTCACGGGGCGGCTCGGTCTCGCGCAACTGGTCGCGGAGTTCGTGGGCTCGCCGGCGAGCGTCGCGTACCGACAGGGGCAGGGGCTCCCAGTTCCGCAGCCGGCCGAGCTCGACGATCGGCGGGGCGACGTCGGAGTCTGCCATGACGTCCTCGGGGCGACCGGCCGTGACCGTGCCGTCGCGCTCGACGGCGATGACCCGATCGGCGTACTGCACCACCCGCTCGAGCCGGTGCTCGGCGAGCACGACGGTGATCCCGAGGTCGTGCACCAAGCGGGTCAGGACCGCCAGCACATCCTCCGCCGCTCCGGGGTCCAGCGCGGAGGTGGGCTCGTCCAGCACCAGGATCGACGGGTGCGGGGTGAGGGCCGCCCCGATCGCGACCCGCTGCTGCTCGCCCGCGGAGAGGTCCGCCAGCGGTCGATCGCGGAGATCGACCAACCCGACGAGGTCCAGCGTCTCCTCGACCCGCTTGCGCATCACGTCCGGGTCCAGCCCGAGCTGCTCCATGCCGTAGGCCAGCTCCTCCTCCACGACGTCGGTGACGAACCCGGCGGCGGGGTCCTGGCCCACGAAGCCGACGGCGTCCGCGAGGTCGCGGGGCGGGTGGTCACGGGTGTCGCGCCCCGCCACCTCCACGCGGCCCGACAGTGTCCCGCCGGTGAAGTGCGGGACGAGCCCGTTGAGCGTGCCGAGGAGGGTCGACTTGCCGATGCCAGTGCGGCCGACGACCAGGCACAGCTCGCCCTCGGGGATCGTGAGGTCGACGTCCCGCAGCGCGGGGCGGGGCGACCCCGCGTAGGTCACGGTCACGCGATCGAGGAGGATCATGCTGCCACCTCCGGGATCGCGGCTGCCCGCGGGGCGCTCGGCGGGGCGGGCGTCACGAGCGCCGGCACGACCGCGATCAGCACCGCGACGGCGGCCAGTACCGGCAACTCCGGCCAGGTCGGCGGCGCCACCGACGGGGCCAGGCTGCCGGGCTGGAGTCGCCCGGAAGCGACCACGCCGACTGCCGCGGTCACCCCGGCCAGCACCACCGCCCACTCCGGCCAGGTCCACGGGTCGGGGCGGTAGCGGGTGGTCTCGACGTAGCGGCCACCCGACCACAGTCCAGCCACCCCGCTCAGCACACCGACGGCGAGCACGGGCACGCCGATGTCGCCGGTCCCGGTCGGGTCGAGCAGGACGTACGCCCCGATGCTGATCCCGAGGACGCCCGCGACGACCAGCGCGGCCGTGGTGCGCCGGTGTCGTGCCGCCACCGCCTGGCGGCGTCCGTAGCCGCGGGAATCCATCGCCGCGGCGAGCCGGAGCGAGCGCTCGAACGCGTCCTCGAGCACCGGAACGACGAGCGAACGCAGACCAGCGAGCCCCTCGGTCGGGACGCCCCGCAGTCGCCGGGCGCGGCGGACCCGCTCCGAGCTCTGGGCGAGCTGTGGCCCCATGCTGGCGGCCACGACCAGCACCGTGCCCATCTCGTACAGCGCACCCGGGACCGCCCGCAACAGCCGCTTCGGGTTCGCGAGGGCGTTCGCGGCCCCCACACACACCAGCATGGTGCCCAGGCGGAGACCGTCGTAGAGCCCCGCGAGGAGCGCCTCCAGGGTCACCGGGCCGCCGACGGTCACCCCGGTGAGCCACGAGGGCAGCGACAGCTCCGGGAGCCCGAACACGGTGGTGTCGCCACCCCCGGCCAGGAGGACGCGGAACACGATCCGGATGGCAACGACCACCGCCCCGAGCGCGAGGTACACACGGAAGGACCGTCCCCACGGCGAGTCGGTCCGGCGGGCGGCGACCACGACGCCGGCGGTCGCGAGGATCAGGAGGAGCAACAGGGGGTTGGTGGTCCACGTGGCGGCCGTGGCGAGCCCCAGTGCCCAGATCCACCAGGCCACGGGATGCACGTTACGCGGCAGGGCACCGAGCCGGATCGTGGATGCGCTCATGGCCCCACCCGTCTCCGCTGGATCACGAGCGCCCCGATCCCGAGCAGCGCGACGACCACGAGCGTGATCACCGTCGCCCACGGAGTCCCCGACGGCGGTTCCTCGAGCGCAGCCGCGCCTTGCGGCACGGGCTCCGGAGTCGCGCTCGGCTCTGGGGTGGGACTCGGTGACGTGGCAGTCGACTCCGCCGGGGACGGCGACACCACCGTTGAGGTCGGAGACGGTGCTGTGAGAGTCTCCTCGGCCGGCTCCTGCTGCGCTTGCGGCTCCGAGTCCTCGGCCGGCTCCGGCTCCGGCTCAGGCTCCGGCTCCTGTTCCGGTTCCGGCTGCGGTGCTGGTGCGGGCGGTGGCGGCTCACGCGGCTCCTGCGCCCCGCCCCCCTCCGAGAACGACCACCCTTCGACGCTGCCGACGGCCGGGTCGTAGCTCCCGGCACCGCTCCCGCTGAACGACCACGATCCACTCCGCTCGGCGTGGAAGTAGGCCCAGTAGGCGTCGCCCGGTGGCATGTCCTGACAGTCCTCGCGGTCGGTCCCGGGCAGACCGTCGATGCGACAGACCACCCCGGGCCAGGACGCGACCTCGTCGAAGCTGAACCCGGCCCCGGTCAAGGCAGCGAACCCACTGGATGGGTCCCCCGGGGCGCACCGGACGTGGATGCCGCCACCGAGGTCCTGGAAGTCCACGACCACCGTGACCCCGTCGTCGAGCGTCGGGCAGGCGCCGGCAGCGGCGGCCGGTGCGCCCGGCAGCAGCCCGGCCGCGACCACCACCGCGACCAGGCCGAGCCTGCGCAGGCGTTCGCTCATGTGTCCTCGCGGATCCTCACCAACGTCAGACCACCGGCGACGAGCAGCGCTGCGAGCAGCGCCAGTCCGACACCGGGCACGCCCCCGTCGGCGAGCATGCGGTCGTCATCGGTCGCGAGCGTGTCGTCGCCCGCCGTATCGGTCGTCGGGTCGGCGACCTCCTGCGCACAGACCACGGGCACCCCGGCGGCGGCAGCCGTCAGGTCGAGCTGGTCGTAGCGGGGCGCCGCGAACGCCAGGAGCCCCTGGAGGGTGGCGAACTCGAGGCTCGCCTGGCCGTCGAAGGGCGAGGCGATCGAGCCCGCGTTCTCCTCATCGCAACCGGCCTGCTGCGTGGCCATCCAGTCTGCGGCTGCGTCGGCAGCGGCAGTCCGGCCGGCTGCGCGCAGCGCCATCGCCGCGAGACCGGTGCTGTTGGGACTCGGCGACCCGAACGCGAGGAAGGAGCCGTTGTCCTCCTGGGCGTCGGCGAGCCACTGGACCGCCGCGCTGGCGTCCGCATCCGCGGCGAGCAAGGCCTGCACCGCCATCGCCGTCGAGTCGACGTCGCTGCCACCGGAGCAGTCGAACCCGTACCCGCCGTCGTCGCACGCGAGGCCCTGGAGGGAGGACACAGCGTCGGCGGGGATGCCGTTCCCGGTGGCTGCGAGCGCCAGGATCGCGAGGGACTGGTTGAAGGCGGTGGCGTCGAACGCGCCAGTGTCGTCCTTCCCGTCACGCAGGTCGGCTTCGAGGTCGGTGCCGGCGAAGTCGGTCGGATCGCCACCGGCCACCAGCACCGCCAGCAGCGTCTTGGCGATCGCTGCGTTGCCGGTGGGGAGGTAGTCGGGAGCCGCCGCCTCGAGGTCGGCCAGCAATCCGCCGGCACGTTCGCCGGCGACGCCGGCAGCGGATAGGGCGAAGATCAGCTCGGCGATGTCGCCGGCGCCGCCTCCGAAGCCGAACGAGTCGGGGTGGTCGTCGTAGCTCTCGACGAGCCAGCCGGCGGCGGCCGCGTCGGGATCCTCCTCGGGCGTGACCGCTACGGCGGGGAGGGCGCCCGCGAGCACGAGCCCGAGCGCGATGAACAGGGACAGGAACGGGACCTTGCGTCCCGGGAACAGATCGGTCGTCATGACCATGAGCCTCTCGGTGAGCGGTCCAGACACGGGACCGGCACCGAGATCCGGGAGCGACGCTGTCGCGAGGGATCCGACCGGCTCCGTCCACAGACCTCGATGGATAGGGAAGCCGCTCGCTCCGTCGCAGGTGTTCCGGCTCGTCGAGCATCCTCGTGCCCGACCTACGGTTGCGGGTCAGCGCCGGCCTT